>NVXL01000054.1 GCA_002746115.1 Alteromonadaceae bacterium
TTGTGCCCATGCGTCGGTATTTTTTAAAATAGAAGGTGAGAACACCAAAGAACAATGAAAAGTACATACCGTATTTTAAAATCTGTTTTAAAAACTCGGCGTCGTAGACTTTACGCAACTCGGTTGTTGTCAGGTAGGTGGGAAATAAGTAGGCGAGTACGGCGAGTAAACTTAGTACGCCTAAAGTCACGGAAGCATATCCGCTGATCTTCCCTTCGCCTAAGCGAAATTGTTTTTCGGTATCGAGCTCTACTTGGCGCTCCCGATAGTTGTAGTCCTGACTCATAAAATCTCCGATTGTTTTTGGTGTTGTATCAATATTTTTGATCTACAGGGTGGACGCGATCGCTGACATTAGGTGGTTGGCCTGTATATATGCCTCGGATAGCTCAGAATGCTGACATCAGGCTTTTGTAGCTCACTAAGTGCATTCTTGGCGATCCATTTTGCTGATTTCGAATCGTTTGTCAATATGCGGCTAGCGACCTCTATGGCTTTACCTTGTAAGTCGATATTTCTTTTACCAATATTGCGTAGCGTCCAATTTATAGCCTTTTTGACATATAGTCGATTATCACCGGATTCTCGCTCAATAGGATGAAAGAATTCTTCAAAAACGTCATTGCCTGACTTTTTATCAGCAAACCCGTAGGCTGCCATAATGACGAAGCCTGCTCGCTTTACAAACTCGTTATCGGCCTCAGACCATTCAAACGCTTTAGGTAGAGCATGCTTACTTTTAGCAAAAAATCCCATACAAAAAGAGTCACATATCTCCCAGTTTTCAAAGTCCGTAGCCCATTCGTCCATTTGTTTTTCTGAAATACATTCAGGATCATAAATTTTACTGCACAGTATTTTCGCTTCATAAATACCCGTGTCATATAACTCAAGCGCAAGCTGATTGTCTTGACCAATTTCCTTGGCGACAGCTTTCAAATCTTTATGATAGATTCCGAGTGAGTTTTTTGCATTGATGCCAAACTTGGTCTCTTTGAGTTTTATCTTTTCAGGATTCTTGAGATTTTCCAGTTTGCTTATAACTTGGTGTAAATTCATTTTTTTGTGTTTATTACTTTTGAGTGCTTGAATAGTACTGATAAGGCAGGACTATTTCCCAATGTGGTTGCCGTCTAATACTATGCCTCAACAACTATTCAGCTGCTTTAGTTGGAGCCCTTATCTTACGGGCATCATTAATACCTCCCGCATTCTGTACATTATGATACCCTGCGTTCTTTAAGGATAATAATGCTTTTCCTGCCCTTCCGCCACTACGACAATACAAGCGAATCTCTGTGTTTTTATCCGGGTATATTTTACTTACCTCAGCCACTATGTCTGTATGCAAGATTCGGATGTCGCCTTCAATATTATCTATTTGGTGTTCCGCTAAGCTCCGCACATCGATCCAAACTGGATCGCCATAGGATATTGAGCTAAATAGTAGCCCAATAGCTAGTGTAACTGCATATGTAATAGATCTAATGTTCATAACCTAACTCGTCTCTAATAATAGAAAATTTATTCTGCCTATCATAGCTCAGTGCCAAGTTAATTGATGGCGTTTGTAAGTTAAATGTTGGCTCGAATTAACGCGGTGCATCGTAGCGGCCTTCTATGCCATAGCTATAAATCATGCGCTTATCGAGCATGCGTTGGTACAGGTCATTACCAGCATCGTAATGCTGTTGCGCAACCTTAAGTGAGCGTTTGCCTGCCTGTCGGTTCATTAGCCAAGTTTTCACGAAAAAGAGTTTATCGTTAACCGTATGTACGCGTTGTGCGAGCCTTGCTTGTAAGACGCGGGTAAAAAATTGATCCAGTGCCAGGCAGTCCCGCCAAGATTCCATGTAGGCTTCCCCTAAGCCTAGGGTGCCTCCTCCAAGTATGCGTGCGTAGGTGTCAGGGTTGTGAATTTCCAAATCCCACTCGCGACCAGCGCCGATGCGTACGTCAGCGTGGCTAAGTAAGGTTTCGATTTTCTTTTGATAAATGACATTTCTAGACATAAAATATATCTCGATTGTGTGTTAAGCCGGTTTATTACTCGATTATATTCTTCCATATTTCTCGTTAAATGCCTCGTCACTTATTACCAATAAAATAACGAACTCGATAAAGGAAATAACTGCAGGAATCAAAGTCCAGCAAAGTAGTAGATACACTAGAGTTGGCGCCTATGCCTGTGATCATGGTGCTCGAATGGAGTAGTTTAGGGGGATTAGTCTTAACTAGAAACAATCTTTTTCTATATGGAGAAAAATGTTATAGGTAAGTATAGCGGTCTAGGGCGAGTAAAAAAAAGACATCCATCACACGCCTTGATCGGTGCAATTACAGTCAGTAATATCCCGGGTAGTGCAAAATTTAACCAGCGCAGGGGGGCAGGTAGCAAAGCCACGGAAGCCGCTAATATTCTCGCCTGACGGCCTTTATTCTTATTGCGCCTATAGGTCGGTAACATTTGTCATAAGAGGGAGTGGGTTATTTCGAAACACCCACTTTTTGACTAAACGCAACAAAACAACGCTTTGGCGAAAGCGTATTGCTTTGTGTACTGCTAAATCTTTAATCTCAATGCCCTGCTGATGTTTACGGCTTATCGGAATTGCGTACTTAGATTCCACCTTAATCAGTAGAGAAGTAATAAATCAAACAATAACAAAACCCGTTCAAGGGGATAAAATAACATGAAGAATAACGTCTCAATAGAAAAAAAAGATGGTGCATATTTAACATCTTTAGCTTCCAAAATTTTCAACAACGCTTCGGCAAAGAAAAAAACACTTGCTGCTCTTGTGCTAGCGGTCGCAGCATCTGTGCCGGTTCAGGCAGTTGAAAAACTAACAGTACAAGGTAACCGCGTTCTTGCCGACGGCGTTTCCAAAAGCTTTGCAGGGCACAGTCTTTTTTGGAGTAACGACGGCTGGGGTGGTGAAAAATTTTACAACGACAATGTTGTGCGCGATCTTAGAAATGACTGGAATTCCAGTATTATTCGTGCCGCAATGGGCGTCGATGACGGGGGCGGCTATCTCTCAAGCCCAGGGCCAAACGAAGCACGCGTAAGAACTATTGTCGATTCTGCAGTAGCACGTGATATGTACGTGATTATCGATTGGCATACGCATCATGCTGAGAACCATACTGGCGCAGCGGTGGATTTTTTCCGTAAGATGGCATCAGATTATGGGCATCTTGATAACGTTATATACGAGATCTACAACGAGCCACTACAAGTGTCTTGGAGCAGTACAATTAAGCCATACGCTGAGACAGTTATTAGCGCTATCCGTCAGATTGACCCAGATAACTTAATTATCGTGGGTACGCCTTCTTGGTCGCAAGACGTCGATCAAGCCTCTTTCGACCCTATCAACGGTACTAACATCGCTTATGCCTTGCACTTTTATGCAGGTACTCACAAAGGTTTCTTAAGAGATAAAGCAACGACAGCAATGAATAACGGCATTGCCTTGTTTGCTACTGAGTGGGGCACTGTAAACGCCGACGGTAATGGTGCTGTTAATCACGGCGAAACTAATACTTGGATGAATTTTTTATTGGAAAATGGTATCAGCCACGCAAACTGGTCCATTAATGACAAGCCAGAAGGCGCATCTTTATTTAGCCCCGGCGGTAATGGGCTGACCGAATCTGGCGCTAAAGTTTTTGAAATTGTTCACGATTGGCCTCACAAAATCGGTTCAAACACAGGCACACCTACCAACCCAACAGGTCCGGGTACTCCTGGTGACGATGTTGTTAGCAAACCATGTAGTGTAATGCAGGTTTCTAGTCGAATTGAGGCAGAAAGCTTTTGTCAAATGATGGGGATGCAAACTGAAGCGACGACTGATAATGGTGGTGGTGAAAACATCGGTTGGATTGATGCCGGTGATTGGGTCACTTATGATGTTAACATTCCTAGCACTGGCAACTATAACGTAAGCTATCGTATTGCAAGTGAGGGCGGTTCGGGTTCTATTCAGTTTGAACAAGGTGGCGGTAATCCTGTCTTTGGTATGATTGATGTTCCTCAAACCAACGGTTGGCAGAACTGGGAAACCATCAGCCATGAAGTGAGTCTTTCAGCGGGTGAGCAAACTGTTGCTATAGCAGCTGTTTCTGGCGGTTTTAATGTTAACTGGTTGGAAATTACACCAGTCGGTACTAACCCTACTGATCCGACCGACCCAACAGACCCTACTGATCCTACTGATCCGGGTCCAGTTGGTGGTGTTGAGCCTTTATCGGTTGTTGGTAACCGAGTCCATGCCGGTGGTGTTGCAAAAAGCTTCGCAGGTAATAGCTTGTTCTGGAGTAATAACGGTTGGGGTGGTGAGAAGTTCTACAATTTTGAAACCGTTAATATGCTAAGAAGCGATTGGCAATCAAGTATTATCCGTGCAGCAATGGGCGTTGACGCAAGTGGTGGTTACTTAGAAGAGCCTGCTGCCAACGAAGCAAAAGTTCGCACCGTAATTGATGCAGCCGTAGCAAACGATATGTATGTCATTATTGATTGGCATTCACATCACGCTGAAAACTTTACTTCTGAAGCGGTTGATTTCTTCTCTAGAATGTCTCAAGACTACGGTCATTTGGACAATGTAATTTACGAAGTCTATAACGAACCTCTTGATGTTTCTTGGACGAATGTTATCAAGCCTTATGCTGAGCAGGTAGTAAATGCAATTCGTCAAAATGACCCTGATAACTTGATCATTGTCGGTACTCCGTTCTTCTCCCAGCGTGTGGATGAAGCCTCTGAGAACCCAATTTCCGGAAATAACATCGCTTATACCTTGCACTTTTATGCGGGTACTCACTCTGATGCTCTGAGAGCAAAAGCGACAACGGCATTGAACAATGGTATTGCGTTATTTGCTACTGAGTGGGGAACTGTTGACGCGAGCGGTGATGGTGCACCAAACCAAGGTAGCACCAACACTTGGATGAACTTCCTGCGTGATAACGGTATTAGCCATGCTAACTGGGCTGTTAATGATAAAGCGGAAGGTTCTTCTACCTTCCAACCTGGTACTACTAACTTAACCAGTTCTGGTTCTATTGTTCGTGACATCGTTCGAGGCTGGGAGCATAAGTCTGGTGGTGGCGTGCCAACAGACCCAACCGATCCTACGGATCCAACAGACCCTACAGATCCCACCGATCCAACTGGCGGAAGTTGTAGTGGTGTTGCTGTCTATCCAAACTGGAGCACTAAAGATTGGGACGGTGGCCAGCCTACTCACCATGAAGCTGGTGAGCAAATGCAAAATGAGGGTAACCTCTATGTTGCTAACTGGTATGCCAATAGCTTACCTGGTAGTGATGCATCTTGGACTTCATTAGGAAGCTGTAACTAATTCATTTGGATGAGGTATTAATCTGTGTGAATTAGCGTGACATAATTGTAATTATTTACGTCACGATATAAATAAAAACCCGAATATATTTTTGTATATATTCGGGTTTTTTTGGCCTTCAATTTACGTAGGCGATGCGAATGAAATATTACTGTTCAAATACTGCTAGGCACACAATAACAGTAATATAACATGTTCTTATTAGTGCGCTATTTCGGATTCTGCACCCGCAGTGTTAGCCGCTTAGTGTGCGTCAGTAGTCAGGATAAGTCATAAAACAAACCTCACTCGATACTACACCCCACTACCGTTGCGCATCACGTTGCGTCCGACGAGCCTGCCTGTGTGGTTTTGACAGTGCTACGAGACCCAACTACGAGCAGCGCAGTGGTTGGGTCGAAGAGAAAGTCTGCAAGCTGATCATCGTACCACGCTAATTGAAGGTAGCTCAGTCGTAAAAATCTGGCCATTTTCTGTGGTGATACGCAAGGCAAGCGCATAGTCGCCTTCAGGCGTTGTCGACGCCTCTGAAAAAACTAATATGCTTGAAGTAAAAACACCACCGAAGGCATCATGATTGGGGCGAGAAGCCATGGTATTCCATTCATCGAGGCTCACCAAAGCCTTTTCATCACTTTTGCGTGATGCTGTAACGCTAAACAAACTACTCACATCGCTACCAGCAGGGAAGAGGTCGGCAATGCTTAAACGTGTTTGCACCGTGATACTACGAATACCATCTTCAAGCTCAGGCGGTACAAGGCTGCATGCCGAAGCGCTTGAAAATATAGAAAAACGGAAAAAATTCAATTGATTATGAGCTATTTCGGCCAAGCGTGTCTCCGTACTGACATTAACGATGATAGCCACGTCCTCTGTGTTGTGGGCTACAGATAAATCAAGGGGAACACTGTTTAGCAGTAGGTCGGATACAGACTGATCCGCATCATCAGTGTTGAATTGATTGACCTGGTAATCTGCATTTACCGCCGATATTATCACTTCACGAGGGCGAGTATCTACGCCATCGCAACTGCTAACTGAGCCGCCACCTGAACCTCCACAGCCATTTAAGGTCAATATACCGAGGGTGCATAAGAATAGCTTAACTTTCAAAATTGTTCTCCTTCGTGGTTTCGATTCCAGTAGATATCTATTAATAAAATTCAGCTCTATGTTTAAAGCCACTTGTCATTAGGGCGCCCCCTAGATCATTCAGGGCATAAATAACCTAACGGAAGTGCTTGAATTTCGATCGTAATGCACTTCAATACAGTCGAGTATAGCAACCCGAAGGTGGTTGAGTTGTTAAAAAATGTTAGCTATGAATGGACTAATTTTCAAGATGTTAGGAAGTTAAGGGCAAGCAAGGTAGATATCCATAGCCAAGTGAATCGGACAGTCATAGCGCACTCGATTGTTAATAATAGGCGGCGCTTAGGTAGTATGGATTTGGTTATTTATTCAGTATTTACAATTTCGTAAAGCTTTGACACGGTATTTAAATTTCTGCCCGTAGCCGCTACGCCTAAGCATGATTCAATATTGGAAACGAGTTTTGAGCGGCCAATGCCGTCAGGTGCGTGTAGGTAGAACACTTTACCTTTCAATTCATATGCTTCGCTACTTGCAATTACGGAGTTTAGTTTTGTCTTATTCAAACTCGGCTTCTTAGCGCAGAAGTAAAAATGAACGGTTTTACCTTCAAATGATTGAAATGGATTAGAGGCAACAAGGGCATTAAATTTTGATTTGTCAATTGCCATAATTTCTGGATTAAATCCAAACTTTGACAAAACTAAGAGCCCAATATGATCCGATGGATTGACCATAGTCTTTACAACTAAATTCCCACTTTGAATATATGTTTTAACATAATCATAACCATGACCCTCCAATAATGATTTCAATTCCTTCATGGGGACTATGTTCTTACCCCCAACGTTAATTCCACGAAACAATACTATATAAGATTTCACGATATTCCTGCTTTATGTATAAGTGCTAATCGATAATGGTCGGTGGTCAGTAAATGGTAAATTCATTTAGCGGCTCTATTAGCACACTGTATGGCTTACCTTGCTCTTCAGTAGGTACAATCCCAAGCTTTGACAGTAGGTGAGGCTTTCGCTGTTTTTGCATGGTGATGTTCCTTGTCTTTGAGCAAAGTATGCAATATGGACAGAGCCGATCCTACTATAACACTCTTCGCGGAAGCTTCTAAGTAGCTTCAGTAGGCGGAAGGTAAATGCTGAACATACTACCTTTATCCGGTTCTGCATTTACATCTATGCGCTCGCCGTGACGCTCAATAATTCCGTAACTGATAGCCAAACCCAGCCCAACGCCTTGACCTTCACTTTTTGTCGTGAAAAATGGTTCAAATATACTATTGCATATGGCTTCATCCATCCCTTTGCCATTGTCTCTAAACTCTATGATTAATTCATTGTCGTGTTCATACATGTTAACAACGAGTTGTGCCTGATAATGATTGGCTTGCGCTTGATCGGCATCCTTCATTGCTTGGCAGGCGTTGACCATAAAATTCATAAATACCTGATTTATCCCCCCTGGAACACAGAGAATATTCGAATCATGCCCCTAAAGTTAATACGCAAAAGTTTGTTCTAAAACAAATATACGGTGGGTACTCAGCACTACAATGGCCAGTTTTGACCAAACTGGCTTAAACACAATGAAAACTGAACTCCTATCCCCTGCGGGCTCCCTTAAAAACATGCGTTATGCCTTTGCATATGGAGCCGACGCCGTCTATGCCGGTCAGCCGCGTTATAGCCTACGCGTGCGCAATAACGAATTTAATAAGCTCGACATTATGGCTGAAGCTGTCGCTGAGGCGCATGCACAAAACAAGCGTTTTTATCTTGCAAGCAATATTGCTCCGCATAATGACAAAGTTCGCAGCTATATCAGGGATCTTGAGCCTGTTATAGAGATGGGCCCTGATGCGCTGATTATGTCTGATCCTGGTCTAATCATGCTTGTTAAAGAGCGCTGGCCAGAGCAAAGAATCCACCTCTCGGTGCAAGCGAATACCGTCAACTGGGCTGCCGTGAAGTTTTGGCAGCAACAAGGCATCAGCCGGGTGATTCTTTCACGAGAGCTATCAATTGACGAAATTGAAGAGATTCGTCAGCGCTGCCCTGATATTGAGTTGGAAGTCTTTGTGCATGGCGCACTATGCATTGCCTACTCGGGCCGATGCTTGCTCTCCGGCTACATGACGCACCGGGACTCCAATCAAGGTGCTTGCACTAACTCCTGTCGTTGGGAATACAATGTACACCCAGCCAAAGAAGATGATTCGGGTGATTTAATTCCCGCCCAGCAATTAGATAGCCATGATAAGCCAAGTCAAAGCGATGCCGTGGAGACTTGGGAGCCGGTGCTTTTACAGGAGCGTGGCCGACCAGGAGAATATATGCCTGCCTATGAAGATGAACATGGCACTTATATTATGAATTCCAAAGATTTGCGCGCAGTGCAGCATGTTTCACGATTGGTGAACATGGGCATTGACTCACTAAAAATCGAAGGTCGTACTAAATCACATTATTACGTCGCACGTACCGCTGCCGTTTATGGGCGCGCAATTAAAGAGGCTTTAAATGGCGATGAATTTGACAAAGGCATGATGGATGAGCTCGGCGCCCTCGCCAACCGAGGTTACACTGAAGGCTTTTACCGTCGCCATGTCCCTGCGGAATATCAAAGCTATGAGACCGGCAGTGCCCAGCCTTTAAAACAACAATACGTTGCTGAGCTAATAAGCTACGATGCACAAAATCACACGGTAGAGATGGATGTGAAAAATCACTTTCGCATTGGCGACTCACTTGAACTTCTAAGTCCTTCCGGCAGTGAGCATTTTATACTGGATAATCTGCGCACAGAAAAAGACGAACCATTAGAAGTCGCTGCTGGATCAGGCCGGACTGTACGAATTAATTTACCGAAAAATATTCCGGCTTTAACATCAAAATGTTACGGTTTATTGGTGCGTGATTTAAGCTGTTTGGAAGCGACTAGCAAACAATCAGTCGGGAGAGAAAAATAAAACTAATTTCACCTTGTGCCTTGTTAAATAATACATCCGCCAAATCGAAGGTAAAAAAGTACATTTTAGGAAATAGACTGAGGCGCGTCATGGGCATTAAGCCCCGTAAAGCGTTTCAGCATTGTTATACATCACCCACGATGTCAGAATGTATTTGTCATTCGAGATCGGGATGCCGCCACGATGGGTATGAGTAAAGCCGCAGGGCGCCAAAATAAGCTCGCCTTGTTTTGGTTTAACGCTTACCTGTTGATGATAAAATTCCGTTTCGCCTCCCTCATTCACGTCATTTAAATAAACAATCCATAGTAATACACGATGAAGGGCTAGCTGCTCTTGATTGTTCTTTTGTGTTTGTGGAAACTGTTCTGAATGCCAGTGATGGTAACCGCCTTGGCCTTGGCTGTAATGCTGCATATTGATACCGTCCAGGCGATAAATTCCACGTAATAAATGCTCGATTTGGACATCGTTCAGTTTGGCGACATCGGTATGCGAGATCGGTTTGGTGGCACCCGTTTTAGGGTGGGTAAGGGTGGGGGAGATAGGGCCTGCAAGTAAAAATGGATAAATTCTAGCGTATTGAATCAGCGATTTAAATACCCCTTGTTGGACGTGTTCTACCTCCGCTTGCCAAGGTGTTTGAGTGGAGATATCTAGGTCTATACTGTCTTTTTTTTGTGTGTCCACGCCAGAGCCGGTACGGCCTTGATATGTGTTTGGGCTCTGATTAAATTTATGAATCATTGTCTCGCAAAACTCGGAGCTGAAGGTCTGTTGAGTTTTTAAAATGAATGTATCCATAAAATCGTGCCCGCTAAAATATAGTGTCATGCATGTAATAAATGCTTTGCCGCTAGGGCAAAGCATTTGTGGGGAAGAACTAAGGCCTTATTTCCATCTAACGCTAATTCCAGCGTTGAATTTTGACGCGGTATCACGGTTAGCGTAGCGCTTAATTCGAACGACATAAGTGCCTGTGACCGCAGGGTCAAAGGTAACTATCTCATAAGGATTGTCCCAAGAAGACGAGCCCCCGACGTAGCTACCATTTGGGTCGTAAACAGTAATATCGAAGTCCATACCAATTGGGTGAGCGTCGGCACGGTGGTCATAAGTGTAATCGCCACGGTTTAACCAAGTGAATGCCACGCGCACATCAGCCGTTGAGGCATTTAACGACATTTCGTATTCCATAATACCGTTATTTGGTACGCTATCATTCTCATCAAAGAAGTCGAAGGCGTCGTTGCCGCCAGTCCAGCGCTTGCTGAAGCCATTATAAATAGCGTTGTGGAAGTCTATACCGCCAACGCCAACCTTGTCAGCGCCACCGGCAATCGCTTTGGTTGAACTAGCCAGAATTACGGCCTTGGTCGATGTGGGTTGAAATTGCAGCCAAGTAGAAGAAGAGAGAAGGTTCGCTGCAAATGCTGCCGCGTGTGGTGCCGCCATGCTTGTGCCGGTCATGGTTTGGCCGCCAGCAGTAATGGAGGTGCCTGGTGCGGAAATCTCAGGCTTTTGGTTTTTGGTTTGTGGATCTTTAAAGTTGGAGCTAGGGGCAATGGTATCGTTATTGTCGTCATAGTTACCAACGGCCAAAACGTTTAGACCTTTACCGGGCGTAGATATTTCTACGTCAGTGCCGCGCACGTTACCAGCAGCCAAGAATGTGATTATTTGATCATCATAAACGATGTTATCCCAGTCACGGTCAATGGTGTTGTACTCGTTAGAAGTAACGCTACCGTTAGAGCGAGAAATTACCTGCACAGCGGGGTTTCCGTTGCTACCAGCCAAGTCAGAGTCTGATGGTGTTACGGCGCCGCCACGGCAATAAACATGGCTGTTTGGTGATACGGCACGTAAAATAGCGCTCACGTTTTCTGAGTGGTCGGTACGGCTACCAGCAATTTTAGTATAGTTGGTAATGTGGCCAGAATTAGCACAGCCGCTTTCGGTCATGAAAATACCAATGCCGGTACCACTGCGGGTGCTAGAGTTGATTGCATGTGGGTCAATGCCAGTACTGAGCATTGCGGCAGAGATAAAGTCCTTCGGTTCTTGATACAGCTCAACACCTTTAATTAGGTTGGCATTATTTTTTATTAGTTTACTTAATTGCTTGCGTGTTAAAGTCAGTGTTAAAGAGGAGCGACCTTCTTCGATTTGCTTGGCCAGTAAACCGCCTTTTTTCCAACCTTGCGCTTTAATTAGTCTTTCGCCAGTAGAGCGTTTTTTGGATTTTCGGTCTGCGCGTTTCTTATTAAGGCGAGCGGCACGTCGGTCGCGGTTGGCGTTAACATCTTTTTCGTTGATGATTTTGCCATTTTTGGTAAAAGTAAGGTGTCCGTCGTTGGCATTCATGCTGGTAGCGGCAGCGTCTTCTGCTAATTCATCTTCAGTCGTTTCAATGTTGAGTGCAATGTTGACTTTAATGAGCTCGCCTTGAAATTTGTTTTTGAGATCTAAGCGCGACGCTAGTTTTTTGCCTAATAGGTTCCTTTTGTTTTTCTTGACGCTTGACTGTTTAATGCGATTGCCGCGTGCATCGATGACTAAGTCGCCAGATTCTTTTGTATCTTTATTTAGGTATTTTACTAGCGTGTAGCTTTCACCACCAACTTTATGGGTTTTTGTGGCGACGACTTCAGCACCCTTAGGGAGGTGTTGTTTGGCGTTGTCTGGCTGGCCTGCGAAGCTATTGCTGGAAATCAGCGCAGCGATAGTAATGGGTAGTATTGCATGTGAAAATTTATTTAACATTGTTGTCTCGTTAAGTTGTGTGTTTAGGTAAATTTTGTTGTCAGCTATGTAGTAGCCTATAGTTTCTGCCGATATGGTAGGTTCTTTGTTGTGTCTATTTGTGAGTGTAAGTTGAATTTAGATAATAGGTTTTTTCAAATTCGAGGCGAGTATAGAATTAGGTTTTTATTGTGTCAATGAGGTAAATTTATTTGTATTTAGATAGAACTGTTTTTTCAATTATATTTTTTAAGTTGTTAGATCTGTTTTGGTTGAATATGGCGCCATAATTGGATGCATAAAAAATATGTGGGTGAGTTCGATACGATGAATTTGTTCAAAAAAACAAGCTGTTGAGGCTCGGTTTGTTTGATATTTTAGGTTTTCTTCCCAGTGTTGGTCTTGTCGGGTGTTGTTTTTTCCCAATATATCCCAGATGTGGGAGCGTTGTTGCTAAATGATATTCCCGGAAGTGGGAGTTATGTTTTGGTTGGTGGTCCCGTGAGTAAGAGAGTTTTTTGATTGATATTCCCGGATGTGGGAGCGTTGTTTTTAATTAATATTCCCGTTAGTGGGAGTATCTTTTTGATGGGTGTTCCCGGAAGTGGGAGTATTGTATTTAATTAATGATCCCAAAAAATTCGAGGTGGATTATTTTTTGATCGATTGGTGGGTGTGCGAAAATAAGGTATTGTTGGTTTTAAGGAATGAAGGCTAGGTTTTTTATGGCCCAAAAGGATTACCTTGGTTTCATTGTGATGTCGTGGGTATTTAAATGGTGATATTTCATTATTCGCTATTGTCGTAATTTCGATCATTTCTCTGGAAGTGTTAAGGTAATGGTAAAAGTGGGATAGTAGTAAAAACGGAATATCACACCGTAAGAAAAATGCAAGTAAAAGCAGCAACGTGAATGATAAGTTAGGTGAAAACAAAGTGAAAAGGTGTAGGTCGGAGTGGGGAGTCGTATGGCGTTGACACAGGTGTATATTTAACATCCTTAGCTTCCAAAAGTTTCAACAATATGTCGGCACCGAAAAAAGCACTGGCAGCTCTTGTGCTTGAGGCCACAGCATCTGTGATATTCAGGATGACCCGAAAATGTCCTGTAACCCTTCGGAATTAAATCAAGTATTTATGAATTTAATGGTGAATGCTTGTCAGGCGATGGAGGGAGATAAAAGCCAGGGTGCAAGGCTGACTATCACGATGAAACAAACGATCATGAAACAGGTAAGCGGTGAACTGTGTATTTTATTTAAAGATACCGGTTGCGGTATGTCGCAGGAGACTATAGGTAAATTTTTTGAACCATTTTTTACGACCAAACCAGATGGCGAGGGCACGGTTATTAATGTGTATTTATCCGTAATGAACTAGATGCCTGAGTAAGCGGCTGAGCAGGCAAGGAATACGGAGAAGCGAAGGCATAAACGCCAAATTACCCCATAAATTGACAGTTATTTTGATGTGAGGGGGATTATGCGCACCACGCCCTCAGGTTTACTATACTTCCGCTATCATCCAAAACAGAGGTTGGCGATACCGGTGGGGCAATTGATAACCCGAATTAACCTTATTCAGCTTTGGCGGGTCTTGGCCGCAACGTTGTGTATATTTTTATGCCTTGCCGTGCAGGGCGAACAGTTCGCCCCTCACGCCCCTCTCGCACCTCTTGCTCCTCACGCAAAAAAGCCCCACTCCCTAACACCACAAGCGCATCAGAACAAAGTCCGTTTTAACACCCTAAAAAATCGACAACTCGATTCGATTGGCGATATATATGCCATTATTCAAGATCGTCAGGGATTTATGTGGTTTGGTGGGCTCCAAGGATTAGCGCGCTACGATGGTTATACCTTTAAGTTGTATCGATATCAGGCCAACAAGCCCTTAAGTCTGAGCGATAACCGTATTCTTGATCTACTGGTGGACAATTCTGGACAGCTCTGGGTGGCGACAGGCAATGGCGCCAACCGATATAACACCATCAGCGATGACTTTACGCGTTTTGTGCATGACCCTCACGACCCTACCAGTATTGGCGCTGGTGAGGTTTGGAGTATGTTGCAGGATAGTATGAATACCCTATGGTTGGGCACGTCGGAAGGAGGCCTAAACCGTTTCCAAGCGCCTTTTCGAGGGGACGGGGGTAAATTTGATCGCATTGCGCTGCACGCCAATCAAGCCGTGTTTGATGGCATTGGGGGCTTATTCGAAGATAAACAAGGGATCATGTGGATGGGGTGTTACAGCTCTATGGCAAAAATTGGCGGGATATGCACCCTTCCCATTCTCACTATGGAGAGGGTACCCAGGTCGTCAATGACTGACTCCGTTACCTTTGCTGTCCCCGTTACCTTTTACCCCTTTGATCCGCGGAACCCCAATAGCGTAAAGAGTATCAGTAGCGGGGAAGTGTCAAAGATCTATGAAGACAGCGAAGGGCATGTATGGATTGCGACCGTAGGCGGCGGCTTAAACCGTTTTGATCGGGAAACAAAAAGGTTTGTTCACTATCGACACAAACCTGATAGACCTACTAGTCTGGGGCATGATCAAGTGAGGACGGTGTTAGGAGATAGTCACGACAATCTATGGATAGGCACAGACAAAGGTGGGCTAAACCGACTGAACTGGGCAGG
The DNA here is from genome assembly GCA_002746115.1 of Alteromonadaceae bacterium. Taxonomy (GTDB): domain Bacteria; phylum Pseudomonadota; class Gammaproteobacteria; order Pseudomonadales; family Cellvibrionaceae. The sequence goes on from NVXL01000054.1 coordinate 14,847, forward strand.
GGAAGGGGAAGGGGAGGCGGTATTTGATCGTTACCTGCATCACTCAGATGACCCGGGCAGTATCGCTAGCGACTCGGTCCGGTCGATTTATGAAGATCGCTTTAAAGGACTATGGCTAGGGCATTTTCCTTCGGGAGTGTCTATATCGAATGACTATGCCAGTGCATTTCACAACTTCTATTCTGACACTGAGGGGCATGACCCGAGCAATAACACTAGCACTAGCACTAATAATAAGAACAGTCTAAGCCACTCTAGCATTTTAGCCATTGCCGAAACAGCATTGGGCGATTTGTGGGTGGGCACAGAAAAAGGGCTTAATCATATTAACCGTCAAACGGGGGAGATTACGCGCTACTACCATAAGCCAAAAGACCCCTTGAGCCCATCGGGTCTTCCTGCCGATGCAGTGCTGGCTTTGCTGATCGATTCTCAGGGTGTTTTATGGGTAGGCACCCACAATGGTGGTTTGAGTCGTTTCGATGTTCCCGCAGACTATGTGCCTACGGACAAGGCCTTAGGCACCTTTACCCATTATCGTTCTGAGCCGGGAAATCCATTCAGTCTGAGTGATAATCGCGTGTGGAGTCTCTATGAAGATAGAGACACAAACCTGTGGGTGGGAACAGCGAGTGGGCTTCATCGATACCAAGCCCTATCCCACACTTCATCCAATACAGGAAAAGCCACCTTCATTCGCTATCAACCTAATGCTAACGACCCCAGTTCAATACCTAGCGGCTGGGTGCGGTGTTTGCTGGAAGATACCCGAGGGGATTTTTGGGTAGGTACCGGTGCAGGCCTTAGTTTGATGGATCGTAACAAAGGGGTTTTTCAAAACTATTTGCACAGCGAAGCTGAGTCTGGTGGGATCGGTGCCGGTGGCGTTCTTGTCATACACGAAGATAAAAAGGGCAGACTTTGGCTAGGCTTACAGGGAGGGGGTATCAACCGCTTTGACCGCTTAGGCCCTCCCTTCTTTAAAAAATACCACCTTAAAGACGGACTCCCCGATGCTTTTGTGACAGGCATTTTAGAGGACAATCAAGGGGCTTTATGGCTTAGTACGGGCTACGGTGTGTCTCAATTTAACCCGGATACCGAGCGCTTTCGCAACTACAATCAAGACCACGGCCTAGCCGGTAATGTGCACAACCGTTCGGCCTATTTAAAAACCGCTAAAGGTGAGTTGGTGTTTGGTAGCACAGAAGGCTTAACCATTTTTGATCCGGAGAGCGTGTTTGTCAACAAGGTCGCACCGCCCATAGTCATCACAGATTTTCGAATCGCGAATAAATCTGTGGCGATAGATTTTGCGGGGTTGCCCTTGCAGAGCTCACTCATGCAACACTCACCCTTGCAACACAAGGCCATCACCCTTAACCACAAACAATCGGTATTTAGCTTTGAGTTTGCAGCACTTAATTATCGCTTTCCCCATATGAACGAATACGCTTATAAGCTGCAAGGCTTTGATCAACAATGGACGTATTCTGGCACTAAACGTACGGCCACCTATACCAACCTAGACCCCGGTCATTACGTGTTTAAAGTCAAGGGCTCAAACAATGAAGGGGTTTGGAGCGAAAAGGGTACCGAGGTTGCTATTCACATATTGCCACCCTGGTGGTTAACGTGGTGGGCAAAAATCGCGTATGTGGTTTTGTTTATCTTTCTGTTGTCGGTTTTTATTTATACCTATTTACAACGAAAGCGTGTTCAGGCCGAGCTTCAATTGAATCGAAAACTACAAGAGCTGGACAAAGCTAAAGATAGCTTTCTGGCGAATACCTCCCATGAATTACGCACACCGCTCAATGGCATTATCGGCTTGTCGGAATCCTTGATCGATGGCTTGGACGGCCCGCCAGGTAAAGTGACTCTGGAAAATTTGAAGCTTATCGTCAACAGCGGTAAACGGCTGTCGTATTTAATTAGTGATATTTTGGATTTTTCCAAACTGCGGGAACATTCCGTTCAGCTCAACCGTTCGGCTGTTGACCTGTTTACCTTGGTGGATCAGGTGTGCCAACTGAGTCAGCCGCTTATCGGTACCAAGCCTGTCACACTCATCAACAAAGTCGACAAATATCAGGCGTCGATACGCGCCGATGAAAACCGACTTCAACAAATACTCTACAACTTGGTTGGCAATGCCATTAAATTTACCGATACCGGAACGGTGACCATTAGCACCTCAATAGAAGGGAGTTCCTTGTGGATGGCGGTGAGCGATACGGGGATTGGTATTCCCAGTGACCAGTTAGATAAGGTGTTTGGTGTTTTTGAGCAAGTAAACCGTGAGCATAATACGAGCGGTACCGGTTTGGGTTTGGCGGTTACTCAGCAATTGGTTGAGTTGCATGGGGGTAAAATAACGCTGACCTCAGAGCAAGGGAAGGGCACGACGGCACGTTTTTCTTTATCGGTATCGAATCAGGCGATACAAGAAGGCGCGTTGCGCTCACAGGAAGACATTAATGATGAGGCCGGGGGCGCTTCGTTTACTGAGCGCTGCGCTGGCGAAGACATTAGTAGTGGTGGGGGGAGTGAGAGTGAGAGGGTAAATGATGGACCTCACATTTTGGTGGTGGATGATGAGGTGGTGAACCGTAAAGTGTTATTTAATCTTCTGAGCTTAAGGTCTTACCGCGTGAGTGAGTGCTCCTCCGGGAAGCAGGCATTAGCGCTATTAATCGAAGCCTCTCATGATTTCGATTTAGTGCTACTGGATGTAATGATGCCAGGAATGACCGGTTATCAGGTATGTAAGGCGGTACGAGAAGTGCATTCGGCGAGTCATCTACCGGTGGTGTTTTTAACGGCGAAATCACAAGTGAGTGATTTGCAAGAAGGTTACGAGGCCGGGGGTAATGACTTTCTCACCAAACCTATTGCTAAAGAAGAGTTGTTCTCTCGAATTAATACCCATTTAAAACTTTTGACGGTGAACCGCCGTATTGAGCTAGAAGTCGCGCGGCGCACGCAGCAACTGGCGGATAGCCATGAACAGCTGGATCAGGCCTATGGCCATTTAAAACAAACGCAAAGCCAATTAGTGCAGTCCGAAAAAATGTCGAGTCTCGGGACTTTAGTTGCAGGCGTTGGGCATGAAATTAATAATCCACTCAATTTTTCCAATCTGGCAGCCGTGGGTATAAAAGAGGATTTAGTCGAATTTGAAACGCTGTTAAAAGACCTTACAGGAGAGGGCAACGACGCGGTTTTGGACATGTTTCAAGAGCGCTTTGAAAATTTATTTTCACAGCTGTCGACCCTGCATGAGGGCACGAAGCGTATTACCGATGTCGTCAATAATCTACGGACTTTTTCTAGGAGTGATGCTGAGTCAATGACGCCATCCAGTGTAAGTGCTGGGCTTCTCAGTACACTTGAGCTTGTTAAAGCAAACTATAAAACGGACATTGAATTTATCTGTGATATTCAGGATGACCCGGAAATATCCTGTAATCCTTCGGAATTAAATCAAGTATTTATGAATTTAATGGTGAATGCTTGTCAAGCTATGGGTGGGGATAGAAGCCAGGGTGCACGGCTGGCTATCACCATGAAACAAGCGGCCATGAAGCAGGTAAGCGGCGAACTGTGTATTTCATTTAAAGACACCGGTTGCGGTATGTCGCAGGAGATTATCGGTAAAATTTTTGAACCATTTTTTACGACCAAACCAGATGGTGAGGGCACGGGTTTAGGGATGGCGATTAGTTACGGGATTATTGAGCGGCATAAGGGGCGGATTGAGGTGCTTTCTTTTGAAGATAGTAGTTTTGATGGGAATAGTTTTGAGGGGAAAAGCCAGGAAGGAGAGGGTGATCAGGGCAGCGGCACGACGATTAATGTGTATTTATCTAGTGCGGTTATATGTTAATTAGTTAAGTTTAAAGATCCGCTAGTCCCCATTATATTCCATGTTGTGTGTTCGCAATCAGCGGCTAAAACTGCCGCTCTTTAGCGGTGTCCGTTTGCAATAAAGAGTGCAACGCCGCCTGTATGTTGACCGGGAACGCGTCGCTCATGCCTAAATCTCTGGCTGTAGGGTTGCTTCATTAGCGATTATATCTTCAGCCGTTCTCGCAAGCCCGCTGGCGCTAAGTAAATAACGGTTTTACTGTTTTTACTTTTCGTTGACATTAAGAGGTCTTGGTCGACAAGACCGTTAAGGTAGGTCCTTGCCGTGTTTTCATTTATATCAAAGTCCATGGCCGTTTGCTTAGAAGTAAATGTTCTTCCCGGTTGTTTGATGGCTTCTTTTAATAATTCGAGTTGTCCTCGTTTTAACTTTTTAGAAATAGGGCTTTTATCCGCCCATTCCATAAATTGATAAAATTCATCTTTTTTAGATTCGATATGCCCATGCAAAGCGTTCACGGCTTTTATAACGATATCTACCTGATGATAAATGAAATAGGTTAAATCGAAATCATCTGTCTCGGTATAGATGTATGCGGCATCATAATCACTTTTTTTCTCTTGAATCAGCTTACTGATAGAGACATATTCAAATAACCAATAGTCGGAACGTAACATATACCAGTAAAATATCGCTCTAGCGGTTCTCCCGTTACCATCACCAAAGGGATGAATGTAGCCAATCATAAAGTGCAGTATGATGGCTTTCACGAGTGGATGAATAAAGTCGTTTATCCCTTCCCCATTATGATCGGCGTTCGCGAATTCGCATAGCGACAGCAGCCTTTCTTTAACCGTTGAGAAACATGGCGGAATATGTGCGACTTCGTTGTAGATGTTGGAAACCGTGACCTCGTTATCCGCCCTTAATTCACCGGGAATGGCGTCATTCTCGATGGCATTAAATGTCGCCGTCTGATGCAAGTTTAAGATCATGTCGATAGAAAGCTTATCGTTTTTATTTTCAACGGCCATTTTCATGAGTCGGTAGTTGTTGAAAATCATCTGTTCTGATTTCCCTATCGGCGCTCTACTCGTTTCTAACATTTCCTTGGCGACTTTTCGGGTGGTGGAGGCGCCTTCAAGCTGGGAGGATGTTATGGCCTCTTCCATGATTAAGTTTCGGACGAGGTATCTATCTTTCTCTTTGGCGGTGATGAATGTTCCATCCCCGAGGGCATGGCCGCCCCCGGTGCTTTTGTCGATATGATGTAGCTGTGCGAAAAGGGATTCGGGGATGCTGTAGCTAAAGTAAGTGTCTTTTTGGGTCGCGTGAAGAAGGGGAATCTCTTTGGATATTGCCTTTCTTGCAAGCTTTGTCGCTAGCCATGCGGCCTCTTCAGGCGTTCCTGTCGGTACTCGCCAGATGAACTTGTCCCAATGTAAGTACTTTCCTTCGGCGTCGGTTGGGCCGTACTTCCCTAAAAGAGGGAYGAAATTCTCTTGYGGTACATCTTGGAGAAGTTCGCTGAAAGGCTTGGGAGYTCTRACTCTAGCCATGACTTTTGGTCTAAACGTAAATTTTGGTTTTTTAGTTTAGTGTTTTTGGTGGGGGTGTCAACTTAAATATAGGTTTTTATGTTTTGGTTTGGTTTGGTGGAGGCTATATTGATGGGCGACCATCGTGGTCAGGAGCTGTCATGGGGAGGGGGAGAAGCTTGGGCAGGTGAAGGTCACACCTTAGAACATTCCGCTTTTTTCGCCTGCGACCGAGCTTCACAACTTGTAGCTGGCACATCAAGATTTTACCTCCCTCAGTGCCAGCCCTGCTTTAACGCGCTACCTTACTCAGCCTCAAGCACAATCTTCCCTTGGCTGACGGTAACTTTGATACCGGTGCCGACGGAAAAGCCTGCTTTATCTAGCCAATAGCCTTTGATTTGCACCCAAGGAACGGGCAGGGGAGCGTAGGGGCGGCGCGGATGACGAATAAGTTGATAGTCGTAGTGGCCTTTACGGACTTTGAGTTGACGGGTACTTGAAGATTTTTCTTGGGCCGAGCGGGGCTCTGGCGGTATAGTACGTTTAGCCATGATTGATACTCTTAATATCGGTTGTGGTTAGCTGCCTCTGGGTGTTTCCGCACTCAGGGTGGCGACTGTTTATATGTCAATTTTTCGGTAAAGAATTCCTCTCTAAAAGAAAATATTTCAGCGCCCATAAGACAATAAATCATTGAAAGAATCAACTGGTTTTGGCGCTTAATTTAGGTGAACAAGGCAGGCATAAAATCACACGGTATTCGCAAAGAGCCACATGATGTTATGGCGAGACATTAAAGCAAAACACCCAGCTAAGTGGCTGGTGATAGAGGCCAAAAAATGCCGCCAAGCCGAGGACATATTCATCGTCGAGGGTGTAGAGATACTAGATGTTTTTGATCAGTCCTTTGGCGCTTACGATGAATACCGAAAATGACACAAAGCCCATCCAAGCAAAGAGACCCTGTTTGCCAGCACTGAAATGACCGACCTTGAAATACCGACAACCCGATGGGTGGGCGTCCGGGCTTGGTAAGCTGGCGGGTGCCGTCCACCACGCCGAGTTATTCCACTCAGCCTCCCGCAATCTGAAGCATAAAAGCGCACACTGCCTCCGAGGGTAGACACAACTATCTGCCAGTGCTTGCCCTGCTTTAGTGTTTGTCGTTATTTTGTCTGTTTTTTGCAATCCAATAAAAAGCGATAGTAACGATTAATGCCGAAACCAGATATGCAGGAACGGTTGTTGTTAACATAAGCAGCGCGCTATCGACTCTTTGATCCTCGCTAAGAAACGGTGTTGCTTGGCTATTAAATGAATAGTTATAAATTAAAAAGTTTGCAGCAAAACTAATGAGGCCAATAAAAGCATAGGTTAGTATGTTTTTCACTTTATCTCCCAAAACCAAATTTCTTTTGATTTATTGAAATCACTCACCCGGCCAAAAAATTCTAAAATACCTCTAGTAAACATGGAAGAACTGGTAATCTCATTTTTATTCCAAAGGTCTATATGGTCACCGCTTCGGCTATCGAATGATTCCTTACCTCTCTGCCAATAATCCTTGAAAAAGATAACGCCGGTTTTACCTTTAAGTACTTCTTGAAAGGTACCTGGGACCACCTTCTGAGCCTGACAAAAACCGGCAGGGGGTTTTGCTTTTAATGAATTTGCTAACTCTTCAGCTCGCAAGATATGCTTCTTGCCAGGGTGAGACCAGCAGCGCGCTCCTTTAAGAGAGCCTAAATCAATGCCAGACTGAATAAAACATTCGCTAAGTAAGATCGCGCAATAATTATCAAATGGCGTTGTTTTCATCTTCTGTTTGTTCTGGCATGCCGTCTTCATGGCATCTTTATTTGGAAAATTCTTCCAAAGACTACTAAATTTAACCACGTTTATCTCCAATTTAAATAGATGGATTTTTGTATGATTTCAGAAAGCTAACATTTGCACGTAAAGCTTAAAGTTAATAGTCACTTATTTGCATTGCTAAGTTAGTCCTACGTACGGCACCCACTCCCGGCAATCTTAAGTTACCTAGCACCGGACATACTGTGCGTCATTTCCAAAACCTACAGATTTAACAGTACTTAATCCATTTACCATGTTATTTTAATCTAAAGTGTGATGACACGGGTAGCGCTAAAAAGACAATCGGCTACGGTGACCCTAGGTAGGCACAATGTCGGTCTCGTCTAGCTTGTAGCTGATGCATCAGGAGTTTGCTTCCAGCAGTGCCTGCCCAACCTCAGCAGACGAACCAAGACAGGCACAAAAGTGCACGGCATTCGCAAAGAGACCCTGTTTGCCAGCACTGCAATGATCGACCTTGAAATACCTACAATCCGATGGACGGGGGCCCGGGTTTGATAAGCTGGTAAGTGCCGCCCTTCAGACTTCGCCACACAAACATGACGAACAAGGTCAATATTTCGCAAATACCACGATCGATGATAAACTAAGCCTCTTTAGCAGCTCCCTATTTAGCTGCTATAACGTCTTGCTGGAACGCCCTTTATGCGCTTGATTGATCCCAAAGTAGACTGTGTTTTCAAAAGTATCTTCGGTGTGCAAGAGCATGCGGGTCTATTGGTCGGTTTTCTCAATGGCGTACTAAAACCAGTCACCTCTATTTGGTTGTTAGCAGAGAATTTGTTCGATAATACGCAGGCCTTTCACTATCACTTTCAAATGGCCGATCTCCAACAGCAACAAGTACTCAGTGATCACAAAACGGTAGACTTGGCTTTATGAGTGGTTTAGGGTGCGCGATTATCGTTTTTGAGCCTACTTGTCCGGCTCTTATCATTCGCTATTTTATTTTTTCCCAAGGGGCACAGCCATGAAAATCGCTAACAATCTTGCAGTATCAATTCATTACACCTTAAAAAATGATGCGGGCGATGTTGTTGATGCCTCTGAAGGCGCTGAGCCATTAGTTTACTTGCATGGTCATCAGAATATTGTCCCCGGTTTAGAGAATGCGCTGGCGGGTTGCGAAGTGGGTGAGGCTAAAAAAGTCAGTGTTTCACCGGCAGAAGGCTATGGTGAAAAAAACGACGAACTCATTCAGGCGGTACCGCGTGCAATGTTTACCGGTGTTGATAAGATCGAGCTTGGCATGGAGTTTCAGGTGCAAAACTCGGAAGGTCAGGCTCACTTTGTTGAAGTCGTCGATGTGACCGGTGAAGAGGTTGTTATTGATGGTAATCATGGCTTAGCGGGTCAGAACCTTCATTTTGAAGTCGAAGTACTCGAAGTGCGCGAAGCCACTAAAGATGAGCTAGAGCATGGTCATGTTCATGGTGCAGGTTGTAGCCACTAAGGCGCTCTTCAACCCACTGGCCAATATTCCTTTTCTGCTTGTCAAACTTAAACTCGATCACATAGATGACGCTATCCGTTTGTACCACGCAGTCGATTCTGCGAATGTTGGTTTTAACTTCTACGTCTATTATCATTCCAAGCAGTTTAAATACGGTAAAGAAAATAGATTGATAATATTTTCCTGGTCGATGGTGATGTCATAGTGATGTGGCTGGGAGCTAGAAACTCCCAGCTACCTAATTAGCGGGATACTGCGGCATATAAACTCAGCCCTGCAATTGACCAAAATACCACCCAAGATAGGTGCTTTCCACGGGAAAATCCTCCGGATATTAATCCACTCACAAAAAATACCGATGCAACTACCAGTAGTATTTCTTTGATCGTTTCAGAGTCTGGACTAGCCAAGACAAACAGGATTCCGGCGAAGCCCCACCACGCTATTGTAGTAATGTGCCATCCAAACCGCAGTACCCTTTTCGTGAACCAATCGCTTCCAAATAATTTTGGTAAATTATCTCTTCTAAACAAGCGTATTAGAATATATTTTTCACCCAAGTAAGAATGCACTAAGCCAATTAAAACTAGTAGGGCGCTCCCTAGATATAACATATGTACTCCTTAATGCCCGCAACGGAAAGGGCGTCAATTTGATTTTCCTCGTTATGAGCTTTTGTACCATACTTAGGTATATGTTGGTATGCCGGAGTTTAATCATGGCTAAAAACACAAGTATGACGTTGGGGGAACACTTTGACGGCTTTATTTCTAAGCAAATTAACAGTGGGCGCTATGCCTCTGCAAGCGAGGTTGTACGTGCAGGCTTGAGGGTACTTGAAGACAAAGAAGATAAGCTTGATGTACTGCGCCAAATTCTGGCGGATGGGGAAGAGAGCGGTAGGTCTGGCTATAGCTACGATAGCCTCATGTCCGAGCTTGATGCTGAAAGCAACATATGAGTGCATTTATATTAAGCAATTCGACGATACTTTTCATGTGCTTGCCGAATTAGCAACTACCAGCAAAATAGAACCAAGCTTAGTCCTTAAAAACCCATACGTGCTCGCCTTTTTGGGCTTAGAAGACCACTACCTGTGAATGCCATACTTACCTTGCTTACTGGTTGGACGTGGGCAGCGAGGATTTGTGGCATATTGAGGTAGGTTTTGGCGTTGTATTTTCTTTTTAAAGAAACTAATATGTTTCTTTTTATGTAAAAAGCAACATATGAGTTTACGTAAAATGCGATCATTACTACAGAGTCTAAAAAAGCGGCGTCTAGAGCTGGGTCTTAAACAAAATGACATGATGTTACGTGTTGGGGTTTCCCGGCAGCAGTACCAACGTTTGGAGTCGAAAGGGAATCCTCGGCTGGAAACGCTTGAGTTGTTAGCAAAAGGCCTGAATAGCAAACTGATGCTGATTCCTCAAGAGAAATGGAGTGCAGTGATGGCAGTGTTAGACAGCAATGAGCCGCAAGCTTCACCCTTGTCACTAGCTGCGTCAGAAAGGGCTGCTAATAAAAGCCTTGCAGATGATCCGTGGCAAGGCCTGCTGGAGGATGATTCGTGAATATCGGTAATGATGATGAGGTCAACTTTCTTAAGCTGATGCTGCATGGACGGCTAGTGGGCTACTTGGCCGGCTTTCGAAATGGTCGAAATGTATTGAGCTTTTCCGATGAATTCAAATCCGATGCCAACCGACCCACATTTAGTTTAATTACCCACCCCGAGTTCCCGCTTTCGGAGCGGTTGATGTCTGAACCTTGGGTTCGACATCAGCGACTTCCCCCTTCGTTATCTAACTTATTGCCGGAGGGGGCGTTAAGGGAGTTGATCGCTCAAGGCTTAAAGGTTCATGTTGATAATGAGTTTCATATATTGTCCTATTTAGGAGAAGACTTGCCGGGGGCATTGCTTGCGATACCTTTGGATCCGGATGAGGTGCCAGAAAAAATCTTAGCGATTCATGGCAGGGCTAAAGCGGTTAAGTTTGAAAAACTTCAGAATGAAAACAAATTTTCATTGGCTGGTGTCCAGATGAAATTTTCCATGAAGGAACAAGACGGGCGCTACAATTTATCGCAAGGTGTGTTAGGCGATTGGATTATAAAAACGCCATCGACCAAGCATAAAGATGTTCCTGTTAATGAGTTTTCAACAATGACGCTTGCTTCAGTAGCAGGTATTAAAGTACCAGATATAAAGCTCGTTGCACTGAATAAGTTGGATAACTTGCCGCAGATAAATTTGCCGAACGAGCAATTTGCTTTTGCGATAAAACGCTTCGACAGAAATGGCGAGGAGCGAGTGCACATGGAGGACTTTGCTCAGGTACTGGTGAAGTACCCTTATGAAAAATATAATTCTGCAAACTATGAACAGATAGGGAAGATACTGTATCAATATTCCGGTGATGGTTTAGCAGACGTGCAGCAGTTTGCACGGCGCTTACTTATTAATATTTTACTGGCAAATGGTGACGCCCATTTAAAAAATTGGAGTTTGCTATACATAGATACGATTACTCCAAGGCTTTCGCCTGCTTACGATATTGTCACGACGAGTGTCTATATTGATGATGAAAGGAACTTTGCGTTAAATCTTGGTAAAACCAAAGATTGGTATAAGGTGAGCTACAAAAATTTTGAGGCTTGGGCGAAAAAATCCGGTGTTCCATGGCGAGCCATTAAAGTTCATCTTGATGATACAATTGATAAGGCTAGAAGTTTGTGGCCAGAAGCAATTGATGATCTACCGATGAATGAAAGCCACAAGAAAAAACTAAAAGCCCATTGGGAAATCTTACATCCTGATTTTCGGATTTAATTTTACTTGTTCAATTGTTGTGGTTCAGACTTATTTTTGCGGTTCAATTAATAACGACGGAAGGTTTGACCGTTTTTATCGCAACCATCAATACATGAATGAAGCACATAGTTATCTAAACAAGAAAGTCGACCGGCTAACCATAATTAGTATTTAGTCATATTGATTTATTTAATTATAACGCTAATGGCACCACCAAACTCACCTAAATGACCCTCGACAGGATCAGTATGGATTGCCTTTCCGTTCTCGCCGCCATGACAGCTTAGGCAGCCTTCATTATAATATTCTGGCAACATAAGCCTAAATCCATCATTAGTGTAGTTGTCATGAATTTTATTTTTAGGCCAACTAGGGTTTCTAAACTTTTGCTCTATCACTTCATTTTCCCATTGATCGGGCTTGTTTTCTGTGTTTACTAATAGTTGATTTGATGTTGTGAGTCGAATAATGGCCTTGCCACCCGTAAGTTCTTTGAATTTGAGCCCAGTTAGTCGTGCAAATCGCGCAGGGAGAAACATATTTGCATAATTTCCCGTCGCCCACTTGCCTTCATATTTTCCTTCCTTCGCATTTTTTATAACAAAAACAATAGAATCCATAAGCTGACCTAACAGAATGTTAGATTCATCAAATTCCTTCCCGGCTGACTTTTCAAAATTACTTTTAGTTTTAGAAACAAAATATCTTATATTAAAAACGCTTGGATCGTTAATTGTAGCTTTATTCACAGTGATGGATCTAGCAGAGCGCAGGAGTGTGGTTAAGTCAGTCGCGACTTCTCTGTTATTCGAAAATACGTCTGTATTTGCGATGCTTATAACTATTGCAAAAACGCATAGTATAGTATTTTTTTTATAACTAATCACGACTTACACCTCAATATTTAGAGTGCTAAAATTTAACGAATATCCACCAAGAATCGCAAGTCAGTCTTAAGGGACTCAAATAAAATATTAGATGCTGAAATCATTTTTGTCTAGCGGGTTAGGATTGTTTTAATACTCTCTAGAAAGGAAAGTTATGAATTGATGCGTATTCCGGCGAAGCTGAACACCTATTCTGGCTCAAGTCGAACACTCTTGCCGGATAAGGTATTGCCTAAGGTGTTTTTACATCAGGTGTTCATCTTGAGTCAGCGACGCTTTTATATCTCTCATTGGTTATTCCTTCAGTTTTAACTTGTGTGCATTGTGTAATAATCTATCGAGGATTGCATCGAGTGCAAGGCAAGCGAATCGGGAGGATGGCTGTACCGGTCACTTATGGGGCAAGCTTTTGCTTCTGAAAAATTTTCATATATTACATCCATGTAAATTAAGTATTGATACAAATCTCAGGCACTACTCACCGAGCGCTGTGTTCGTGAGGTTTTTGCATAGTGCCTGAGCCAAATGCAGGGGCGTGTTTTAATTTAAATCATTTTTAAGAGCAATGCTGCCCCACCTATATATAAAAAGCTACAACTCGAATCCGCAGCATAGCCTACGGATTTATTGTTTAGATTATATACATCTCCTGACTTCGGTGAAATATAGCCCTTGCGGTTATTATTCGCGTCATATACATCTCCAGTAGTCGGTGTAACATAGCCTAGGAATTTATTGCTCGCATCATATATATTTCCAGCAGTCGGTGAAACATAGCCTATGAGGGAATTGTTCGTATCATATACGTTATCATAATTCACTGAAGCATAACCTATTGGTCTATTGTTCGAATCGTACATGTCGAAGAGGTTATTGCATGCCGCATTTACCTTGCTAACAGCGCAAAGAGTCGAAAATATGCTTAATATTAGAGCTAATTTTTTCGTAACTATTCAGCTCATTCAGCATAAATCTTGCTTAAAATATCTTAATGAGTCGAAAACACTTAATATTTATGCAAGAAGTTAACTAAATATATATAATGCACGCCAACTCTTTCGATATTTTTAAGTGGGCGCTGTGTCAATTGATGGCATTAACATAACAGAAGCAATTGCAAATGCTAAAGCAGCAATTGATAGCGATAAAACCTTGTCGCCGGGTACCCGCTCTGTTATTGAAGTATTGTTGCTTGTGGTGACCCTTCTGTCAAACAGAATGGGCGTTAATAGCAAGAACAGCAGCAAGCCACCATCGAGCGACCCTAATAGGGAAAAGAAGACACGCAAGAAAAGCAATAAGCCGCAAGGCGGGCAAGAAGGTCACGCAGGCTCTACACTTGAACAGGTTGAAAATCCCGATCAAACAAACGAATTAAAGCTGAACCGAAAGGCCTTACCTCCAGGTCAATATATGTCCGGTGGATATGAGTGTAGGCAAGTTGTTGAGATCGAGATCTCCCGCTTAATTATTGAGTATCAGGCGGAGGTTTTGATAGATGAAAAAGGTAAA
>NVXL01000055.1 GCA_002746115.1 Alteromonadaceae bacterium
GGCATGATTGTAAATAAACTGGCATTAAGCTGGAACGAAAGTATTCACTTTATTGTTGACGATCAATTTACACTTAAGCGCCTAAAATACGATGACGCTGTACTTGATAAAGTCGACGGTTCTCACGCTGAGACCGCCGCTGAAGAGTTTGATATTGAGTTTGCTATTATGACGGTAGAGCTGAACGCGTTTATTAAGCAGATAATTAAGGCTTTTGGGGGTATTGATTCGTTATAGGCTAGACTAGCGGGCTTACCTTTTTGAAACAGCTTTTAGAAATTCTTACCACGCGGATAAGCCCTTATAAAAAGCATTTATAAACATGCGTTTATGGTTTATCCGCTTGCAAGCGTTCTTGCGCAAGCTCCATCATAATGAGCACCTCACACGGGGAGAACTGCTGCAACAAGGAGGTCGTGCGAAAGTTCGTCCATTCCGCTACAGGGTCAAAGTCGCGCTTCTTTTTAAAATTTAGTGATTTTAACCCAACTAAACATTCACCCTGCATCTTGGCTTGCTTCACCTGTGTATCCGTTAAAGCGACAGTAGCGTATTTTGTAGCAATATCTTGATAAGAGTTTGCTTGACTAAATATAGGTATTAATACACCCGCAGTCAGCCCGATCATTGATAATGTTATTTTATTCATTGGTATTATTCTCAGTATCTCATTACTCGAAAAATCAGTGTTCTCGATTCCAAAAAAACATCAAAAATTAATTTTATTGAACATAAAGCGTTTCATCAAAGGAATGCATTCTGGGCACGCAAGCGGGTCAGCTGGCGTCAAATGGTCGCCGCCAGGAATAACGTAGAGCATGTTGGCGACACCGATTTTTTGCACGTGCTCCGCTATCACCGTTGCGGCAAAGCCCGCATCTTTACGATCAAAACGAATCACCGTATCACGTTCACCATGAATACTTAACAATGCCGGCTCACCAACGTCGATCAAAGCAAGATCTATTATCAAGCCGGACATATTGACAACACCTTTTATCGTAAATTCCTTCTTTTGTTCAGTTGAAACAAAAGACAGGCTCTGTTCTTTAAACTTCTTTTGCAAGCTCTCGGGTATATCGTCGCTCGCGTCTGTATATGCCACAAACATCGAGGTAATCGCCCCCGCCGAGTGACCACCAACAAAGACTAGATCTAGATCAACGTTGTAACGATTGCCATCGTTGTTGTCGTTCACAAAATATTCAATCACCGAACGCTGATCAGATACTGACTTAGATACTGCGTTAAAAAACAATTCCGGTGTTCCAACGCCAGCGGATAAGCGATAACGATTAATAGCAATAACATAGCCAGCTTTTGCTAATTCGATGCCAAAGTCATCCATCCAATTGTCATCATGCTTCACAAAGCCGCCACCGGGTGTCAAGATCACCAAAGGCCGCTTCAACTCAGCATCATTTTTAGGCTCAAAGATACGCATTGTTAACGCTTCTCGCTGATTCGAAAAAGCATTAAATTTATTAGCATATACCACATTCGACACCTTGTTATACGCATCAAATACCGGGTTTAAATATCGCTGTTTAGCACTACCTTCAGCGCTGACACAAGCCGCCCCTAAATACATTAATATACTTAACAGCGTTATTATTGCTTTTTCTTGCATACTAAGCTCTTGCCGTTGCGGCGTGTCATACATTTTAAAATCCCGAGTTACACTAACACAGCGAAAGTGATGATAAGATAAAGGCTTAAACGTCCGACCACAGCGATAAACTATGCCCTTAGAACTACTCATGCCCCCCCTAGTTATGGGCTTACTCGGCGCAGGCCATTGCATTGGCATGTGTGGCGGCATCACCGCAGCATTGGCGTTTGCGACGCCCAAAGCAAACCCCATTAGACGCTTTGTCTTTTTACTGGCCTATAATATGGGTCGAATTTTCAGTTACAGCGCAATAGGGCTACTGGCCGGGTTATTTGGTAAATATGTTAATCCTGCGCTAGAGTCATCCATGTCGCTGCCTATACTTCGCATTGTTGCGGCAGTATTAATTATGTCGATGGGTGTTTATCTCTGGGGCTTACCTAGCATATTGCGTCCAATAGAACGTATTGGGCAATACGCATGGCGACTGATTCAGCCTTTTGGACAACGGCTTGTGCAAGTGAAGTCTAACCTGCAGGCGTTCATGCTCGGCATGGTTTGGGGCTGGTTACCTTGCGGCTTGGTTTATACCGCACTTGCGTACGCACTCACGCAAGACAGCCCGATTACGGGTGCTATGGCGATGGCTGCTTTTGGCCTTGGCACCTTGCCCAGCCTACTATTAGGAGGCTTAGCCGGAAGCCAAGTAAAGCAGTGGTTACAACAGCGAAATTTGCGTATTTTTATGGGCACTATGTTGATTCTTTTTGGTCTATGGACATTACTGCAGGCGCTCGCACATAGCGGTCACATAGATCTCCATTTTATGCACAGCATACATGTACATTAAGGCAACAACAGTTGCCCATCCCTCCGAGAATATCCCTATGTTTAAGCCAGTAACATTCTTACAAGCTAGTTACCTCGCGCCTAAAGCAATTTCGATAATTACCTTAGTTGTAGGCTGTGGCTACGCCTCATCTAATTATGCCGCTCAGCCTTGGCCTGGAGAAAATTGGGAAGATGCCGTCGCATTAGGCTCACTCAACAGCAGTTTTAGCAATGGTGATATCAGTGGCGCTCACTGGAATGACAATACCCGCACATTATGGCTATGTGATAACAGCGAAGAGGTAATCTGGTCTCTAAGCGAGTCCGGGGAAACATTTATTATTGATCAATCGTTTAGCGGGACAGGTGACCTAGAAGGTATAACTCAAGGTCTAGCAGATAATCGTGTGTATCTAATAGACGAAGATAATGTCATTCGCGCATACGATACCAATTCCGGCGAAGCACAATTAACTTGGAATATCGGGCAGTTTCTTCCCGGTCGTGGCTCAGACAATAGAGATGGGCCAGAAGGTATCACCTTTATTCCTGACAATTGGCTTGCTAAAAGCGATTTTCGAAATCAATCAGGCGCTCAATTTAATCAAAGCCAATTTGATTTAGGAGGTATATTTTTAGTTGCCCACCAGAGCGGTGGCTCAGTTTACGCGTTTGATATTTCAAATAGCGGTGATGTCGTATTTATTGGCGAATATGAAACATCCGCAAAAGAAAGCAGTGGTTTAGAGTTCGATCGTTCCACCGGACGACTGTATATTTCCCACAATGTGGACGGTAATACTCTGGAGGTTACGAAGCTTTCCAGCACAGCGACGAATGGACACAGAAGGTTTGTGACTACAGGTCACTTTGATGCGCCTAACGGTTCCAACTTAGAGGGCTTTGCGCTCACACCAGCGAGATCTAACAATGGTAGCGTTAACGAAGTCTGGGCTTTCTGGGTTGACGATAATGGCAATACCAGTGATGGTAACGCGATTTTATGGTTTAAAAATATACGGTAAACGTCACTGCGAGGGTCGGGCGAACCCGACACCAACGCCAACAGTTAGCCCCTCTACCCCGCACCAGCGTCGATACGACCACACGCAATGATCTCAGCGCTTAAATATAGCCATGCTCCATAAGACACGTTATACCATTACGATATTTAGAGTTACGAGAAAGACGATAGGGCATTGCGGAGGCAATGGTTGGTAAACCTTGGTGATCACCAATGTCATATTTTAATTCAATCACCGAATGATTTTCTTCACGGATAAGCTCGCTAATCGGCTCACCAGTATGAGTGACCGCCTGATAAGAGATATCTTGGTCGACCGTCAATCTAAATTTCCCATCAACTGAGCCGAAGTAATGACGATAATAAGTGTTTATCAGTGTCGGTTTTCGCAGCACTAAAGACTCATGCATATCCGATGGCACTAGCGAAGGATCCGTGATTTGCGAAAGCCATTCGGGTAAATTCGTGGAATCCCCTTTTTCAAATACGGCAATTTTTTTGGTGTTCGCCTGATCAAGCTTAATTTTTATTTCAAGTTGAGGCGAATCAACATTTGCGCTGTAGGTTTCTCCGTACCAGCGCAAGCGTACCTTATGCCTTTTTTTCTCGCCATTGACCGTCGCCATAAAATCGTCTAAATCATGACTGTCAAAATATAAATTATTAATGCGCCGAGGTGGGTGTAACGTCGTAAAAAACCCAGGAAGATTACGAACCATATGCTCCAGCTCGCAAAAGCTTTCCGTCTCGGCCACAAATTTTCTTTCGTAGCGATACTGATTAATTGAGTTGCTTGCCATCTCTAAGACTATCAAAAATTAGTTTTTGTTTCTTCCCAAGCGGTTTTTCAACACGCACATTGTCAATAGTAACAATTGACTTGGGCTCGAATAACATGGGCAAATCTGCCCTATGTATTTTTATGTTCTGAAGGTGAATGGTAGGCGGCCCGTATTCCGGTTTTTTCTGATAACCACAAACCCCTATCTTCACCCCATTTAAGATGGCTCCGTTCACCCGTAATTCCGACGAATCTTTTGAAGCTAGCCCGATAGCCGCTCGATTCACCACTAGCTGGTTTATACTAATTTTACTTCGCTCACCAACACTAACCGCTTTATCTCCAGCATTATTAATTGTTAAGTCAGAGATGTGGATTACACTACCCGATACGTCAACAGCGTCATTTCCAGTATTCTCAAATGTATTAGCGCCAAGATAACCCGTACAAAAGTCAGCATCGAAGGCGTCGGAGAAGGTGTTCGAAAAATAGCTATTTCGAATATTCACATTGGTATTCACTGTGTTCAGCCCATCTTCGGAACGATTATTCTCAAACCGGCTATATCTAACGGTTAGTGGCGATTTAAAAAACGTCACCGCCCCCGTTGGTTTCCACTCTTCATATGCAGGAGCTGAAAGGTCTGATACATAAGTATACTGCCAATTAGATGCGGTTTTAGCGTTAGCGACAAATACGCCTCCGCCAGTTTTGTCAGAACTAAATAATAATACTGGGTTCTCAGGTGTACCCAAGCTATCAAACGTCGACGAAGCTATTAAGCTAGCGCCGTCTCTAAAATCTATTTTCATTCCTGCAGATAGTTCGATTTTTTTATTTTTAGGGAAGATTAAGGTTTTATCTAATACCCAAGAGCCAGGCAAACCCACAATTTTCTCACCCTGAACTTTAAAAAACGGATAAGCACTCAAATCTGTCGGCAAAGTCCGCATTGGGTGCCCTGATTCCAAGCCTAGTCTCGGCTTTCGTGGCGGAGGTGCAGTAGGTGCGCCATTTTTTTCTAAAGCGGCTTCCCAGACTTCCCCTCCTCCGAGAGAGCGATATCGAAAGACAAGCTCTTTGCCCCGTAAATCTTGATCCGTGGCAATTGTCATATTCGCCAAGTTCTGAGTGCTGCCTATATAGGGGTTATAAAAGCGATAGGTGTGGAGGTAATCAGGGTTATCGATTGGGTAGATTTTATCTCCAACACGATACTCGATAACTTCCAGCAAATGCTCACTACGGTTGTTGTAAACCACCGTCATTGAATCTGCTGTAATCTTCTTGAGATGTACCCTTAAAGGCTGCTTACTTTTAATCGATTTACGAACATAATCTTGATTTTCATAATAAGCCTTCTTAAATTTATCGTCAAAATGGATGTATTTATCATATTTCGTTTTGTCGAATTCGTTTACTAGAATCGCTTCCTCTTTCTTCGCCTCCACTTCAATACTATTAAAGAATTGATCCAAATAGGCTCTAGAAGAAATTCGCTCTGCATGTTTTTTATAGGCGACGAAAAATTTTGGGTCACTAAACATCATTCGAGAAAAAACATCAAACGCCCAGTTTGTACCATAAAAAAGTCCGTGATTGCGGTTCATTCGAGCTAAGGGATCAAGCCCGGACTTATCATCATTAAAATCAAAACCAACAGGCTCAATTCTGGAATCGATAGGATTAAAGTAAAACCGCTGGTTATGCCAGCGCACACCATGCTTGCCCATAAAAACATCGCTTATCGCATATAGCTTAGCGAATTGATCAACATTAAAAACTTCGTCAACTCGCGCTTGCCCTTTACGAAAAGCATCAAGTAAGGACGCAGCTTTTTCAAAAAGYTGTTTTTGAGSRCCATTCTCTGAGGTTTTTTTCTTTTGGAAAGGCAGTACACTRGCATTTAGGAACAAKCKATCRTCGTCACGACCACCATCATATGTATTGTTGTTAATTAACCTAAACAGTTCAGCCTCGTCGAACTTAAARATCGGGCCTTCTCTGCGYGARTTRTTTTCYACCAAGCGYTTTTCAAAGTGYTCTTCTAARTTAAATAGCCCCAAATAAATRCCATTTACACTCAATTTGACAAAGCTGTAACGCAAGGAGAYAAGACCTTCACTTKCCAGCGCYTTTAATATCACCCAYTCATGTAAAAACAGACGCATTTTGGGGTGCTGAAGCGAAAAAACCTTCATGCCTAGYACGGTCTTGTTACCTTTAACTTTGACCCGGAAACTCCACTTATCCTCTTTGAGGTGCTCTGTATAGTCACCTTTCAAGCGTAATTTTACTTTCGCCTTATCTTTTCCGTTGCGGATAACGCCCCGAACATAATCATCAGAACTGCTTTCAAGTATATTTTGTGTAATGGCGTAATTTCGTTTTGCAACTATTTTTCTGAAATCAACAGGCTTTAGCGTCAACTGCAAATGCGGAACCGATGGCGAATCAAAATCATTAAACACTAATCCAGCAAAAGGGTTCACAAATTCGGCTTCTGCCTCTAAAGCTATCTTACCGCTCTCTGCTACAGGGCCGGAGGCCTTAGATTCAGCGGAAAGTAACGCCAAGCCTAAGGCCAAAATGAGAACGATTAAAGAGCTGGGTTTCACAGCGCCAAACTCTGAGGGTTCAAGAACTGGATCTCCACATTTTCATCTAATGTTTCAATGCCTGCTCGCACCTTGTCAATGGCGTTATCAGTACCAAACTCGACTAATATCCCTAAATCCAAAATACCGTTCTGTTTTCGGTAACGACGAACAACATGCGCCTTACAATGCGGTTTAATTACTGCCAGAACTTGCTCTAACTCTGGAAGGTTATCTGTATTTTTGAACAAAAGAGACAGGTTTGAATTACTAGAATAATGCTCTTCTTTCCCGCTAATTTTGGAGTTAAGAATAATGGCAAGTACGACAACAGTAAACGCTACGCAGGTAGGAACAATTTGATTTGCCCCCAAACCAATACCGACGGCAATAGTAATGAATAGATAAGCTAATTCCTCAGGCTCTTTAATTGCCGAACGAAATCGAACGATAGATAGTGCACCAACTAAACCTAAGGAAAGAGCCAAAGAGGACTTAACAATCGTAATAATAAAAGTAATTGTCATCGCCAATAAGAAAAAGTTAACCGAAAACGCTTTCCTGTTAGATATAGATGTTCCAAAACGGATATATACCCCGCGAAGAATCAACGCCATCACAAAAGCGAGTATTAGTTGAATTAGTGTGTCCAAAATAAATGGACTGTCCACATTTAGCAAGTTTGTATCAAAAGTTAGATCATTCATAATTCTAATTCGTAAGTTGGTTATAAATTTATCGGTGAAAACGTAATGACTTCCTGTCTAAATTTAACGTCGCCAACCAGCTTATTGTCAATCAATTTCCATCGGGTTACGCCGAAGTGGCCTTCCCACCCCTTAGCAATCTCCTCCTGAATAATGATCCTCCCCTGGTTAACTTTATAAGTAAACTTGTAATTTTCCACTCTGGTGGGACCCCGACCAGAAATTTGTTGATAGCCAGTACCCGAACCATCGCTTAGAAACATATAAACAGTTTTGACTTTCCCCAAACCCGTATTACGCTCCATCTTCCATATATTTCCAGTAAGCTGCTCTTCTATCCCGCCCGCAAAGGCGCTGCTATAGAGTGTAGCAGTGAAAACAAATATAAAAATTCTGAATATATTCACTGTAATTCCTCTATTTCTTTTTGTGAATAAATGGGTGGCCTTCGGGCAACGTTATCGTTCTTTGCTCAAAGGCAAATTCACTGCCCTTAAGTTCAGCATATACCCAAAAGGCAGGTTTGTCGTTGTTCCCCATACCGATCATTGCCGTAGGCGTGTTTTCGATACTTTTCATCTCGTACTTGCCCCATAAATCGCCAATAACAACTTGATCAAACTTCGAGATATACGGTAGCAGCTCTTCTTTTTTTGCGCTTTTCCAATACCACTGCACCCAGTTCTCTTGATAACGTTCCAGCCATATTCGATGATGACTTAGTAGAAGTGTGGGTGTTTTAGGGTTTGCTTTACTTAAAGACTCATCAAGAAAAGGCGTTATTTTTGAGGCTGGATCATTAGAGTTTATTAGTACGAAATCAGCTTGATCATCGCGAATCATTTTATGAGCATAGCCAATCCGATCTACATATTGCTGTCGCCACTCTGGGTAATGCCTATCCGTCGCAAGGCCTTCAACAATATCAAAGTTAAAAATGTCATGATTACCCGGAACATAATATACCTGCGCATCAAACTTGGAGAAAAACTCCAATGTTCCGGCCCACTCATTATCTCGGTTCAGTAAAACAATATCGCCCATAGCAAAAATATATTTTGGCTTTGCTTTATTAATGTCGTCAATAAACATTTGTTGTACATCTTTATGTCGATTGACATAATACGTATGCGATATAAATGCAACTGTTAAATTCTCTTTAGCCTCACCCGACTCGCCACGGGAACACCCGAAAAGAAGAGTGAGCACCACACACGCTAGTCCAAAATAACAGCTAGTTTTCATTTTTTATTCCTGAATTTACAGCAGACGTGAGGTACATGAACAAAAACAACCTGCAGACTTAAGATGTAGTCAATTCAAGTCGTTTTTTAGCTGAAAAAAATGTCAACTTATTTCAGTCGAATTCTATTTATTATTCTTTTAAATATAGCATGGCTGTAATGTATTTGAAACAAGTTTAAGCTGTAAGAGCCCCCTAGCGCACCTATCGCATTACCCGCAATCTCGCCGCTAACAGTCTTCTCTTATGGCCCAAACCGTAATAATTTCACGTAACACTTGACCGATGTCAAAAGCTTCTAAATCACTTTGGTTAGACTGGCGGGACAACCTAGATTAAACCTTCTCCTTCAACAATGCTGATTATTAGCGAGTCTTAGACCATGGCGCCACCTACATCGAAACTCCACGACGCAGAACACGATGTGATAAACATCCTATCCCTACAACCCGGCGCCATCGGTAAACCACAGCCCAACAGCTTCTGGAATAGCGACCTGATCGAGCGCTACGACCTTGGCGGCCCGCGTTACACTTCTTACCCTACGGCCTTACAGTTTGACGAAGCCCCGAAGCTAAAAGACATCAAAGCCGCGATTGCGCGAGGCAACCAAAGCTTAAAGCCATTATCACTGTATTTTCACATCCCCTTTTGCGATACGATATGTTACTACTGCGCATGCAATAAAATCGTGACCGGCAACAAGGATCGTGCAATTCCATACCTTGAACGGTTAAACGACGAAATCGCACTATACGCTTCAGTCATTGATAAAAATCGACCAGTCTCCCAGCTGCATTGGGGCGGCGGCACGCCCACCTTTATTAGCAATAAGCAAATGACTCAGCTAATGGAGACGACTCGTAAACACTTTAACTTAGTCAATGACGATGAAGGCGAATACTCGGTAGAAGTACACCCCGGCCGCCTCCCAGCTGCAACGGTGCGTCATTTAAGAGATATCGGCTTTAACCGCCTAAGCATGGGCGTACAGGACTTTAACCCTGACACCCAAAAGGCCGTTAACCGCTTTAATACCTACCGCGACGTTTGGACAGTGGTCGATCAAGCGCGCCAATCTGGCTTTCATTCCATAAGTATGGATTTGATCTACGGCCTGCCATACCAATCCGTAGAGACACTGCACTCGACACTCACAAAAGTGATTGCGCTATCCCCAGACCGCTTGTCATTATTCAGCTATGCCCATATGCCGGAGCGCTTTAAAACCCAGCGCCAAATAGACAGCGCAAGCTTGCCTAGCGCCAGAGAAAAGCTGGCAATGTTGGAGTACGCTATTGGCGCCCTGTGCGATGCAGGCTATGTTTACATCGGTATGGATCACTTTGCTAAACCTCAAGATGAGCTGACAATTGCACAAAAAAATGGCGAATTACAACGGAACTTTCAAGGCTACGCAACACGCGGCAATTGCGATTTAGTCGGTTTTGGCGTCTCGTCCATTAGCATGATCGATAACATTTACATGCAAAACCACAAAACCTTAGATGAATACAACCAAGCGATAGACACCGAGCAGCTCGCGATCAGTCGCGGGGYCATACTAAACGACGACGACCAACTCCGACGCACCGTTATTCAAAAGCTTACATGCAACTTCTCATTAGACTTTGAAGCAATTGATACACAGTTTAAGATAGAATTTGAAAGCTACTTTRCTAAAGAGYTTTCCGAGCTAAAAGCGATGATCGATGACGGGCTCGCAGAACTGCAAAATCGCCACCTGAAAGTGACCGATCAGGGGCGCCTTTTGATTCGTCGTATTTGCATGATTTTTGATGCTTATTTTGAACCGAACAACAACAGCTACTCAAAAATTATCTAAATAGTTTTTACTGAATACATGCCGCGAGGCAATCCGATACCCTTTGACAATTCAGGGTATCAGTCGTAACCTTGCGCTCGGCTCTATTGCTATATAGCCCCTTACCTAATTTTCAAACGTTGCAGAAACTATGCCCAAATCGCTGTCTTTGTCGAAAAAAAAACCCGACGTCACCTGTCACAGCAACCCCAATGTATCATGTGCTGATTGTCGCCTAAACACTCTTTGCTTGCCTATTAGCTTGCATATAGAAGAGATCGACATCCTAGATTCCATTGTCAAACGTGGACGACCACTGCAAAGAAGTAACTACTTATTTCGCGCTAACGATGAGTTTAAGTCGGTATACGCTGTGCGCTCTGGGTCATTCAAAACCTACACCCTATCCGCTAGCGGTGAAGAGCAAATTACCGGTTTTTATTTGCCGGGCGAAATTTTGGGTATGGATGGCTTAAATAACGACTTTCATAGCAACTCTGCCGTGGCGCTTGAAACTTCCGCAATATGCGAGATTCCATTTACTCGCATGGAGGAAATCAGTTTAACCATTCCCGCCCTACAACGACGTTTTTTCCAGTTAATGAGTAAAGAGATTGCAGGTGATCAACAGCTATTATCCCTTATTAGCCGAAATACCGCTGACGAGCGTATCGCCTCATTTTTACTCAGTATCTCTGCTCGCAATCACCAGCGCCAGCTGTCTCCGACCTCATTCAACCTTTCAATGTCACGCACGGAACTTGCGAACTATCTAGGCTTAACAATAGAGACCACTAGCCGAGTATTCTCACGGCTAAACAAGAAGGGCTTAATTAAGGTGGATAAGAAACAAATAGAAATTATTGATATGGATAATTTGAGAAAATCCGCTGCCGCGTAGTAACTTAACACGCTAAAAGAATAGCTAACACGGCAGGCACCTAAAAACAGCTTAGGCGTCTACTTTCTTATAGTTTTAATACTGTTAATTTCTAAAAGAAAACCAACGCACCATAACCTCAGTCATCGCTTTAGAATGCATTTCGATTATTTTATCCCCTTCAGCTTTTACAACCTCTAAGGGAAGACTTGCAGAAACATCGTCAACCTCAAAGCTTTCAGGGTAATCAATCCGCAGCGTCTCCTCGTTATTATCATAGGCACTTTTCGAATCAAAAAATCGCATATGTAATTGGGCAAGGCTTGGGTCGCCTTTACCGGGGCGAGAAACAAAACCGTAACGCACTACATTTACCCCCCAAAGCGGCTTAACTTGAGAATCAGCCAGCGCTTTTACAGCGCTTTGATAGGCCTCGCGAACAATCCCATCAATATTAAAACCTGCCGCAACGGCGGTGCTATCTATATCCTTACCAATGCCCTCATCAATCGCAATCCCCACAGCAATGCCTGCCGCACCCAGAGACGACATCAGCATTATTCCKGCACCCGCGCCTTTACCAGAAAATCGCATGCGTTCCGGGTCTTYTATTTTGACCTGTAAATTCGCCCCAGCTTGCCTGTCGTATGAGGGCATACTATTRCAAGCAAGYAGGCCTGYAACAAMGCAAATTAGAACACCTACAGATAAACATCGACATAAAAACTGCTGAACATAGCTATACAGAGAATTCATAGACTTACCACCTCACCACATGAGTTATTCCCACGTATTAATTTAACCCACATTCTTTTAATCAGATTTTATTTGCGCGTCATAATTTTCGATATAATCTTCTAAACTCGTCGCTAAAGTACGTTTATAGGATGCACAAAAATCTTGGATCACTTGGTCTTTATCTTCGATCAGGTCTTCTCGGCTTTCTGAACTGACCGCCAGATAAAAGGCATTAAAATGCGCTGCGGCTTGCTGCAATGCACCATTGACGACGCCTAAACCCTCCTGCTCGGCTCGCTCATTCGCTAAGGCGATAATGTCCTCAACGGCAGTCCAAAAAATTTCTTCATCTTTTTGCGGCTTATCGCTCATTCACTATCTCCGAGAAAATTATTTACTATTTTTGCAACAATATCGGGCTTTTCGGCATGTAGCCAATGCCCTGTATTGCTTACCACTTTTAACGATGTATCTGGGAAGCGTGCAAGGATCTCATCACGATAGGATTCTTGCAGGTAATCTGAATCCCCCCCCTTTACAAACAAAGTTGGACCAGGAAAGCACATATCGCGACTGTTTTCTTTTAACAAATCAGAATACCCGGCATGTAAACCGGCTAGGTTCACTCGCCACGCAAAACCTCCGGAGGCCTGCTTCACTAGGTTTTTCAATAAAAAACTGCGCACAGCTATTTCTTGCACATAAGATTGCAGATACTGATCGGCTTCTTGACGTGACTTTAGCGTATCTAAGTTAATCGACATAAGCCCTTGGAACACATTGTCGTGACCGCTGCTATATGCCACCGGGGCGATATCCACCACAAGCAAACGGCCAATACGCTCAGGCACCGTTAAGGCGACTTCCATCGCGACTTTACCGCCAAGTGAGTGTCCGAGAAGATCGACTTGCGTTAAACCTTGCTCCAAAAGCCAATCAGATACGGCTACTGCCATCACCTCGAGATTACAAATATCGGTATGCGCAGAGCGGCCATGATTGGGTAAGTCGAGACTATAAACGGGTCGCTGCGCAGCTAAGGGTCTTGCGATACCGGCAAGGTTTTCTAAGGATCCGAATAGCCCGTGTAACATCACCAAAGGCTTATGATTATAGGATACTAACTCAGAGTTAGGCGCATCATACTGCTTAAAATGGAGCATAATGCAAACCTATTACTTATCGGTACGGGACTTGGGTGAACCGCCAGAAAAAGGAAATACAGAGGCTTTTTCGCCAGTGGTAATATCCGTTACTTTAACGGGACCCTCTTTTTCAACCTCATCAATACGAATAATACTATGTAGAGGGATATAGGAGCGCTTAACGTCTTTAAACTCACACTTGAGCTTCTCCTCGCCAGGATCAACCACTAATTGCGTACGCTCACCAAACACAAACTCTTCCGCCTCAACAAAACCATACATTTCGCTTTGATATATCGCCCGTGCAAACAGTTCATAAACTTGATTTTGGTTGTAAAAAACCACTTTAAATATAGGGCTTTCAGCCATGTTAAACATTCCTCTTGCGCAGCAGCGGTTCGTTAAAGAGTACCGTCAAACACACAGTACAGTTGTGGAAGATATGGGCAAACGTGTGGAAATCAAGCAAGCTTGAAAGAAAAGATCTACGCGATCGTAGCACTTATGTCCGCTAGGCTAAACCCGCAAGCCTCACCACAGCGTTATTAGTTATGTGCATTCGAGAGCGACATCGTTATAATGCATGGATAATTTCTGAACACGCCTGAAGATACCCGATACCTCCACTATGCCTGATACTGCTGCTGAACTGCAAAATACTCCCGACGAAAAGCCCACCAAGAAGCTTTTCATCCAAACTCACGGCTGCCAGATGAACGAATATGATTCATCTCGCATGCGGGACTTACTCGGTGCCTCACACAACATGGTGCCAACCGCAGACCCTGAAGACGCCGATGTACTGTTAATAAACACCTGCTCCATTCGCGAGAAGGCGCAAGAAAAACTGTTTCATCAGCTTGGCCGCTGGAAGCACCTTAAAAAGAAAAACCCGAATGTCATCATCGGTGTTGGCGGCTGTGTTGCTAGCCAAGAGGGGGCTGCGATTAGTAAACGTGCGCCGTTTGTCGATCTAATTTTCGGCCCACAGACCTTACATCGTCTCCCGGAAATGATAGAAGCCCCACGCGACAAAGGCGCGGTGATTGTCGATGTCAGCTTCCCCGAAATAGAAAAATTTGATAACTTGCCCGCACCGGAAGCCGACGGCGTCAGTGCTTTTGTTTCGGTAATGGAAGGCTGCTCAAAATATTGTACTTTCTGCGTTGTACCTTACACCCGTGGTGAAGAAGTCAGCCGCCCGGTCGTCGACGTGATACAAGAAATCGCCCATTTAGCGAAGCAAAATGTACGCGAAGTGAACTTGCTCGGCCAAAACGTTAACGCTTATCGTGGTGAAGGCCCGAACGGTGAGATTATGGATCTCGCTGAACTCATTACCTTGACCGCCAAAATCGACGGTATCGACCGCATCCGCTATACCACCTCGCACCCCGTAGAGTTTACCGACAGCTTAATTCAAGTCTATGCCGAAGTGCCTGAGCTTGTTAGCCATATTCACCTACCAGTACAAAGCGGCTCCGACCGCATTCTTATGGCGATGAAACGTGGCCATACCGCACTCGAATACAAATCGAAATTACGCAAACTAAAAGAAGTGCGCCCTGATATTTGCTTCTCTTCTGATTTTATTGTCGGCTTCCCTGGCGAGACAGATAAAGACTTTGAAGCAACAATGAACCTGATTCAGGCCGTTAATTTCGATCTATCCTTTAGCTTTATTTACAGCCCACGCCCGGGCACACCAGCTTCCGATTTAGTCGATGAGACCCCAGATCAAGTCAAAAAAGATCGCCTGAAATTACTCCAGCAACGCATTAACCAGCAAGCGCAAATCATTGCGCGCAATATGGTCGGCAATACAGAGAAAGTACTAGTCACAGGCTATAGCAAAAAAGATCCGGGGCAATTATCTGGACGAACAGAAAACAACCGCGTGGTTAACTTCCGCTGCGATACGCCAGAGCTGATTGGTAAATTCGCGGATATCTATATTGAAGAAGCCCTCCCCAACTCTTTACGCGGCGTATTGCGCAGTTCTGAACTTGTTGCGTAGTTCTGAACTTGTGACGTCTGAGTCCTCATAAGGGCTTCCATCACTCCCAAGAATACGTTAGGCTAAAACTAATTTTTTTTGCTGAGGTCGATAACGCAACATTTTGAATACCACAACGCCCGCTAGCAGCCTAGCACTGGAGCCTAACGATACCCGCCGTCTAGCAATGTTATGCGGCCAGCTTGGTAGTCACATTCAGCAGATTGAGGAGCGCCTCAATGTTGAAATCAAACACCGCAGCAATGTCTTTTATATTTCGGGCAGCGAGTCTGATACACGCACCGCATCTCTCCTTTTGCACCAGCTCTACCGAGAGACCGAAAACAGCTCAGACTTAAGCCCTAACGATGTTCATTTAGCGATACGAGCAGCGGCAAGCCCCACTATTGAGACGCCAGCCAAAGTGACCGACAATAGTCCCACTCAAAAACGAATCGACAATTCCTCAGTGACCCAAAAAACCGCAGTGACCAAAAATAACTCAAGCAACACCATCGACCAAGCCGTTGATGCCGCCAGCATTATTAAAACCAAAAAATGCTCTATTAAACCACGAGGGGAAAACCAGATCCGCTATACCTCGTCGGTACGCACGCACGATATCAACTTCGGTATTGGCCCTGCGGGCACGGGTAAAACCTACCTTGCCGTGGCTTGCGCCGTGCAGGCCTTACTTGAAGATGAAATAGAGCGCATTTTACTGGTAAGGCCCGCCGTAGAAGCCGGTGAAAAGCTTGGTTTTTTACCCGGGGATTTAGCACAAAAAGTCGACCCGTATCTGCGACCACTCTACGATGCCCTCTACGAGATGCTCGGCTTTGAGACGGTTGTAAAGCTAATTGAACGCAATACTATTGAAGTTGCGCCGCTGGCCTATATGCGTGGCCGTACACTCAACAACGCCTTTGTCATACTAGATGAGAGTCAGAATACGACAAAAGAACAAATGAAAATGTTTCTGACTCGTATCGGCTTCGGCTCTACTGCCGTCATCACAGGTGACCCAACCCAAGTCGATTTACCCAAAGGCACTACCTCAGGTTTACGTCATGCAGCCTCAGTACTAGAAGGGGTGGAAGGGGTCAGCTTTACAAATTTCAGCTCCAAAGACGTTGTGCGCCACCCGATTGTGCAACGTGTTGTCGATGCCTACGCAAGAGCCGAACAAGGCCAAAACGACAATTACTAACAATCCAACCAACAAATAAAGGCCCCCTTAGGCGAGGTACAATTTTAACGCCTAAGGCTCAAAACACTATGCCCGCTACTGATGTTATTTACGCTGTACGCTCAGCCAATATACCCAACGAAGATGAATTTGAAGCTTGGGCGCAAGTCACGCTCGCAGCTCATCACCCAGAAGCCGAACTGAACATTAAAATTGTTGATGAGCAAGAGAGCCAAGAGCTAAATCATCAATACCGGGGCATGGACAAACCCACCAATGTATTATCTTTCCCTTGCTCCTTACCCGAAGGGGTCGACATTCCCTATATAGGGGACATTGCCATATGTGCCGATGTCGTCGAGCGAGAAGCTGTCGAACAAAACAAAACGCCAAAAAGCCACTGGGCACATATGCTCGTGCATGCCATATTGCATTTACTCGGCTATGACCACATTGACGATGCGCAAGCGGAAGAGATGGAATCCCTAGAAACTAAAATCATGCTCGACCTTGGCTTTGCCGCACCTTACGAGTGCAGCGAGTAGCCCCCTGCAATCACACCAACGATTGCAGCCGCCGCAGTAACACCTTATGATTGAAAAAACGAATAACACACTAACTACAACCCCTAACAACATGAGTACAAGAGTTTAACCATGTCTGAAGAACCCCCGAGTAGCACCTCACTAACTAACAGACATACACGCACATGGCTGGAACGTATACTCTCCAGTTTTGCAGCTGGGCCACGCTCCCATGAAGAGCTACTACAAATGGTAAAAGGTGCTGCCGACAACAAAGTTGTTGACCAGGAAGCACTGCATATCATCGAAGGCGCACTCGATGTTGCTAACCGCCAAGTCCGCGACATCATGATTCCCCGCTCACAAATGGTAATCATCAACGAAGAAGATTCCCCCAGCGAGTTCCTCCCCCAAGTCATTGAATCCGGGCACTCACGCTTCCCAGTCATTGGTGAAACCATTGATGATGTTAAAGGCATATTACTCGCAAAAGACCTGCTGCCGCTCATTCTTGAAGGCGAGCAATCCTTTGAATACGCCAAGCTACTGCGTACCGCCAATGTAATTCCAGAAAGCAAGCGCCTCAATGTTTTGCTCAAAGAGTTCCGAGAAAATCGCTACCATATGGCGCTAGTAATTGATGAGTACGGCGGTATTTCTGGGCTTGTGACCATTGAAGACATCTTAGAGGAAATCGTTGGTGAAATAGAAGACGAAACCGATGAAGACGAGGACGAAGGGTTTATCCGCCGCGTAGCCGACAACGACTTCATCGTCAAAGCACTTACCCCCATTGAAGAGTTTAACGAATACTTCAAAAGCCACTTTAGCGAAGAAGAGTTCGATACCATCAGCGGTATCGTCATGCAAGCCTTTGGGCACATGCCTGCGCGTAACGAGCAAGTAACACTGAAAGATTTAGCCTTTCGCGTATTGTACTCAGACAACCGGAAGATTCACCTACTCAAAGTCAAGCGCGTTAAAACCGACAGCCAAGCCGCTTCAGATTGATTAGCGATTAGAACTGCCGAAGCACAAATAAAACAGGCATAATACGCGCTTTTCAAAGGCTCGCTGGAACCGCCAATGAACACTGTACCGTTATCGCCTGTTTCACCGACAGCTAATCCAAGCAAGGCCATTCGCCTTTTAGAAGGCTGGCGAGGGGATGCGCTTATGCTTCTCGCTGGCGCCCTAGTAACGCTATCACTGGCGCCCTTCGATGTCTGGCCTTTAGGCATTATCGCAAGCGGTCTACTCGCACTCAGCCTGCAAAATCTCAGCCCCAAACAAACACTGCGACGCGCATTTACCTTTGGGCTCGGCCTCTTTGGTACTGGCACCTCTTGGGTTTACATCTCTATTCACGATTTTGCCTACACCCCAATGCCGCTCGCGGTATTAATGACAGCAAGCTTTGTCGCCTTTTTGGCCTTAATCTTTGCCTTGCCGTTTTATGTTTACAGCCGCTTTATCCGCCGCAGCCCTTGGGGCATGCTGCTAGGCTTCCCTTGCATATGGGTATTGGGTGAGTGGAGCCGTAGCTGGTTTTTAACCGGCTTCCCTTGGATGTATCTCGGTTATGCCCACGTCGAGACCTGGTTAGGCGGCTGGGCACCTGTTTTAGGGGTTTACGGTTTAAGTTTTTTCACCGTGCTCTCCGGCACCGCATTGGCAAGCCTTGTCACACGACTGCTCGCTCATCGCGCCGACGCCACCGCCGAACCACGTGCAGCACTTAAGCCAATCGACCCAAAGTTGGCGYTTAYATTAATACCGGTGATATTAACCTGGACTGCCGCTGCAGCACTAAAACAATACAGCTGGACCCAAGCCCACGACGGCAAAGCCATCGATGTCGCACTGATACAACCCAACATCCCTCTAGAGCTCAAATGGGACGCCAGCTACGCCTCCACCATTGTTCAAATTCTACGTGAGCGAACCGAGAAACACTGGAGTAAAGACCTGATTATCTGGCCGGAGGCCGCAGTCCCCTATTTGTATCAAGACGCCCTGCCGCTGCTTGAGAGCTTACAAGAAGAAGCCCAAAGCCATCAAAGCGGCTTAATTACCGGAATAATTTACGACGATCATCACACCCAGAAATACTACAACGCCGTCACCGGCCTTGGCACAGCAAGCGGCTTGTATTTCAAACAACGCTTAGTCCCTTTTGGCGAATATGTACYGTTGGAGTCATNGCTGCGTGATTTAATGTATTTTTTCAACCTCCCCCAATCCCTCATTCATGCGGGACCTAGAGACCAAAGTATCCTATCTAATCAGGGCTACAACATCTCCTCGATGATTTGTTACGAGATTGTTTACCCCGATCTTGTAGCACGCCTCTCCCGAGACTCCGAACTCATGCTGACCATTAGCAACGACGCTTGGTTTGGCGATTCGATTGGCCCCTTACAGCATTTTCAAATGGCGCAAATGCGAGCACTAGAGAATCAACGCTACATGATTCGTGCCACCAACAATGGCCTGAGTGGCGTGATTGGCCCGGACGGCAAAATCATCGCGCAAGCAAAGTCCTTTGTTGAAACCGATATGAGTGCTCAAGTCCAGCGCATGCAGGGCCTTACACCTTATGCCCGCACCGGCTCACTGCCGTTTATAGGCCTGCTAACACTACTCATGCTGATAATCGCAAACCATTCGCGGATTTTTCGGACGAGCTCTCGCGAGGTTGACGATCATTAAAAGCCTTAGCAGGATGACCAAGCGCAACACCAGCCAATAGCCAAACACCAAAATAGCGCCAGTAAACCCAACAAAAACCACGCCGATATCTTACCCAACCAGATCAAAATTAACCCTAACTCGACCCAATTAACCCACTCTCAGGGCGGTTAATCCTTTAGAGAATTCCCTCAAACAGGGAAACGTGGTATGTTTGCGGCCCTCAAATGGGATACGTTTACCATACGAGCGCTTCAACACGATCTTTTAGCGAACTACGTACCACTGGATCACGACTCCAGAAGGTAGCCTATCCTGTCATTAACGAATTCGTATGAGTCATACGACTCATCACCAAACTCACTTTAGCTGGAAGAATGTTACTTATGAAAGATCTCTCCGATATTGGTCTGGTCGGTTTAGCCGTTATGGGGGAAAACCTCATACTGAATATGGAAAGCAAGGGTTACACCGTTACAGCGTATAACCGCTCCCAGGCAAAAGTCGACAAATTCATACAAGGTCGGGCAGCAGGTAAGAACATTCGCGGAGCTCGCTCCATTGAAGAACTCGTTCAATCGCTAGCGCGTCCACGCAAAGTCATGCTGATGGTGAAAGCAGGCGCCCCAGTTGATAACTTTATCGAGCAGCTGATCCCGCATTTAGACAAAGGCGACATCATTATTGATGGTGGCAATACCCACTTCCCAGATACCAATCGTCGTACTGAATACCTTGAAAGCAAAGGCCTATTATTTATCGGCACCGGCGTTTCCGGTGGCGAAGAAGGCGCCCTCGTCGGCCCATCTATTATGCCTGGTGGCTCACCCGCCGCTTGGGACGCTGTAAAACCTATCTTCCAACACATCTCAGCGAAAGTCGAAGACGGCTCACCATGCTGTGAGTGGGTTGGCGAGAACGGCGCGGGTCACTWYGTKAAAATGGTSCACAAYGGCATCGARTACGGTGACATGCAGTTRATCTGCGAAGCCTACCAAATCATGAAAGACGTACTAGGTATGTCGGCCAAAGAAATGCACGAAGTCTTCGCTGAGTGGAACGAAGGTGAACTCGACAGCTACCTCGTTGAGATCACTCGCGACATCCTCGCTTTTGAAGACGAAGACGGCGAACCTCTAGTCGACAAAATCCTCGACACTGCAGGCCAAAAAGGCACCGGCAAATGGACCGGCGTATCGGCATTAGAGCTCGGCGTACCACTCACTTTGATTGGCGAAGCCGTATTTGCTCGCTGCATCTCAGCTCAAAAAGACGARCGCGTAGAAGCCTCTAAAGTATTACATGGCCCAGGAATCACCTTCGATGGCGACAAAAAAGCCCTCATCGAAGATCTACGCCWAGCTCTATTGGCGTCAAAAATCGTCTCCTATGCACAAGGCTATGCTTTGATGAAAGAGGCCGCGAAAGAATACRACTGGAACCTTAACTACGGCGGCATTGCTTTAATGTGGCGTGGCGGYTGTATCATTCGTTCGGCTTTCTTAAGCAAAATCAAAGAAGCTTTTGATGTAAATGGCGATCTTAGCAACTTACTGCTAGCTCCGTACTTCACCGAGAAAGTTACTTCGGCACAAACGGGCTGGCGTCGAGTTGTTGCAGTAGCAATTAGCAACGGCATTCCAGCACCATCACTCACAGCAGCTTTGAGCTACTTTGATGGTTACCGCACTGAACGCTTACCCGCTAACCTACTGCAAGCCCAACGTGACTTTTTTGGTGCGCACACTTATGAGCGTATCGATAAGCCTCGCGGCGAGTTTTTCCACACGAACTGGACGGGTAAAGGCGGCGACACTGCATCATCAACCTACAACATTTAGGCTTGAATTGAGCACACCATCGCACTGACCCCACAAGGTCGTTTACTACTAGGAAGAACACCAATTATTCAACAAGTAAGCGACCTAACATGCCAGAAAGCGTTATTCAAGCGCTTATTTCATCTTTAACCTTGATTTTTAGGGTCTGATTTCAGATAATCGCGGCTCTTTAAAATCATCATTGGATCAGAACATCTTATGACTATCAAAATTGGTATTAACGGCTTCGGACGTATTGGTCGCTTTGTATTTCGTGTAGCATGTGAACGCGCAGACGTAGAAGTAGTCGGCATCAACGACCTTCTCGACGTAGACTACATTGCCTACATGTTGAAGTACGATTCAACTCACGGACGTTTCAACGGTGAAGTCACTGTTAAAGACGGAAACCTAGTTGTTAATGGTAAAACCGTTCGAGTTACTGCTGAACGCGATCCTGCTGACCTGAAATGGGATGCTATCGGCGCTGACTACATTGTTGAGTCTACCGGTTTCTTCCTTACTGACGAGACAGCTCGTAAGCACATCGCTGCCGGCGCCAAAAAAGTCGTTCTTTCTGCGCCTTCTAAAGACGATACGCCAATGTTTGTTATGGGCGTTAACAACGAGAGCTACGCAGGCCAAGATATTGTTTCTAACGCCTCATGTACTACCAACTGCTTGGCTCCTTTAGCCAAAGTATTGAACGACAAGTTCGGTATTGTTGAAGGCTTGATGACAACTGTTCATGCAACTACTGCGACTCAAAAGACTGTTGACGGACCATCTGTTAAAGATTGGCGCGGCGGTCGTGGCGCTGGCCAAAACATCATTCCATCATCAACGGGTGCTGCTAAGGCTGTGGGTAAAGTTATCCCTGAGCTTAACGGCAAACTAACGGGCATGGCTTTCCGTGTACCAACTCCAGACGTATCTGTTGTTGATTTGACTTGTCGCATAGAGAAAAGCGCTTCTTACGCAGACATCTGTGCTGCCATGAAAGAAGCTTCTGAAGGCTCACTTAAAGGCATTCTTGGCTACACCGAAGATGACGTTGTATCTAACGACTTCATCGGCGAAAAATGCACTTCAGTATTTGACGCAGGTGCTGGTATCTCCTTGAACGACAACTTCGTTAAAGTCATTTCTTGGTACGATAACGAGATGGGCTATTCCAACAAAATTGTTGACCTGATCACTTACATCGCCTCCAAGTAAGCGTTCACGTTTTCGGTTTCAGTGGGTTAATCGTTCGCGATTAACCCACTTTAAATTTCCGATAAACGATCTAGTAGCAATACCAGCAACAACACTAGTAATACTATCCAGTAATAACATGTACAGGATAAAGCCAGCGAATCATCACCGATAACCGAGATTTGACGCGGCAAAAAGGATATACAAAGAGCCACATATAAGCGCTCTGATTAGTTAACATCACCAGATGTTATTAGACCTATCACGAGTATGAAACTCAATACAAGCTGACGGTTTTTTGAGCATTATCAACTATAATTCTAGCGACACATTGTGCGCACTTCGTACAATCAATGAATTTGTCGCCACCCGTTGCAACTAACACTTTCATTAATTTTGCTAAATATATAGGGGCCTCCATGGGCATAGTAAACCACGAACAATACTGTCAGATTCTCGATAACGCCAAGCAAAACAAATTTGCTTACCCAGCAATTAACGTTTCCTCAAGCGAAACAGCCAATGCGGCATTGCTCGGTTTCAAAATGGCCAACTCCGACGGCATTATCCAAGTATCCACCGGTGGCGGTAAATTCGCTTCAGGTATGGGCGTAGGCTCTATGGCTAAAGGCGCTATCGCATTAGCCGACTATGTTCGCGCTATGGCAGCCGAGTACGATATTAACATCGCACTACACACTGACCACTGTCACCCACAATACGTCGACTCGTTCATGATGCCTTTGATCGCTGAAACTGCACGTCGTCGCGCTAAAGGTGAGCCAAACCTATTCAACTCGCACATGTACGACGGTAGCGAATTGCCAATGGCTGAAAACATCGCCGCTAGTAAAAAACTAATGGAGCTTTGTCTCGCTAACGACATCATCCTCGAAATCGAAACCGGCATTGTTGGTGGTGAAGAAGATGGTCACGACACTAGCGATATCCCTGCTGACAAGCTTTACACCACACCAGAAGACATGGTTGCTGCTGCTAAAGAACTTGGCTCTATGGGTCGCTTCATGCTTGCTGCGACCTTCGGTAACGTACACGGCGTATACAAGCCAGGTAACGTTAAACTGACGCCTACTATCTTACGTGACGGCCAAGCCGCTGTTGTTGAAGCGCTGGGCGCTGACGCTCGTCTTGATTTAGTATTCCACGGTGGTTCTGGTTCTGATATAAACGAGATCCATGAGACTTTGGATTACGGCGTTATCAAAATGAACATCGATACCGATACTCAGTATGCCTTTACTCGTCCAATTGTTGATCACATGTTCAAGAACTACGACGGCATGTTAAAAATCGAAGGCGAAGTGGGTAACAAGAAAGTTTACGATCCACGCTCTTACGGCAAAGCCGGTGAGCAAGGCATGGCTGATCGTATCGCTCAAGCTTGTAAAGACCTACGTAGTGAAGGTACTTCATTAGGTAAAACTATCTAAGACCTTAAATCTTAGATAGCTACAAAAAACCGCAGGCCTCCACCTGCGGTTTTTTTGTTTTAAACTCAGCCCCCCTCAAATCGACACAACCACGCCAAGCGATTAAGCCCCCCCTTGCCCATCACTAAATTTGAAACCGCAAAAAAACAAAATGATTAGGGATAAAATACGACCAACTCGTTAGAGCCACACAAAGACACGATGGATAACATGTTTATTATTATATTTTGTTAACTCATCGGCAAAATATGCACAAAGGAAAGTGATAGAGTTACTGGCGTCAATCTCTTAACTTGGAGCATAGCTCATGCAATCCCACATAGAAATTAACCCTGACAATTATCGGCATTCATTACTATCATTGCCTTTGCATGAAAAAATAATCAGCTTATCCGTGTATATAAAATCCAAACTCTTAAGCCTCCTACCAACAACAATCGACGATTTCGACAACCACCACCCCTTCCAAGAACTAGTAGATGAAAACAATATAAGCAAAGAGGATTCAGAAAATATTACACACGAATTATTCTTTGATTTTAAAAAAATGTTGGATCTTCAATTTTATTCCGACGAACATAAAATTGACACCATTGATAAGCTGGCAAATTTTTTAGCTTCTGAGTTAGAGTGCATTTGGCACCCAAAGACACCAAAACAAATTGAAAAAATCGAAACCGAACCTAAGAATTGGCCATGGGATTTACCAAAGAGCCCGCCGGAACAAAAAGTAAAGCGGCCTATTATCTTCCTCTTAAGCTCCCCCAGATCCGGATCGACAATTTCTCGATTAATTTTGGGGGCACACCCACAATTATTCTCTCCTCCCGAGTTACATTTACTCCCATTTTCTTCAATGGGAGAAAGAGAATCCCAGATTAATAAACACGATTTTCAATATATGAGAGCCGGCCCTATAGAGGCTTTAATTGAGCTTCACGGTTGGGACTGGTGTCAGGCGAATGATTTTTATACTCAACAGGTAAAAAACGACCTCCCTGTATCGGAATTTTACCAATACTTAATCGAATCTTGTGGCGATAGAATCTTAGTAGACAAAACACCTACTTATGCGTACCACCCAAAATGGTTAACCCGCGCAGAAGACGTTTTTGAAAATGCTAAATATATATTCTTGACCCGTCACCCCTACGGAATGATCAACTCATTTGTCAAACTCCGCATGAAGTACGCCGCGAGAGGTTTATTTGGGCAAACTGATGACAACCCCTGGCGATTAGCTGAAAAATGGTGGTATGCGGGCAATAAAAATATCACCGATTTTTTTGAAAATATCCCCGAGAGTAAACGTAGATTTATTCGATATGAAGACGTTGTTTCTAATACAGAGAGCATTTTCTCTGAGATATGTCACTTTTTAAATATAGACTTCTCAAGCAACATCTTAAATCCATACGACAACCTCAGCCAAGGCATGCTTAATGGCGCGGGAGATCCAAATATTGGATTACGCAATAAAATTGACGCCTCACTACATGATGCTTGGAAAAAGACCCCACCACCCCAACAATTATCCGAAGAAACGCAAGCCTTAGCCGAGGCTTTTCAATACTCATTGCCTTAAAACAAAAAACCGCAGGCTTTCACCTGCGGTTTTTTGACCCGAATTCAGTTACACGCTG
This sequence comes from Alteromonadaceae bacterium, assembly GCA_002746115.1. GTDB lineage: Bacteria > Pseudomonadota > Gammaproteobacteria > Pseudomonadales > Cellvibrionaceae. The sequence goes on from NVXL01000055.1 coordinate 25,895, forward strand.
TATCCGGGTATCGATACTGCCAAAAACTAAACTCTTAAGGCGCCGCTTTAACAACCCCTAAAAACATTTCAGCGTCCAAAGATGCGCCGCCAATTAGGCCGCCATCAATATCAGTTTGTGACAATAAGCCAGCCGCATTACCAGGCTTCATAGAACCGCCATACTGAATGCTAACAGACTCAGCCAAAGCTTCTGAGTACAAATCCTTCAATACCGAACGCACATAGGCTTGAGTATCTTGTGCTTGCTCGTCAGTGGCTGTTACGCCCGTACCGATAGCCCAAACAGGCTCATATGCAACAACCGTCTTAGCCGCGTCAGCTTCGCTAACACCGGCGTAAGCGCCTTTCAGTTGCGTGGTTAATACATCTTCAAGCTTGCCGCCTTCACGCTCTTCTAAAGTCTCACCAATACAGACGATAGGTGTTAAACCCGCTTCCAGAACTTTAACCACTTTCTTGTTTATAAGCTCGTCGGTTTCACCAAAGTACTGACGTTGCTCAGAGTGACCTAAAATCACCATCTCAACACCAATGTCTTTCGCCATATCAACGGATACTTTACCCGTGAAAGCGCCTTGATCAGCAAAGTGAATATCTTGCACAGCAAGCTTTACGTTAGTGCCTGCAAGTACATCTGCCACTTTGGCAGCCGCCAAAAACGTTGGTGCAATCGCGATTACCGCTTTATCAACACCTTGAGCCGCCGCAACGACTTCTTTTGCCAATTGAACAGACTCACTTACGGTCTTGTTCATTTTCCAGTTTCCACACACCACAATTTTTCGCATAATTCACTACCTTAATGTATGTTGTCACCTAACTAATTGTTAGTCACAGGTTTTCTAAGCGCACGAAGAATAGCCTTCAACGCCAATGAAGTCTAGATTTACATGTCGTGATAACATTTAAGCCAATCAACCTTTCTCATCTTTTCGCCTATTGAAGGTACTTTTATGTCCCGAGTATTTCCCGCTACCCGCTTACGTCGCAATCGTTTTGCTGAGTTTTCCCGCCGCTTAGTTCGTGAGACGACCTTGTCAGTCGATGATTTCATCTACCCGATGTTCATCAAACAAGGGGAAGGCATTCGCGAGCCCATTCAAACCATGCCCGGGCAGTTTCGCTTCAGCCTCGACGAGCTAGAAAAAGAAGCCGCCGAACTGGTCGAACTAGGCATTCCCGCGATTGCCCTATTTCCAAACATCGATGACTCACTAAAAACCGTCGATGGCGTCGAAGCCTTTAATCAGGACGGCTTAGTCCCGCAAGCCGTAGGCATGCTTAAATCCAAATACCCGCAGCTCGGCATTATTTGTGATGGCGCCCTCGACCCTTACACTTCTCACGGGCAGGACGGCATTATCGATGACGACGGCTACGTACTTAACGATGTCACCGTCGATGCACTTCGCGAACAAGCACTTGTATGCGCAACAGCAGGTGCTGACATCATCGCCCCGTCTGACATGATGGACGGGCGCGTAGGCGCAATCAGAGAAGAGCTAGACGACAGAGGCTTTATTAACACCAGCATTATGGCTTACTCGGCTAAATACGCCTCGGCTTACTACGGCCCCTTCCGCGATGCGGTTGGCTCATCCGGAAATTTGGGCAAGAGCAACAAAGCCAACTACCAAATGGACCCAGCCAATAGCGACGAAGCGATGCAAGAAATTGCCCTCGACATACAAGAAGGCGCCGACATGATTATGGTCAAACCCGGCATGCCCTACCTCGACATCGTCCGGCGTGCCAAGCAAGAATTCAAAGTACCGACCTTTGCCTATCAGGTCAGTGGAGAATACAGCATGCACATGGCTGCAATAAACGCTGGCATGCTGTCGGATGCTGTAATTATGGAATCCCTTATGTGCATTAAGCGTGCAGGCGCCGATGGCATCCTAACCTACTTCGCCAAACACGCCGCCAAAGCGCTGCAACAAACTTAACTGGCTAAGCTTTCAACTACTCTTGTCAGTTATTTGTATTAATATTTTTTACATAGTTTTTAATTAAAACTATCAACACATGCACAAAAAAGCCAGCTTATAAACAAGCTGGCTTTTTAATAATTAAATCACAATGGTTAATTAAATCTACTTGCGCGCCCATGCACCAACATAACGCTGCGTATGCAAAACGCTGCCCTGCGTTAACACCTCATCACGCAAGCGGTCTCCTAAGGTATCGAGGTTCAGCATCTCCTCACTAGCAATGCCTCTCTCCAAAATAACCGGCGCCAAGCTGCGAATATTTTCCACCAACCATTCGTAGCCTTTCGACATAGCGCCTGCAATCACCTCGCTCTCACAGCTTAAGTTCGGCTCTGACAAGCCGGCCTTGCAAAACGTACTGTAAAGCTTAGAGCCCATATCCACGTCAACATTCAAAACCGTAGACGCTTCAACCAACCAACGTTGATACTGCTCAAATAAACTACACTGAGGGAAAGCCTGCCCGGAACCTAGATCAGCCTCCTGAAAAATCAACAAGCCGCCTGGACGAACCAAGCGCACCAAGCGCCGTAAACTCTGCGCGGGATCACTCAATTCAGAAAGAATCATACGGCCAACAACCGCATCAAACTGCTCATCAAGATCAAGATGATTGAGGTTATGCTCTTCAAAGGTAATATTCGGTAAATTGCCAACACGAACGCGCTGGCGGGCGATTTTGATCGCGCTATCGGAATGATCAATACCGACAACACTGCCGTGCGAACCAACGGCATCCGCAGCCAACATACTCACGTCACCAACGCCACAGCCAA
>NVXL01000056.1 GCA_002746115.1 Alteromonadaceae bacterium
ACTGAGTGCACACCATAACTCACTGCAATACGAGGCATATTCAGCGCTTGCGCCATTGCCATATCGTACTCGCTATCCCCAACCATAAGCGCGTCTTCTGCTTGGCAATCAAACTCCGTTAACAATTCACTTAGCATAGCGGGGTCAGGCTTTGAGACTGTCTCATCCGCACAGCGACTACCGTGAAAAAAGGTGTCTAGTCCAAAGTCCCGGAGATTCCGATTCAAGCCCCGACGACTCTTTCCGGTAGCAACCGTTAACAGGTGTCCCTGCTCTTTCAAGATCTGCAGAGTCTCTAGCACCTTCGGAAATAGAGACAGAGATACGTGCGTACAATGAATAAAGTGATCCACATAGACTTGGCGAAGATGCTCTCTCCGGCTTTCTTCCGTATCCGGGTAAAGCTTACTAATAGCTTCAGGCAAACCCAAACCAATAATATTAGCTGTCGTGTGCTCATCGCGTACGGGAAGGCCGCTATGCTCGGCAGCGAACTGCATACAATGGACGATTTTGGCAACAGAGTCGCTTAATGTGCCATCCCAATCAAAAATATACAGCACAGTCATTCCTCACTCTGATCGAGTCAACTTACTAAGGCCTTCCGTCAAAATCGTCGGTAAAGGAGCCTCAACATGTAAAGGCGTACCATCGCTCAAAGTCAGATCTAACTGAAATGCGTGAAGAAACAAACGGTTAAGTCCATTTTTTTTCATCTCACGGTTAAAATCATCATCGCCGTACTTTTCATCTCCAACCAAGGGATGACCCGCATGCAATCCGTGGACACGAATTTGGTGGGTTCGTCCAGTAACCGGCTTCGCTTTCACCAAGGTTGCTCCGTCATAACGCTCAACAACAGAGAACAATGTTTTAGACGGCTTGCCGTCGCTATCGACTCGAACCCTCCGCTCTCCATTTTGCAGCTCATACCTTTTCAATGGCGCGTCGACCGCGATTTTCCTTTTAGACCAGTGCCCTTTTACTAAAGCAAGGTAGGTTTTATTAACACCGCCTTCACTGCGAAATAGACTGTGTAAATAACGTAACATGGGGCGTTTTTTAGCCACCATGATACAACCGGAGGTATCGCGATCAATACGATGCACTAGCTCCAAATATACCTTTTCGCCATACATTTGCCGCAAAGTTTCAATCAAGCCCAATTGCACGCCACTGCCGCCATGTACCGCAAGCCCGGAAGGCTTATTGACAATCAGCAAGGCGGGTGACTCGTAAATAATAGATTCAGAAATCAAATCCATTAATTTTTGGCCCGGTTTTTGTGCTTGCTTCCCAGAGTCGAGCTTGACGGGCGGTATTCGCACCACATCCCCGCCCTGCAACTTCCGGTCGGGCTTGCAACGGCCTTTATTAATCCTTACTTCACCCTTTCTAATAATGCGATAAACTAAAGACTTGGGCGCCCCCTTGAGAACACGAATAAGGTAATTATCCAAACGCTGACCGGCCTCATCCTCTAAGATTTCCACAAATCGGACTTTTTCGGATAATTTCTCGCTCATAGGTATTCCAGTTCAAGGCTCATTTGCGGGCATCATACCCACTAATCGCTTGATATTAAAACACTTAACTTAAGTGATTGATTTGAATGGCCAATATATTAGTGCTATAGTCAGTTGAGGTGCATTATGAGAAACGGTAAGACCGATTCATGCACCCGACTTAATAAAGTTAGGATATGTCAGGTTGAAGTTTACATACGGTAACAAAAGGTAATACCAGTAGCTTCATCCAAGAAAATTATGGCGTTCGACCACCTACACACGGTCGGGCAACTTTAAACCTGTGCTCGAATAGATCGCGCATTTAGGAAAATATTGATTGTTTGGTTTTTGCAGGTATACGTCTGCAACCCGGTATTTGCCTGCAACTAAAAACGCAGCAACGTGTAGGAGAGCTAAGCCTTTAAGTTGTTTACTAAAAACCAGCTAAATGGCTGCTTTAAAAGTTATAACTTGATTGCCAATAACACTCCGAGGTTAGAATACTGAGCTAAGTTGATGGATAGTTGAACCCCCCGAAAGAGCTCACACAAGAGACTCACTGGAATTTGGGGATATCATRTTCAACGTTAACTGAAGCTCGATATTACCCGCACAAAATACCACTGAGCCTATTAAGCTTGCACAAAACCGAGCAAAAGCTGAAATTTGTGTCGTACACTCACTCGACTGCCTCGATCATTATTCGAGCAGCCCATTCGAAGTACCGCACAAAAAACCTACAAACCATCGGTAATACAAACATCGTCTGCTGTAGGTTTTCGGCGTACCTATAGCTTTTGGCTTCATATAGCCAAGGGCTCAATGCTACGTTTTATTTCAGTTTGGCCGCCGCAAATATATGAAAAARTAACGCAAGACTCCGATGCAACTTAGGCAATCTCTACAAAGAGACATTRCCGCAAAGTATTAGAATCTCACCGCTATTAGCAGCTATTCAAAACACTGCATTTTCATCACCCCGGCACCGCATCAATAAACCTCCTATTTGCAAACATCCAAAGTGAGCAACTAGAGAGATCTTTCTCCAATGAAAAGAATGCTAATTAACGCGACCCAACCAGAAGAAATGCGGGTTGCACTAGTCGACGGCCAATGGCTATATGACTTAGACATAGAAAACCGTTTGAGAGAACAGAAAAAAGCCAACATATATAAAGGCAAGATCACACGTGTTGAGCCCAGCTTAGAAGCCGCATTCGTCGACTACGGCGCAGAGCGTCACGGCTTCCTCCCTTTCAAAGAAATTTCTCGCGAATACTTCTCCAAGCAACCTAAAGACACCGAGGGTCGCCCAAGAATAAAAGACGTCATTCAAGAAGGCATGGAGATCGTCGTACAAGTAGACAAAGAAGAGCGAGGCAACAAAGGCGCCGCACTTACGACCTTTATCAGCCTAGCCGGGCGCTACCTTGTATTAATGCCTAACAACCCTCGCGCTGGCGGAATATCTCGCCGCATTGACGGCGAAGAACGCGCCGAACTAAAAGAAGCACTCAACCAAATCGATGTTCCAAAAAACATGGGTGTTATTGTCCGCACCGCAGGCATTGGCCGTACACCAGAAGAGCTACAATGGGATTTAAACTACCTACTTAAAATCTGGGAAGCGGTTGAGGCCGAAACAGGAAAAAGTAGCGCTCCTCACTTCTTGTTCCAAGAAAGCAATGTGATCATCCGCGCAATACGTGACTACTTACGCCCGGATGTCGGCGAAATCGTTGTAGACAACGAAGAGGCTTACGAGCTTGCAAAAGGCTTTGTTAATCAGATAATGCCCAACTTCGCCAACAAGGTTCGCTTCTACACTGAAGACGTGCCACTTTTCAACCGATTCCAAATCGAAGGCCAAATCGAAACCGCTTACGAACGAGAGGTGAAACTACCCTCCGGAGGCGCGATTGTCATTGACGTTACCGAAGCCTTGGTAAGTATCGACATCAACTCTTCAAGAGCCACCAAGGGTGTCGACATTGAAGAGACGGCCCTACAAACAAACCTCGAAGCCGCCGACGAAATCGCTCGACAACTGCGCTTACGAGACATGGGCGGACTTGTCGTCATCGACTTTATCGACATGCAACCTGCTCGCAATCAACGCGCAGTAGAAAACCGCATCCGTGACGCCCTCACTATGGATCGGGCACGCGTACAAGTAGGTCGCATATCACGCTTTGGCCTCTTAGAGATGTCCCGCCAAAGACTGCGACCATCACTCGGAGAAACCACATCCAAAGTTTGTCCACGATGTAGCGGGCAAGGCACTATTCGCGGCACCAAATCACTTTCACTTTCACTTCTTCGCCTGCTTGAAGAAGAAGCCCAAAAAGAACGTAGCGCTGAGATTCGAGCCATTGTGCCCGTATCAGTTGGCACTTACATGCTTAACGAAAAGCGCAAAGCGATATCTGACATCGAAACGCGCCACAAAACACGCATTGTCATTCTGCCGAACAGTGAGATGGTAACGCCCCACTTCGAAGTCCAGCGGCTACGCGACAACGATATCGAAGCCGTCGAGACCAGCTACAAAATTGAAATCCCAAATGAAGAAGGCACCAGTCTTGACTCACTGCGCAACCCAGAGCAGCCAGTTCAGCTGCCCAAGCCCGCAGTCCAGCAAATAGCGCCCTCTGAACCAGCACCAGAAAAAGCGCCAGAAAAAGTTCCCAGCTTAATTCAAAAACTGATCGCCCTACTCACCTCCTTATTCAAGGGTAATGCGGAAGAAAAAGCCAAGGAAGAAGAAAAAACCCGCAGACCTCACCAAAAAAACAACAACCGCCGCAACCAAAACCAAAATCGAAATCGTAGAAACGGCAACTCACGCCGCAGACAGGAAGAGGATACAGGTGCAGAAAAGCGCGAATCCGACGGTCAAACCCGAGGCCGAGAAAGAGATAAAGACAATCTCGACAAAAGCCCTAGCGAGGACGAGCAACAAGACAGACCACGCAACCGCAACCAAAATCGCAATAAAAATCGCGGCCAAAGCAGAAACAAACCGAGACGCGACACCGACACCGACAGAGCAGAAAACACAGATACCGAAGAGCAAAACACAAATACTCAAGGCGACCAACAAGATCGTCCAGCTAGACGACCTAACAGCAGAAAACCCAAGTCGCAACAGAAACGTCGCGGCCAGCGCCCTGAGACAAATGACGAGCAGCAAGAAGACAGTCAAGGGGATAACCAAGGAAACATCAACGAAGAAACAAACCCAAGCTCCGCTGATAACGAAGGCAACAACCGGGCAACCGGGCGCTCAACCAGGCGGGATAATAACCGTACGCGCTCAGATAGACCTCAAGCTGAAACTAAAAGCCAGGCGAGCAACCAAGAACCCGAGCGCGTAGAAACCGACACGAAAAGCGACAAGACCGAACCGGCCAAGCCGCAAGAAAAACCAAGCGAACAAACAGCAGCGAACGCCCCAGCTGACAGCCAAGCAAGCAAGGCTCCGCAGAAAGAAGCAATCGCAGCTCAAAAAACTGAAAGTGTCGCCAAAGCTGAACCAAAAGCGGAAATGCCAGCAGAACAGCCCGCACCACAACAGGCGCCAGAAGTAAAACCGCAAGCTGAAACAACAAACAGCTCGAGCGGAGCTCCTGCAGCGACTAAACCAAAAGCTCGCCAGAGACCATCAAACGATCCAAGAAGCAAGCCTAAGCCCGTTGATAGTGTTCTAGTGTCAAACGTTCCCTTTGAGGCCAAAATGAGCCGAGCGCTTGATACCTCTGCCCCAGCGGAGATTACTCGTAAGCCACGTAACTTGACGCGCCCCGCTAACGACCCTCGAAGTTCGTCCGCTGGAAACACATCAAAAGATGAGGTTCAGTCTTAAACTTTAAATAATTTTCAAATTATTTGAAAAAACTCGGGGTTAGGTATTGCCCCGAGTTTAAATTTGCGTATAATGCGCGCTTCCGGTGGGGTGGCAGAGTGGTCGAATGCGGCGGTCTTGAAAACCGTTGAGTGTTAAAGCTCCTAGGGTTCGAATCCCTACCCCACCGCCATTTTAACTTTCGACCACATTAAAAATTCATAATCGAAACACCAGAAGGGATCGATCTGAGATCACCTTCAATAATCTAGATTATCAACCTCCCCGCTTTAGCCAAACACCTATCACTCCAGTCCTTAGCACCAAAGCAAAGCCTCCTAACGTAAAACATTCGACTCCTTTAAAAAAGACAAATGTTCTACGATACAATTGAATCTATTGAGCCTGCCCCAATCTATAGTAATAGGTTGGCAATTAGTATCATCCAATATTTAGACGGCATACCGTTTTAGATTCTGATATGCTTTAAGCAACAAATATACATATGATTACAGCCACTATTTTATCTGACTGACGGAGTTATCCTATGCAAGACATTTACACTCAAACCCATTCTAGCGTCGAATCTCTGGAGGTTAGCAAGGTACTCAGAAACACCTATGCACTCCTCGCAGTAACACTCCTTTTTAGTGCTGTTTGTGCTGTTGCATCCATGGCTATGGGCATTGGCTATGGCGCATCAATGATTATGTCATTTTCTAGTATCGGCCTACTATGGTTTGTACTGCCACGCACCGCAAACTCTAGCAAAGGCATCTTGGTTGTATTTGCTGTCACAGGCCTTCTAGGCGCAGGTCTCGGCCCAATACTTAACCGCTTTATGGCAATGGATGGCGGCGCAGCTATGATTACACAAGCTTTCGGCGGCACAGCACTGATATTCTTTGGATTGTCCGGCTACGTATTAGTTACACGTAAAGACTTTAGCTTTATAACTGGCTTTTTAATGACTGGCATAATGATCGCTTTTATTGCCATGATTGCAAATATCTTCTTTCAAATTCCAGCCTTATCATTAGCGATTAGCGCGTTGTTTATGTTTATTTCGTCAGGCCTAATTTTATGGCAAACCAGCCAAATCATTCATGGTGGCGAGCGCAACTACATCCTTGCTACCGCTTCTTTGTATGTTAGCCTGTACAACATATTCGTAAGCCTCCTTCACATCCTCGGCTTCGCCGGCGGCGACGACTAATCAACATAAGCTCCCTACCCTTTGACTAACTCTAAACTAGGCGACTCCACGGAGTCGCCAATCTCAGAACCAATTCCCGGCCTCGCCCTACCTGACACTTACGAGCAACAACTCGCAAGTAAGGTAGAGAAAACTCAACAGGAATTTGCTGAGTTTGGCGTATCGACCATACAAGTGCACCCCTCAGTACCCAGTCACTTCCGCATGCGCGCGGAATTTAAAGTTTGGCACAAAGACGGTCGCGYAGATTACGCCATGTATCGCCCAGGGCAATACAAAAAACCCATCATCATTGAAAACTTCTCCATTGGATCTGRGCTGATATGCTCACTAATGCCTCCAATGCTCGAAGCGATCAACCGAAGCGACGTGCTCAAACGMAAACTATTCCAAATCGAATTTTTAACCAGTACAACCGGCGAAGCCTTAATCACACTCATTTACCATCGCCCACTCGATCCAAACTGGCAAGCAGAGGCCGAGGCACTTGGCAGCAAGCTAAATTGCGCGATGATAGGCCGCAGCCGCAAGCAAAAGCTTGTCCTCAGCAACGACTACGTTATGGAGACACTTGAAGTTGGGGGAATAAAGTACGATTACCAACAAGTCGAAGCAAGCTTCACGCAGCCCAACGCATTTATCTGCCAAAAGATGCTCAACTGGGCACAAACGACATCAAAAGATATCGGTGGGGATTTGCTGGAACTCTACTGCGGTAACGCCAACTTTACGTTGCCGCTATCTAAAAATTTCAACCAGGTATTAGCGACTGAAGTGTCGAAGACCTCGGTGAAATCTGCTGAATATAATATCTCAAAAAACAAGTGTCGCAATATTCGAATGTTACGCATGTCGAGCGAGGACTTCACCGACGCGCTAAATCGCACTCGCAGCTTTCGGCGACTGGAAGGTATCAACCTTGATGAATATGCGTTTAGCACCGTGTTCGTTGACCCCCCCCGCTCAGGGCTGGATGATAACACGCTAGAAATGATTCGAGCCTTTGATAACATTCTGTATGTTTCATGTAACCCAACAACCCTTGCAGCCAACCTTAGAGTGTTATCGGATAGCTACGAGATTGTCGATGCTGCATTATTTGACCAATTTCCATATACCGACCACCGAGAATGTGGCGTACGCTTAAAGCGCCTATAACACTCACACCAAACCAATCAATTTTCTTGCTCTTGGTTTAGCTCTGAGCCAGCCAAACCGTCATCCAATCCTTGCTCAAACGAGGACGGGATGGTACGGCTGGTTTTAGCTCCCAGAGCTCGCAAAGAAGACACCCTAGCCAAAACATTCCCCTTACCGCTGCTAAGCCGCTTACAGGCCTGTCGATAAGATTGATCCGCCCTATCAAGATTAACACCAAGCTCCTCAAACGATTTCAAAACCAACGCAAACTGATCGTAGAGCTTGCCTGCGCTTAAAGCGATATCCTTGGCATTCGTATTTTGCTGCTCATTTCGCCACAAAGACTCTACGGTACGCAAAGCCACAATTAAGCTTGAGGGGCTAGTTAACACAATATTCTTCTCGTAGGCCTCCGCAAACAAACGCTCACCCCCTTGAATTGCTAATAAATATGCGGCTTCTATCGGGAGAAAAATAAATACAAAATCCAAGGTATTAATGCCTTGAAGCTGGTGATACTGTTTATCAGAAAGCAACTTAACGTGCCGCCTCAAGGACGCGACATGCCCGGTCAACGCTCTCTGCTTAGATTCCCTATCCTTAGCCTGCGTATAGCGCTCGTATTCCACCATTGAAACCTTAGCGTCAATAATGACATCTCTTTTGCCTGGCAAGTGTACTAGCACGTCAGGACGATAGCTTGCGCCTTCTGTATTTTTGAGCGTCACCTGAAGCTCATACTCCCGCCCTAACTGCAAACCCGAACGCTCCAGGACACGCTCAAGTATCAACTCACCCCAATCGCCCTGGAGCTTATTATCTCCACGCAACGCCTCGGCCAAATTGTTAGCATCACTTGATACTTGACTAGTTTGTTTTTGAAGCTCGGATATCTGCCCAATCAACTGGTTCCGCTGACTGTTTTCTTTGTGGTACACGTCTTCGACACGCTGATTAAAGTTCTTAAGTTGTTCACGGAAAGGTGCCAAAACAAAAGCCACATCGGTTTTGGCCGACTCAGAATAGAGTTTCTGTTTTGCATCGAAAATACGCGCGGCTGAAGATTCGAACTCACTTAACATAGCTTTTTTAAGAGTTACGAGATATTCACCTTCTCGCTCACGCTGGCTAATCGATTCTTGGTAAAGCACCTTTAATTTGATATATGCATCCCGATCCCGCCGAAGCATTTCGTTTTCGCGCTGAAGTTTAAGTAGCTGTAACTCACCCTGCTCACACTTTGTATTTAACACAGCGTAACGTAATTGCTCGCATTGTAAGGCTTCCTGCAGCTCACCCCTAACCGCCTGCAGACGGCTCTGCGATTCAGCCTGAAGTCGATTAGCTAGAGCCTCACATTGGCTCCGGCTGCGCCCAGAAACAAAGCCCCAGACACAAAAAGACCCCGCGACGAAAGCACCTGCAAGCAGTAAGGGTAATTTGTCGCTAATTTCGAATATATCTGTTACCTGCATAAAAATTCTGCTTTCATTTACAAATCAATTAGGATACTTTTCTGTTTTTAGCGTTTTAGAATTTTAGAGTGTTATCTGAACAATGCCTCGCCAACCAAACATTTTAATATTCGACTCAGGTGTCGGCGGCTTAACTATAGGTCGCGAGCTGCTGCAAAAACGGCAAAATTGTCAGCTTTTCTTTGCTGCAGACAACGCTGCATTCCCATACGGAGTTAAAAGCGACGAATTTTTAGCCGAGAGGTTACTCTCGCAAATGGAACAGCTGATCCCACAAACCAATGCTGACATTGTCGTTATTGCATGCAACACTGCTAGCACCCTTGTTCTGGACGCACTAAGAAAGCGATTTGACGCTATTTTTGTAGGTGTCGTCCCTGCGATTAAGCCTGCCGTCGCTATTAGCAAAACCGGTACGATAGCCCTTTTAGCAACACCCGCAACTATTAAGCGAAGCTACACACAGCAACTTATCCAAAAGCACGCACCCAATAGCCAAGTAATACTGTTCGGAAGCCACACTTTGGTAGAAATCGCTGAGACTTGGCTATCTGAAAATAAATTAAATGACCAGGCACTAAATTACGAAGTTCATAATTTACTCAGCCACCCCAACGCAGAACACATCGATACCGCTGTATTAGCTTGCACACACTTCCCATTGCTGAAAAAAGCCTTCCACGAGGCGCTAAGCTCTTCACTCAAGCGAGAGGTTAATCTTGTTGACTCAGGGGAAGCTATTGCAAGGCGAGTAGAAAGTCTACTAATAAGGGATCAAAATATCGAAGCTGCCATCCCGGAAACCAAAGCACAGCCAAGTCAGAATGAGGGAGAAGTGACGCTAATATTTAGCGCCCCCATAGAGGGGAAGTGGATTAACCGCTATAAAGATTATCTGCGGCGCCCACTTTAGCGCCACAGAGTATAAAGCACAGATTTAAGCAAATATCTGATTAATAGATTTCTATATCCGCATTTTCAACAACTTCTGCCTGATACGCACTAGATTCAAAATTAGACCCCTGAACTTTAACTTGCGCAACCAAACCACTTAGCTGTTGCTCAGGCATAGCATCTCTGCCCCCAAGGCTTATAGCGCTCACTTCAAGAACGTAATGGTTGCCGGCGCGATCTGCTACACTTGCCCTCTCTCCCTTACCCATTGAAAACGCTTTTCCCATCACTGCGGTATCAATACCAGCGGCAGCCCGCTCTACTAGGTCATGCAAACTGTATTCGTAGCCCATTTCCTCCGCAAGCGTTTTTGCAACCGCTCCCGCTTCTGAGATTGATGCGATTAAGGCATCAGCATTTTCACCCATCAACGCAGCAAGCTTCTCCCGCTCCAAGGTTCTTTGAATCAAGCTCTTAACTTCAGACAAGTCCTTAGTGTGTTCAGGCTCGTGTTTAAGCACTTTAAAAGCGACAGTTTGATAATCACCAACTTCATCCGCACTAATTAAGCCTTCTACTAAAGCATCATCTGAAAATGCAGCGTTACGAACCYGCGCATTTGAGGCAATACCWGGACCGAAGGCTTTACCGAACATTCCGCTGGTTTTAACAGTTAAACCCAAGGACTCAGCAAGCCCAGCTAAGTCATCCTCAGTAGAGTCAACTTCAAGCAATTGATCTACCATGCTACCGTATAGCTCTTGAGCTTTCTCTTCTTTAATCAGGCGCTCAATCGCTAGCTTACGCTCTTCAAAAGCGGGGACTTCCGTCGTAGTCTTTTTATCAAGTTTAATAAAATGTATCCCCGCATCAGTGCTAACAGGCTCGGAGACTTCGCCTTGCTCCAACTTATAAGCAGCATCCTCAAAGGCTTCAGGGAAAATCCCTGAAGTTAACACTCCCAAACTACCGCCCAAGGCCTTAGTACCGCTATCATCGGAGTACTCACTAACCAAAGCCATGAAGTCTTCTCCCGCGCCAAGCTTTGCTGTAATCTCAGCAATAACGGAAGCCTGATCTACCCCATCTTTACTTTCGACCAATAAATGGGAAATTTCGTGAGTAATTTCAGGAACAAAATTTGCTACATCCTCATCGAATCTCAATCTAACTTCATCGTCGTTAGCCTCTTGCTCTTTTTCCAGCTCAGTTAAAGTTAGCTCCACATATTCGATTGATACTCGCTCACGTTCGATAAACCGCGCGGCGTTTTTCTCGTAATATTCACTCACTTCTTCATCAGCAACGCTAACCTGCTCTTTAAACTTCTGAGCATCAAGTTTTATAGCGCTGAAAGAGCGCTTTTGACGAACCAAAGCCACGAGGGAGTCAATTTCTTGCTCGGTCGTAAACGCCGACAGGCTCAGACCCTGACTCTGCTGACGAAGAATAAAATCTTCGGCCATTAGCACTTTATAGGTCGCCGGAGTATAGCCGCTGTTCGCCAGTAATCGTCGGTAGGTCTGTGCATCAAACTTACCGTCAACATGAAACACTTCTTGCTTAAGAATATCGCCACCGACAAGAGACTCCGCAGCACCAATACCCGCACTTTCAGCGGAAACCAGTAAAGCAGCACGCTCAGTCAAATTGTTAAGTATCGGCCCACGCAGGTTTTCCTCTTTGAGGTAATCCGCACTTTCATCGACATTCTGCTGCGCTAGCAACTGTTGGCGACGCCGGTAAACTGCACGACGCACCTCAGTATGGGTAATATTCTTACCATCGACATTCGCAGCATCGGTGCCCGCCACGCTTCCTAAAAATCCACCACTACCAACACCAGTTAACACCAAAGGCCCCACAATAAATAACATCACTACTGTGGCGACCAAGGTGCCCTTCATTTTGTCGCGAACATTTTGAAGCATGCCTGACTCCGATACCAAAATTTGTTTTCAAAATAAAAAAAGGCGCATAACCAGATGCGCCTTTCAAAAATTAACATGCTGACAATAAATCAACATATCGCTTTGTTGCAATCACCTACGGTTTTTATTTTGCTGACTTAACTTAACCGCTTCAGTTTAATAAAACTCATCAAGTCCGGCTAGCCCCTTAGGGGTCTAACCTCACCCGATCATTGATAATACGAGCAAACTAAAATAACCCGTAAATCATATACAAAATCGCCAAACACCAAGCCTCAACGGTTAACAGTAAAAACCTCAGCGCTTACGAGCCCACCTAAAACAATTTACTGATTAACCGCATCTTTCAAAGCTTTACCGGCTTTAAAGTTAGGAATTGTTGCAGCTGCGATCTCTAAAGGCTCGCCAGTTTGAGGGTTACGCCCAGTTCGAGCGGCTCGCTCTTTAACTGCAAACGTACCAAAACCAACTAACACAACTTGATCTCCAGCTTTCAAAGCCTCAGCGATTGTCTCAGTCATTGCATCCAAAGCCCGCCCAGCCGCCGCTTTAGTAATATCCGCAGACCCAGCGATTGCCTCAACCAATTCAGATTTATTCACCATCAACCCCTTTTATTTTTTAGAACTTAAATTCGTAGTAAGAAACACCGCTTAGCTTGCGCTACGGCAGTGCTATGTATTCACAACCTAATAAATCGAAACCCTAGAGCAGACGCTTGCATTAACTTTAGCAAATACACCCCTAGGGTTAAATAAGCAAAATCAGCCACTGCCAGTATCGCCACCTTGATCTAGCAAGGAACTGCGACTTATACCAACTGCCCCTTTTCCGGTCAAGAATGAAATGCAGTATTTTCAGTTCATTGACGTAAAATCAATTTTTTACCTTCAAAATGGCTGTATTTCATACAAAACAACCGTAAGCAACAGAAGTAACTACCTAAATCTGAACCCTCAAAGCGGCTCCAGAAACGCCTAGCAACGGTACTACACTCTAACAAATATCTTCTTATTGAACACGATTGTAGCGACAAAAAAACTAATAATCCAAATTAATGCGTACTAATGCGCTTCTCATTGCCACTTCCGCGGATGTTCTCGGCTTTATCTTCAAGCGCTTTATACTCTTCATCACTAAAAGGCGTCGGCATATTTTGCAAGGCAAGCTCTAGCACCTCATCAATCCACTTAACTGGCTTTATCGTTAAATCACTTTTGATATTATCGGGAATATCGCGCAGATCGGGCTCATTATCATTGGGAATGAGCACAGTTGTAATCCCCCCGCGATGAGCGGCAAGCAACTTCTCTTTTAGGCCGCCAATTTTCAGCACCTCACCACGCAAGGTGATCTCACCAGTCATAGCAACATCGGCTCGCACAGGTATATCAGTAAACACCGAAACCAAGGCGGTACACATGGCAATCCCGGCACTTGGGCCATCTTTGGGTGTCGCCCCCTCAGGGACGTGGATATGGAGGTCACGATTCTCATGTATATCAGGTGCAATGCCCAGCCCCTGGAATCGTGAACGCACAACGGTCATAGCTGCTTGAATCGACTCCTGCATAACATCACCTAAAGAGCCGGTCTTAACTAACCCCCCCTTACCTTTAACCGCTGAAGATTCAATAGTCAGCAACTCGCCACCAACTTGGGTCCAAGCTAAGCCAGTTACTTGACCAATCTGATTCTTGCTTTCAGCTTTGCCATAATCGGTTTTTTTGACGCCTAGGTAATCTTCTAAATCGTCACTCTCAACCTCAATACTGTCATCGCTTTTACCTTTAACGTTTTTCGTGACGACTTTGCGGCAAAGCTTAGCAATTTCACGATCCAAACCCCTAACACCGGCTTCTTTGGTGTAATAGCGGATCACATCCAAAATTGCCTCATCATTGATGGTAATTTCGTTTTTCTTAAGGCCGTTATTTTTAATCTGTTTAGGAATCAGATATTTACTTGCGATATTGAGCTTTTCGTCTTCCGTATAACCAGGAATGCGTATTACTTCCATACGATCAAGAAGCGGTCCCGGTATATTCATCGTGTTTGCAGTACACACAAACATTACATCAGAGAGATCGTAATCGACCTCTAGGTAGTGATCGTTAAATTGTGCGTTTTGCTCTGGATCAAGTACCTCAAGCAAAGCCGACGCAGGATCCCCTCGGTGATCCATTCCCATTTTATCGATTTCATCGAGTAAAAATAATGGGTTTTTAACGGCGACTTTAGACATCTTCTGAACAAGCTTACCAGGCATCGAGCCTATATAAGTTCTCCTGTG
This sequence comes from Alteromonadaceae bacterium, assembly GCA_002746115.1. Taxonomy (GTDB): domain Bacteria; phylum Pseudomonadota; class Gammaproteobacteria; order Pseudomonadales; family Cellvibrionaceae. The sequence continues at coordinate 14,302 of NVXL01000056.1, forward strand.
CCCACGAATTTCAGCCTCGTCCCGCACGCCGCCTAACGCCATACGAACAAACTTGCGATTGGTTGCCCGGGCAATTGACTCACCCAAGGACGTCTTTCCAACGCCAGGGGGGCCGACTAAACACAGGATAGGCCCCTTCACTTTTTTAACGCGCTTCTGTACCGCTAGGTATTCAAGAATACGCTCTTTCACCTCAGCTAAGCCAAAGTGATCTTCCTCAAGTATTTTTTCCGCACGATCAAGATCGTGCAAAACTTTGCTTCTCTTCTTCCAGGGAACATTAAGCATCCAATCGATGTAGGCCCTAACAACAGAGGCTTCCGCCGACATCGGCGACATCATTTTCAACTTACCCAGCTCAGCTCTGGTCTTATCTTCAGCTTCTTTAGGCATACCAGATTCAGTAATTTTACGCTCTAATTCGTCGCCTTCGCCAGCCTCCTCACCTATGTCGCCAAGCTCTTTTTGAATCGCTTTAAGCTGCTCATTCAAATAGTACTCGCGCTGGCTTTTTTCCATCTGCTTCTTAACGCGGCCGCGAATACGCTTTTCAACCTGATATAAATCAGCTTCTGCATCCATCAAGCCAATAAGATGCTCCAAACGCTCAGTAATCGAAGAGATTTCGAGAATCTCCTGCTTTTGCGCCAGCTCTAAAGACATATGCGCCGCCACGGTGTCGGCTAAACGACCCGGCTCGTCAATACCGCTGAGGGAGGTCATCACTTCAGAAGGAACTTTTTTGCTTAAATTGACGTAGTGCTCAAAACGAGTTAACAATGACCGCACGAGAACAGAAGTCGACTTATCACTTACGTCATCACTTAAAACGGGCTCAAAGTCTGCTTGAAAATAATCTTGAATCTCGACAACTTCTTTGATTTTAGCGCGCTGACGCCCCTCAACCAAGACTTTAACGGTGCCATCTGGCAATTTCAGCAACTGAAGTACGGTAGCTATCGTGCCGTAAGCATACAAGTCATCCTTATTTGGCTCATCCACAGACGCATGCTTTTGTGCCACCAAAAGCACTTGCTTATCGTCAGCCATCGCCCGCTCTAACGCTGATATGGATTTGGCTCGTCCAACAAATAGCGGGATAACCATATGCGGGTAAACCACTACGTCTCGCAAAGGTAACAACGGGATAGATGATTCTGCTTTTGAATTATCGTGGCTATCCATTAACAAACCTCGGGTAAATTAATCCAGTAATAACGTGCATTAAAGCTTTTAAGCCAATTTACGAACTAAAACGACGAGCTCAAACCGGTAGCACAAGTATCAAGTCCAACGGCCGACACAATCAATTACGATGTCCGACCGTTAACCCAGCCAACACTTAATCTTCCGATGAGGCTTTTTTAGGCTCGGCAGTCTCATACACCAATAGTGGTGTAGTATCACTGCGAATAGCGGACTCCTCAACAACAACCTTAACAACATTTTCTTCCGAAGGTAGGCGATACATTGTATCTAAGAGCACACTCTCCATGATAGAGCGTAACCCTCGAGCACCAGTCTTGCGATCCATAGCCTTTTCGGCTACAGCCTCGAGCGCTTCTTCCCGAAAGTCCACTTCAACCCCCTCAAGCTCGAAAAGCTTAGTATACTGCTTAACCAGAGAATTTTTAGGCTCTTTAAGGATCTTCATCAGTGCAGGCTTATCCAATTCATCAAGCGTTGCAATGACAGGTAGACGCCCTACAAACTCAGGAATAAGGCCGTAACGAACCAAGTCTTCAGGCTCTAGATCCTTAAGTGTTTCACCAACATTTTTCGCTGAGTCTTTGCTCTTCACCTCGGCACCAAAACCGATCCCCCCCTTCTCGGAACGATCTCGAATGACTTTATCAAGGCCGGCAAATGCGCCGCCACAGATAAATAGAATGTTAGACGTGTCAACTTGCAGAAATTCCTGCTGAGGATGCTTTCTTCCGCCCTGAGGAGGTACGGAAGCCACAGTCCCTTCAATTAGCTTCAACAAAGCCTGCTGAACGCCTTCACCGGAAACATCACGGGTGATTGATGGGTTATCAGACTTTCTTGAAATCTTGTCAATTTCATCAATATAGACAATGCCTTGCTGAGCCTTATCAACATCATAATCGCATTTTTGCAAAAGCTTCTGAATGATATTTTCAACATCTTCACCAACATAACCCGCCTCAGTCAGCGTGGTGGCATCAGCAACGGTGAACGGCACATCAAGCAAGCGTGCGAGCGTATCTGCAAGCAGTGTTTTACCACTCCCGGTCGGCCCCACCAGCAAAATATTACTCTTGCCCAGCTCAATCTCATCTTTGCCTTTTGACTTATCACCAAAACGAAGACGCTTGTAATGATTATAAACCGCAACTGACAAAACCTTCTTGGCATCCGGCTGACCAATCACATACTCGTCGAGCGTTCCAGAAATTTCCATTGGCGTTGGCAATTTATCGCCAGAGCCTTCACTTGTATTCTCCTGTATTTCTTCGCGAATAATATCGTTACATAAATCAACGCACTCATCGCAAATGAACACAGACGGTCCAGCTATCAGCTTTCGTACTTCATGCTGGCTTTTCCCGCAAAACGAACAATATAATAACTTTCCGTTATCTTCGTTGTCATTTTTATCGTCGGACATCAATATTCTCCAACTCGCCTTTCGATATAACCAAGGCTAACATCGCCCGGTTCTAACTTTACTTATAGCTATTAATATACGGTTCACTTAAATAAACAGCGCCGTTACCCAAAACTAAAAAAACTTTTAACTAAAACCATCTCGCCTAAACTTTTAACAATCATGCACGCTATAAACTAGTGTACGACCAAAGCGCTCGATTTGCACTTCGAGCAGCGAAAGGATCTATATGCGAATTTAAAATAACACAAACGCATACAGAAGCGGTTTTAGCCATCTTTCTCACGCCGATCTAAAACCTCATCAATCAAACCGTATTCTCTGGACTCATCAGCACTCATGAAATTATCGCGCTCAGTATCTAAAGCAATCTGTTCGACGGTTTTACCAACATGCTTCGCCATAACGAAATTCAAACGCTCACGAATTTTAAGGATCTCTTGAGCGTGTATGTAGATATCAGATGCCTGCCCTTGAGCGCCGCCAGACGGCTGGTGAATCATAACTCTAGAGTTAGGTAGACAATAGCGCTTACCTTTAGCTCCTGCCGCTAACAGGAAGGCTCCCATACTACAAGCCTGCCCAATACACATCGTACTAACATCAGGCTTAATAAACTGCATGGTATCGTAAATAGATAAGCCTGCCGTCACAGAACCACCCGGGGTGTTAATATACAAGTGAATATCTTTATCGGGGTTCTCAGCTTCCAGAAACAATAGCTGAGCAACAACGAGATTAGCCATGTGATCTTCGACTTGCCCCACCAAGAAAATGACACGCTCTTTAAGTAATCTAGAGTAGATATCGTAAGAGCGCTCACCACGAGCAGTCTGCTCCACCACCATTGGCACTAACGAAGCGGACACATCTGATCTGTGTTCACCCAATAGCTCGATTCCGGACATTCGCTTCCCCATTCTTTATTTTGATTAACACTCTAAAAAGACTAGCCCAACATACGCCATAATGTGCTGAAAACACACTTCATATCGTAATATTAGGCGCCGCTTTGAAAAACCGTACACTTTACGATCAAGTCAAAACTTCAGATATTACAGAATAATCACTAATATAAGGCCTTCAATAAAAATTTAAAGCTGTTTTTACTGAATTATTAATTACTTAGCCCATTTGCACACAAAAAAGCCAATCATCTAAACAAGCATTAAAAAGCTGCTGGAATTTTGGAAAAAAAAAGCCGGCATTTCTGCCGACTTTTTCAGTAAACCCTAAACACTTGTAAAGCACCACTTCAAGTGTCCATACAAAGCAAAGGGTTTAACTTAGTTTACGCTTCGTCTTCCACCGCTTTTTGCTCAGGCTTCATCAAGTCTTCGTAGCTAACAGTAACTTCTGTCACGTCAGCTTTCTCAAGCAGAAAATCAACTACCTGATCCTCTAAAGCAGCAGCTTCAACACTACGTAGCAACTGATCGTTACCGTAGTAGTAGTTAACTACTTCTTCTGGATTTTCGTAAGTAGAGGCTGCTTCTTCAACTAAGCGCTTGACCACATCTTTATCAACGGCAATTTTTTCCGAAGATACGATCTCAGTAATCAATAGGCCTAAAGCTGTACGACGCTCGGCTTGCGCTCGAAACATATCGTCTGGCAACAAAGCACTTAGATCAATATTTTCTACAGCAGCACCATATTGCTGTGCCGCCTGCTGGCGCATCGCGTTAATTTCATCAGAGACCAAGGCAGAAGGCAATTCGACCTGATTTTTCTCTAGCAGAACATCAAGTGACTGAGCTTTAATTTTATTACGGATCGCTTTTTGTTTTTCGCGTTCCATATTCACTTTAACGTCTTCGCGAAACTTACTCTCATCACCACCAGAAACGCCGAACTTTTCGAAGAACTCTTCGTTAAGCTCCGGAAGCTTTTGAGACTGAATCGAGTTAACAGTAATATCAAACTCAGCGTCGGCACCACGCAACTCTTCAGACTGATAGTCGTCAGGGAAGGTCACCGCTACTGTTTTGGTCTCGCCGGCTTTCATACCAACAATCCCGTCTTCAAAACCCGGAACCATGGATTTACTACCAATTTCCAAATCTTGCTTTTCAGCGCTACCGCCTTCAAAAGCTTCGCCGTCTTTCTTGCCAACAAAGTCGACATTAACTTTACTGCCTTCTTCGGCAGCGCCATCAAAATCTTCCCAGCTAGCCTGGTTCTTTTGCAGCGACTCAATCATCTTAACAACATCAGCATCTTCGATAACCGAGTCGTACTTAGTCACGCTGATATCGCCTAGCCCTTGGATACTAACTTCCGGGTAAACTTCAAACGTTGCAACAAACTCAACATCTTGACCTTCGAGCATTTTCTTAGGCTCGATAGATGGCTGGCCAGCTGGACGAACAGATTCTTGCTGAAGCGCTTCTTGAAAAGAACGCTTGATCACGTCGCCAAGCACTTCTTGGCGAACGCCATCGCCAAAACGCTGCTTGACGACTCTAAAAGGGACTTTACCTTTACGGAAGCCATTAATACGAACCGTCTTAGCTGCATCATTTAAGCGTTTAACGACTTCTTGATCCACAGTCTCGGCGGGAATTCCGACCGTCAAACGACGCTCCAAACCCGTAGTGGTCTCGATAGAAACTTGCATTTTGCTCCTCATGAATATCTAGGGGGAGGGTATAGGGGGTAGCTAATGTTTGTATGGTGCGGTCGGAGAGACTTGAACTCTCACACCTTGCGGCGCTGGAACCTAAATCCAGTGCGTCTACCAATTCCGCCACGACCGCGCACAACTACAAACAACAACTACAAAACTTATGCATGAGCCAATGAATATGAAGGTAAGTCAAATTCATCCAACCCTGCGCTGCCTATACAAGACAGCTAAGAAAGAGACTGAGAGTTAGCAATCTTTATCTTGATCACTAGAGGTATTGACAGAGCAAAACCATAACTAGGACAAGTGATAACTTCAAAAGGTTGCCGGTATTTATCTAACGACATTTACGTAAGAATATCTACGTATAAGTTACGCCGGCAATGCCTGTGTCTCCAAAGGAAGGTGATTCTGCCACAATCATTATTGCGGTTCAACACCAATTACACGAAAACCTTAGGAAAAAACCACTCTATTGAATATTTCTCCCTTCAACAGTATGTTTTTCCTGCAATTACTGCGAATAACCAACACAACTACAAAATTACACTAACCACCCTGAGCAACAAAGACACCAAAGGCCGACCAAAAATACTAAAAGTTTAGTGCACCGAGCCGCCCACCACCGAGCAGTGAGCAACGCCAAAGAAGCAAAGTAAAATTTAAACGCGTTCAACCACCGTGGATATCCCCTGCCCTAAGCCTATACACATCGTCGCCAAGCCTAAGGTGGAGTCGTTATCCTGCATAATGCTCAACAAGGTTCCCGTAATTCGAGTCCCCGAACACCCAAATGGGTGACCTAGAGCAATCGCGCCACCGCGAAGGTTAACCTTTTCATCCATATTATCTAACAGCTCAAGATCCTTCAGCACCGGCAATGCTTGAGCTGCAAAAGCCTCATTCAACTCAACCGCATCGATATCACCAATCGACAAGCCGCAATTTTTTAATGCTTTTTTCGTGCTCGGCACGGGGCCGTAGCCCATGATCGACGGATCAACACCAGCCAAAGCCATTGATTTTATTTTTGCAATTGGAGTTAAACCCAACGCACTCGCCCTAGCGTACGACATCACAAGCATCGCAGAAGCGCCGTCAGTCACTTGCGATGATGTTCCCGCCGTCACCGAACCGCCTTTGGGGTTAAATATGGGTTTAAGCGCCGCCAAAGCCTCAAGCGACGTTTCAGGGCGAATGGTCTCATCGTCCTCTACAAACATTAAGGCTCCGTCAACATCATGGCCATTCATTCCAATAATTTCACGCCGAAACAAACCATCCTCACGCGCTTTGGCGGCCAAATGGTGAGAACGCACACCGAAAGCGTCCATCTGCTCTCTATTAATGCCGTGCAACATCGAAAGGTACTCTGCCGTAATCCCCATCGACCCCGCCGCTTTGGCAACAGACAAGCCAAGCGCAGGGTTGGGATCAATGCCTTCGTTCATATCAATATGCCCCATATGCTCAACACCACCAACAAGGTAAACATCCCCTAAACCCGCCATAATGTTCGCTGCCGCAGCATGCAGAGCGGACATAGAAGAGCCACACAAGCGATTAACAGTCTGAGCAGGAATAGTATGAGGCAAGCCAGCACGCAACAAAATATTCCGCGCAACGTTAAAACCTTGCTCGCCGCGCTGCATCACGCAACCCCAGATGAGATCATCAATCTGCGCAGGATCTAAAGCTTCGTTGCGCGCCAGCAAACCTTGAATGAGCAGCGCACTCATATCGTCGGCGCGCAAATGCCGAAAACAACCATTCTTTGAACGCCCCATAGGACTACGCGCATAATCGACAATAACAACATCTCTTGAACTTAAGCTCATGGTTATTCTCCTTTGGTTACAGGGTAATAGACACTACCGGTTTCTAGGCTTTGTGCCATACCAGCAGTCGGTGTGTATAGCGGACTCAACTCAGCTAGAGGCTTAGCCATCTCAAAGAAAGCGCCCATACCGATCTCATCTAGCCACCTGAATATGCCACCCCTGAACGGCGGGAAACCAATCCCATAAATTAATGCCGCGTCAGCCTCCGCCACCGAAGCAACAACCCCCTCCTCCAAACACATTGCCAGCTCGATCGCCATCGGTACCATCATACGTGCGATAATTTCTTCATCGCTAAATTCACGACTTTCAGCGGCGTGTGGCTTGATAAGCGCCAACGCCTCTTCGGATGGTAATTTTTGAGGCTTGCCCTTTTTATCAGGCACGTAATCATAAAAACCTTTACCATTTTTTTGACCTAAGCGACCCGCTTCAAACAGCACATCACTTGCGGCCTTGAATGCTTTATTCATTCGCCCAGGAAAACCGTCCGCCATTACCGACTCAGCATGTACTGCAGTATCCATACCGACGACATCCACTAAATAGGCGGGACCCATTGGCCACCCCCAGCGCTCCATGACTTTATCGATTTTCATGTAGTCAGCGCCATCACGCACCAACATGGCAAAACCCGCCAAATAGGGGAACAAAATACGATTCACTAAAAATCCGGGACAATCATTCACAACAATCGGTTTTTTACCCAGCGCTACTGCGTAAGCAACGGTTCGAGCAACAGCGGCGTCGGATGTCGCTTTACCACGAATAACCTCCACCAAGGGCATACGATGTACTGGATTGAAGAAGTGCATGCCGCAAAAATTACTGGGGCGCGAAAGCGATTTAGCCAATAAATCGATCGAAATAGTAGAGGTATTGCTACACAGGATTGCGTCTTCGCTAATAGCGGCTTCCACCTCAGCCAATACCGCGCCTTTGACCTTAGGGTTTTCAACCACAGCTTCCACAACGATATCAATATCACCAAAGCCGTCATAAGACATAGTGGGTGTAATTCGGTTAAGTACTGCAGCCATATCAGCATGATCCATACGACCACGATCAACACGCTTAGAAAGCAGCTTGGTAGCTTCTGACAAACCCAAATCAATGCCGCTTTGGGCAATATCTTTCATCACAATCGGCGTACCTTTATAAGCAGACTGGTAAGCTATACCGCCGCCCATAATGCCCGCACCAAGGACTGCCGCTTTTTCGACGGTTTTATCCGCCTTTTTGGCTAAACTTTTCGCCTTCTTACTAACAATTTGATCGTTAATAAAAAGACCAACTAACGATTTAGCAACGGAGGTTTGCGCCAACTCAACAAAGCTCGCTGACTCATGCTTGATCGCCTCAGAAAAAGGCAGCTTGGCACTATTTTGCATGACCTTGATGGCACTAACAGGTGCAGGATAGTTTCTACCGGCTTGCCCTTTAATAAACGCTTTGGAGCTCTCAAAAGCCAAAAGCCCTTCGATATCGTTGTGCAGCAGTGCACCCGCTTTTTGAGCTCTTCGCGTTTGATAATCTAACTTACCGTTAGCCGCTCGCAGCAACATGGTAACCGCTGATTTTTTTAGGCTTTCGGAAGCGACAACACCATCAACCACACCAGCTTTCATCGCCTCGTGCGCGTTATACTCTTTACCGCTCGCAATCCATTCAATTGCGATATCCAACCCGGCTAATCTTGGCAACCTTACAGTCCCCCCCCACCCAGGGATAATACCCAGCTTAGTTTCAGGTAAGCCAATGCTAGCCCGCTCAGTCGCAAGGCGGAAATCACAAGCCAGACCAATTTCTAAGCCTCCACCCAAAGCGTAACCGTCGATTGCAACCAAAGTAGGGACAGTAAGATTTTCAATCCTACTAAATATCGCGTTAACATAATCGACAAACTGTCGAATTTTTTCACCGCCAAGCGCAAACATACCACTAAAACTTGTGATATCGGCTCCCACAATGAAGACATTTTTGGCACTAGAAAATAACAGCCCTTTAATTTGTTCGTTTTTTTCTACGATAGTAATGGCTTGATCCAATTCATCAAGCGCAAGAAGGTCGAACTTATTGATCGACTCTCCTTCCAAATCAAAACAGAGTTCAGCCAAATCGTGCTCTATCAGCCGAAGCCCTAAAGCCTTACCTTCAAATAGCATGTTACCTCCAATAATTAGCAGTAATTCAAACAGGTGCTTGAATTTTATTATGCATAATTTAATATCGTGAACAAGCGCCGCAGAACGATTAGCGCAATACGTTAGGAGTATGGGTTAGTTTTGTCAGTACGTACAGCCAGCAAAGGGGAATAGGCGCGCCAACCAAAGGGAAGGGAGCCTCCCCTCCCTGCTTTACTGCTTAATCAGACTGGGGCTCACTAAGAGAGACGCACACAACAATACAATCATGTGAGGAGTGATTAACAAATGCATGATCCCGATGCATAGAGAAATAAAAGCCATCGCCCTGCTTCAAACAATTAAACTCATCATCAAGGCGCAACTCAAGCTCGCCCTCACAAATCAAACCGCCTACAAAGCCATTGCGAACCATCCACTCGGACTGCACATTTGCTCCCGGTGGATAACGCTGATGTGCTAAATACAACCCTTCTTTTCCCGCATAAGGCAAAGGCATTATACGATAATCAACAAGCCCTTTACGTGTATGAATAAAATCATCCGCACGAAAAACGGCCGGTGTAGGCTGAAACGAAGCCGAGAAGAACTCTTGAAGAGAGATGGGGAATGCGCGTAGGATTTTCTCAAGCGAGGCAACAGAAGGGCTGACTTTGCCCTGCTCGATCATGGAAAGCGTACTATTGGTCACATCCGCGCGTCGCGCCAACTCTCGCTGACTAATGCCTTGATGCTTACGTAGCCGCTGTAAGCGCCGCCCAACCGAATCCCGCAGGGGGACGTCATCTGGCGCTTGAGTGAGGGGTGGCAGGTCAGTGGTCAACGGCATATCCATCCCCCTTAATAAAACAATTAAAAGCCCGACAAACCCTCATCGGCAACCAAGTTAATCCCATTCTCGAATCCGGGTATACGTATGCTATCTTCAGTAATAACAATCTCTCGCTCATCAATTAGACGGCTACCAAATTCATAAATAGGTTTAAATTCAGCACGATCAGCCTCAGAGGCATAAGTATCGATACATTGCTGCGTTTTACTTAGTTTATCACGATAACTTGTTAATTGAGTTTTCGTATAGTGGTTTTGCAGATAGTTCTCCACAATCATAGGAGATAACACCGTTGCCGTCGCATTGTTACCACCGAATCCTTTCGAGTTAAGAAACCCGACCTGACAGCGCTCGCGCCCTAGATTCAAATCAGCGACTGAAATATTCAAACGCTCATCAAAAACATCATCCGCAACGGCATCCAAGGTTTTAATGCCAGGCAAAATGCCGTACTCAAACGCTCCAAGCGTTGCCGCAAGCTGATCGCCACTCGCAGGCCCTAAAGAGTGACCTAAATATGATTTTACCGCCACAACAGGCCAATCGCTTATACCAAACGCTTTCGCAACCTCATCAAAAATCTTCGACTCGGTAACCCGATTTTGCGGCGTACTAGATCCATGAGCTTGAACAAAACTACTATTTCGAACAACATCCGCGCCCACTAGTGTTTTGGCCAGACCTAAAGCTCTCGCCATCGTAATATAATTCCCAGCACCTGGCGCTGAAATGGACTTCTTATAACCATCAGCATTGACATAAACACCCGGCACGGCACCATAAACCTTAGCTCCCAGCTCAACAGCCAAGTCATCCGCCATTAATACCGTATATTGAACAGATTCAGCTATAGTAAAACCACAGTTAGCGCCGAAAGGCCTCGAAGCGCGTCGATAATCAGGCTTCTTGGTGCCGTCAAGCTTATTCAGATCCGCGTCAGTCGCAAGCGCGCTCATTGCAGCATAACCATCAATAATTTCAGGTAATATCGGCGCCTCACTCGCCCCTACGATCACAACCTTGCGCCGGCCACTGCGAATTTCTTCAACGCCGAGGCGTAAATTATATAAGAAAGTCGCACAAGCTCCAGACATTGAGCCAGTAGCCCCCAGACTCCCTAACACGTAGGCGTTAACAAAATCAGCGGGCATGGTATTTAACCCTAAGGTAAGCTGTTTTGACGATACACGCTCTCCACGCTCACGAGAACTCATCAAACCACCAAGCCCGGTGTGATCAAGCTGACTCATGACACTACTACTATATACAGCCACCTCATCTGGCGAGACAATTTGATGGATATCATCCCATGAAATACCCACGGACTTAAGCGCATCAGAGGCTCCCATAACAGCCATCTGCAAACCCCGAGGGTGATGTTGAGAACGATAGTAAATAGACGGATCAAAGCCACTTGGCAATTGCCCTGCCGCCTTTACCGCCAAAGGCGCACCAGTTTTGACACTCACCCCCTGATCACCAAGCAGAGTGACACGAAACAACTTACCTTCCTCATCAAGCGAAGCCACTTTCCAGTGCTCAGGCAAAGGCCTAGGTAACTGCTTGGCAGTTGCTGTAAAGCTGATCGGCGCGTGCGCCTGATACTGCAAATCAATTTTTTTACTCACGGGCGCATGATCAACATCAAAAAGTGCCGACTCTATTTTACGCACTAAAGTACCCTGCAGTACGGACTGCTCATCGCCGTCAGATAGACCCATCATCGCGGCCAATGCACCTATGGTTTGCTTTCTTTGTGCGCCAGGCAGACTATCGAGAATCATGCGACGATAACCCATATGCGCGGAACTTCTTCCCGCCGCATTAAAGCCGCCGAACCCTACGATCAATGGTAATCTGGATTTCATTCAAATATCCTATGCAAAGGTCTTAGCCTCGCTCGTTGATCTATTGCTGCCAGAGACGGACGAACACCTTGCGTGCACGCCCTTTTGGAGATCCCACTAGTGTAAAAATTAACTCGCCATAAGTCTTTGCTTTTCCGGCCACTAATCCATGGTATATTAGCCACAACGGCACTTTCGGTGCATAAGCAATACTTAAGGGCTGCGATCGAAATGCTCGATATTACGTTTTTCCTGTGCGACCAAATGCTAACTACTAGCGTCTCACTACCGCTAGAGCAATTACACGCCGCCCAAACAATGGCTCAAACTACCGTTCAAACTGCAAATTTGGATAACAATGCAAAGAAAGCACGCAGCCCCCGCACCAAACTATTCAATGCTCGCTTGGCATCTATCGACAAAAAACCCATCGCCAGCCAAACAGGCTTACCTATCACGCCCGATTGCAACATTCTCGACATCGAAAAGACAGATCTTATTTATCTACCGGCACTTTGGCGCAACCCTCGACCGATTTTAAAAAAGAACACCAAAATTCTTGATTGGCTAAGGCAGGCCCACAAACAAGGCAGCATAATTGCAGGTGTCGGTACAGGCTGCTACTTTATGGCTGAAGCCGGCTTGCTTGATCACAAACCAGCAACCACCCACTGGTTCTACTTTGATGACTTTCAACGTAACTACCCAAAAGCGCAGCTTAAGCGACAGCATTTCATTACAGAAGCGGACAAGCTCTACTGTACCGGCAGCGTAAACTCGATGGCAGATTTGACCATACATTTTATTCAGCGTTTTTTTTCACCCGCCATTGCCAGCCATGTCGAGCGCCATTTCTTCCATGAGATACGCAAAGCTTATGACAGCGAGAATGTTTTCAGAAAACAAATCCAAGCTCACCCAGACGAAGACATCATCCAGATACAACTTTGGCTGCAGGAAAACTACGGTGCAAAAATAAAATTTACAGAGCTAGCTGAAAAGTTCGAGATGAGCACGCGAACACTGAATCGCCGGTTTAAAAATGCGGCAGGTATTACGCCAGTCGAATACGTACAAAAGATCAGGATTGATACCGCAAAAGAACTGGTTCAAACAACAAACCTTTCGATTGGTGAAGTGATGTTTAAAACAGGCTATCACGACCATTCACATTTTTTACGATTGTTTAAAAAATATCACGGCATAACACCCTCACAATACAGAACAACTGTGAGGGCGAAACTATTTAACTTAGAGTAGCTGTTTAACTTAGAATAACAATTTAAAATAACTGCAATTTATTAAGCCGCTTTACTCGCCTGCCCCTCGACCGGCTCTAACGCGCCAGTGCCAGCCTGATCAATTGCGATCGTACGAGGCTTCATAGAGTCCGGAATTTCGCGCACCAAGCCTATATGCAATAAGCCGTTTTCAATTAATGCATTCTCCACCCGGACATAATCGGCCAACTGAAAACGGCGTTCAAAATTCCGTGCAGCAATCCCCTGGTAAAGGTATTGCTTCTCCGCTTGTAGTGGCGCTTTTTTACCAGAAATCGTCAGCGTATTTTGCTTCACCTCAATATTAAGTTCATTCCGATCAAATCCCGCAACAGCCATAGAGATTCGGTATTGATCCTCACCCGTCAATTCGATATTGTAAGGCGGGAAGCTTGGTTGCCCCTGCTCAGATCGATTAAGTGAGTCCAACATGTTTGCCATACGATCAAAGCCTATAGCTGAGCGGTACAGCGGGGAAAAATCAAAAGTAGTCATGGTAATATCCTCTCATTCGAGCAATAAAATAATGAAATAAAAATCAATTGGCACAAGACATAAACAACCGCACCCAGCATATGTGCGATACCACTTATTACTAAGAATCAAGCGGAAATCAAAATACAACTGTAAATATAAATATAAATATAAATATAAATGTGTAGCTATGCATTACCTGGCCAGTTAGAACCCCTCATAGAGCAGGCCTACTAAAGAAATAGGGGCAATTAAATTTAATTCAACAAGAATTTTATTTTTATCTTTTAAAAGGATATGCAAATGGTCTTCATCGGCGAACTCAATATCGACTTCCACCTATACGGGTGCACATCACTAAAAGAAAAG
>NVXL01000057.1 GCA_002746115.1 Alteromonadaceae bacterium
ACAGCTACTCCGACACCAACAACTACTCCGACACCAACAGCTACTCCAACACCAACAACTACTCCAACACCAACAACTACTCCAACACCAACAACTACTCCAACACCAACAACTACTCCAACACCGACCGCTACACCTCCACCGGCATCGGATAGTGATAATGACGGCGTAATAGACGGCTCGGATCAATGCCCGAACACACCAAATGGACAGAGTGTCAACGGTAATGGCTGTGCGACATCGCAACTAGACACCGACAACGATGGTGTGACCGACAACCTAGATAACTGCCCTAACACTGTTGCAAACGCCACAATTGACGCTAACGGCTGTGAAGTCAGCGGCGGCGGCAGCTATTCTGCGGTCATAGAAGCTGAAAATTTCGACAGCGCTAGTGAATACATCGTAACGGGTACAATGAATGGTCCCGTTGTTGGCGCCAACTACCTGAATAACGGCACTTGGTTAACTTACGACCCGGTAACGATACCAAGCTCGGGGGTTTACAATGTATCATTCCGCGTTTCAGGCTACTCTGACAATGCTATCCGCCTTCAAGATGGTGCTGGAAATGATTTGGGAACCGTTAGCTTTACCAATTCTCAAGATTGGGCAAGCTGGATCACCGTCACAACATCCATGACCTTAACGGCCGGCAGCCTTCCACTTAAAATGATTATTGACGGCTTCGGCCCGCTAAGTGTTGACTCCATCACGATAGAAGCTCAATAACACCCCCGTTAACCCAAGTATAAAGCTGGCCTCTCGGGGCCAGCTTCTTCATTAAGTTCATAATTAGCCACGCCACACGCGCTTATTGAAAGCAATCCCACCAAAAACCAACCAAGAAAGTAATCCAAACCCTACACGCAAAGATCATGTTAACCTACAAGGCTTTTAGGTCGACACCGATACCTCACTGTCAGCCCTTCACTTACAATCGCTGCTTTATCCATTTCTGTAGCTTACAAATGGGTCAAAAATAACGATTGGAAATAATACAGATAATAATAAGTAAGGGCCATTCTCATTTACTGAGGCCTATTTATTCCGTCGTAACAAAAGTATTTAGATGTATAAAACAATAAAAATAAATACCACTTTGAGGAAATCTTAATGAAAAGAAAATTCAACTTAACGCGTTTGGGCGCCAGTATGATGTTTGTACTTGGTACAGCACCAGCTTGGGCTGCCGACGTACAGATGAACGTGGTTAGCGACTGGGGCTCCGGCTTCCAGGGCGAGATCGTTATCATCAACGATGAAACCACCGTAATCAACGGCTGGCAATTAGAATTTACTTCCGAGTTTTCAATCAACCAAGCTTGGAATGCCAGCCTAACTGCAGGCGCAGGTAACAGCTACACACTCAACGATCTTGGCTGGAACGGCACTATCCAGCCTGGGCAACAAGTTGCTTTTGGGTTTATCGGCTCTGGAACACCTGCCTCCCCCTCAAGCTACACATTTAACGGTACAGTGATAGGCTCTATAGACCCTACACCAACAGCGACACCTACTGTAATACCGACGCCAACGGCTACGCCTACTGCAACACCTACGGCTACTCCAACAGCTACTCCAACAGCTACTCCAACGGCCACTCCAACAGCTACTCCAACAGCAACTCCAACGGCCACACCAACAGCAACTCCAACAGCAACGCCGACGGCCACACCGACAGCGACTCCAACAGCCGTACCAACACCAACGGCCACACCTTCACCTGGCGGCGAAATCGCAGCAAACTGTACCCCGGGCGGGACTGGCGATTGGTTACGCACTGCTGGCAACCTTATTGTCGACCGCAACTGTCGTCCAGTATGGYTAACTGGYGCAAACTGGTTTGGATTCAACGCATCTGAGCGCGTATTCCACGGCCTTTGGTCCGTCAATATGGATGGCATACTCAAAGCCGTCACCGAGCGTGGCATTAACTTATTGCGTGTTCCAATCTCCACAGAGCTACTGCACGAGTGGAGCACCGGCGCTGCAGCCCCCGTTCAAATAAATGACTGGGCTAACCCCGAATTAGCGGGCATGACCAGCTTAGAGCTGTTCGACGAGTTCCTAGCTCAAAGTGAAAAATACGGCCTGAAAGTCATGCTTGATGTGCATAGCGCAAAAGCCGATAACAGTGGCCATATCGCACCATTATGGTTTGACRCCACCCTTACCGAAGATATGTTCTTCAACACTTGGGAATGGTTCGCTAATCGTTACAAAAACAACGATACCCTTGTTGCGTTTGATATCGAAAACGAACCTCACGGCCTTGCCAACGAAACTCGCGCTAAGTGGGATAGCTCAACTGACAGCGACAACTGGAAATATGCCTGCGAAGAAGCCTCAAACCGCATCCTCAACATCAACCCAGATGTTCTTGTTATGTGTGAAGGCATTCAGGTATATCCGCTTGACGGCCTAACATGGAACTCAACCAACCAGAAGTTGTTCCACAATACTTGGTGGGGCGGAAACCTTCGCGGCGTTACCGATCATCCGGTCAACCTTGGCACAAACCAAGATCAACTGGTTTACTCGCCACATGAATATGGCCCAAAAGTATTCCTACAACCATGGTTCCAAAAAACGTTCACCAAGCAATCACTGCTTGACGATGTATGGCGCCCTAACTGGTTCTTTCTCCAAGAGCAAAACATTTCACCTCTGTTCATCGGTGAGTGGGGTGGATTCATGGATGCAGGCGACAACGAGCTTTGGATGGGCTTCTTCCGCGACTTCATGCATGAGCACTTCATCCATCACACGTTCTGGGTTATCAACCCTAACTCAGGTGATACCGGTGGCTTATTAATGCACGACTGGAAAACTTGGGACGAGCACAAGTACTCCACCATGCTAGAGCCTGTGTTATGGCAAAACGCCGCGGGCATCTACATCGGTCTTGATCACGAAGTTCCACTAGGCGGTGTAGGCTCCACGACAGGCATTACCGTATCTGAGCATTACGCCACAGGCGGTTCAGCTCCAGCAGGTCCGTTTAGCACTGTCGTACCAAAGCCTTAAGGCTTTATATCGCCAAACGATTCGCGAGTTAACAACTTAAGCAAATCGTTTGGCTCCTTATTGAGCTGTTCAGGTAGGGTGAAACGTATAGCACCGAAAGTAAACTCTGGAGGGGGGGCGCTTTCAGTACCGTTTGTTTTGCTCTACCTGGATGGCTCATCCTCATAAACTTCCTCGTCCTATTCAACAACTAACCTGCTAACACCATGCAACAGCTTAAATACCAGCCAATAATACTCCGACACCTACATATAAGCCTTACAGCACTTACTCAAAGCGTGCGCTTTAGCGCAAAGTAGAGCATTGTCAATCTAACTGCGCTATGCTGCTAGTATAGTGGCCACAATCCGTTTTCAGGAATACAACACAACCTTCCACACGATTACCGCTTACATGTAGATTGCGAAATTCGGCACACGTTTTATAATAGTCGTTTCGATATTTAGACATTAACCTAGGTAGATGTATGCGATTCAAAGAATGCGATCTTTTGCTTTGTTACGCCATCGCCCTACTATTAACCCTCACCTCCCACTCAGTCTTCGCCCAAGCTCCGCTAGAGAAACCACAGTTTCGTTTTAAAGCCATTCAAAATGAAACCCTGGACTCCATAGGAGAAGTACGGGCGATCACTCAGGACAAACTCGGTTTTATGTGGTTTGCAGGCCCTAACGGCCTAGCGCGTTATGACGGTTACAACATCAAACTGTATTTACACAAACCCGGCGCAGCATCCTTAAGCTCGAATGCCACCAACGACCTAATGATCGGCAAAGACGGCACACTCTGGGTCGCAACTTACTGGGGGCTCAACCAATACGACCCAGTTAAGGATCAATTTAAGCGCTTCTTAACTGACTCCAATAACCCCAAGAGCCTTAGTAACAACAGCGTCATGACACTGCTGCAAAGCCAAGATGGCTACCTTTGGGTTGGTACCGCGGGTGGCGGCCTAAATAGATATGACCTCGCTACCAACGAATTTAAGCGTTACCTACATCAACCTGACGTCCCTACCAGTATTGCCAGTGACATGATCACCGACCTTTACGAAGACCCCCAGGGTTTCATATGGGTTGGCACTAAAGATCAAGGGCTTGACCGCTTTAACCCAAAAATCGCCAATATAGAGTTCCAACACTATCGGCACGACCCTAGCGACCATCGCAGTATCAGCGACAACCGTGTTACCAAAATTCAAGGTGGCCCGCCCAACCAGCTATGGGTAGCCACACTCCATGAGCTCAACCGTTATGACAGTTCAAGTAACGGATTTATCCACTATAGCGAAGACAGAGACAACGAGAACGCGTTAAATACCAGCATTATTCATAACATCTATCTCGACAAGCAATACGGCTTATGGGTACCAGGCAACCCCAAAGGAATGCACTTATATCAAGCCCAATCAGACGGCTTTTTAAGATTTAGCAATCAAGAGATCAACTTGCGCGCTAGCCGTGCCACGGCCATGTTCAGTGATAGCGCGGGCGGCCTTTGGGTCGCTCACAAACGCTCAGGTGTCAGCAAAATTGACCGCTACGCCGTCGCATTTAACAACTACAGTAATATTCCAGGAGAGCTTAACAGCCTAAGCCATTCCGATGTACTATCCATCGCCGAAGACGATAAGAGCAATCTTTGGGTAGGCACATCTGACGGACTCAATTATATAAATCGCAGTACAAACAAAATCACCCGTTATGCACTCAGCGACAACGGACTCCAAAGTAACGCCATCACGGCCTTGCTCGTTGACAACGATAATCAAGTAGATGGTGAGGGCAATTTATGGATTGGCATGCCCTGGCGAGGCATCAGCCGCCTCGGCCTAAGCAGCGGGAAATTTAGCCACTACATTCCCGACCAAAATAAACACACAGGCTTAAAAAATAGCGAGATTTGGACGCTTTATAAAGACTTCGACAATCACATTTGGGCAGGCTCGAACAAGGGCTTCCTACACCGCTACCTTCCGGAAAAAGATCAATTTACCGCTATACGAATCGCGCCACCCAATAAGACACACCCCGCTAGGATACTTTCCTTATTCGAAGATGACCTCGGTGAATTATGGGTCGGGTCAGACGATGGTCTCTTTGCTCTCAGTGGTAGTAGCTCAAACAAATACATTAAATACTTCCCTCAAGATGGTGAGCATGCCATTAACCTTAACGTTCCCGCTCTACGTGCGATCAGTCAAGACTCCGCGGGTAATATGTGGTTTGGCACTGAAGGGGGAGGCGTCAATAAATGGGATCGACGCCACAACGAATTTAAAGTTTATCAAAGTAGCGACGGACTCGCTCACGACACCGTTGTTGGCATTATTGAAGACAACCATAACAAAATTTGGCTAAGTACCAGCAGAGGCTTGTCGCGCTTCAACCCACTTACCGAGACATTTCAAACCTACAGTAAACGCCACGGATTACCGGCCAATTTATTTAACGCTTCTGTCTATTTAAAAACAACATCAGATGAGTTGGTGTTTGGTGGTGTGGGCGGCATTAGCATATTTAAGCCCGAAAATATTTTTGAGAATAAACGCCCGCCAACAATAGCACTTACTGATTTTCAAATTTTCAACAAGCCGGTAGGCATTGAACGTAACGAAAACAGCGAAAAGTCCCCCCTCAAACAAACAATTACTTACACCAAGGCGATCACTCTTAGACACGACCAATCGGTGTTCTCATTCTATTTTTCGGCTTTAAATTACGATATCCCCGAGATGAATCAGTACGCCTACAAAATGGAAGGCTTCGACGAAAACTGGAGTTATGTCGGTACCCGTCGCTTCGCCACGTATACCAACCTAAACCCGGGTAGCTATACATTTTTAGCAAAAGCCTCCAATAACGAAGGCGTTTGGAACGAGCAACCCATTGTAATCGACATCATTATATTGCCGCCGTGGTGGTTAACTTGGTGGGCTAGGATAATTTATTTCTTATTGCTGGCCATACTATTTGCTTTGATCATTTACACTCGACTACAAAAGAAGGCTGCCGCAGGTGAGCGCCAAGTTAACCAAAAACTACGTGACCTAGACCGACTCAAAGATGACTTCCTTGCAAGTACTTCACATGAATTACGCACCCCTCTGAGTGGCGTCATTGGCTTATCCGAATCTATCATTAACGATCCAGATAGTGATTTACCACAACAAGCAAAAGACGATTTAAAACTTATCATCAACAGCAGTAAACGTTTAGCGTATTTGGTCGATGACATTCTCGATTTTTCAAAGCTACAAAAACACTCCATCACCCTAAACCGTAAAAACCTAGACATGCACACCTTAGCCGATAATGTTTTTAAGATCGCGCAACCGTTGATAGAGACAAAACCAATAGTGTTAGTCAACAAAGTCCCTCCCTCACTGAAACCGATCTTTGCCGATGAGCACCGCATCCAACAAATGATGTATAACCTTGTAGCTAACGCAATAAAATTTACGCAAAAAGGCCAGGTTTGCATCACCACACAAATACAAAACGATAGGCTTTGGATTGAGGTTACCGATACAGGTATCGGTATCGCCGATCATAAACTAGAAAATATTTTCACACCGTTCGAACAGTTTGAAGGCTTAGGTGATGACCACCTGGAAGCGCGTCACTACGGTGGCACAGGCCTTGGGCTGGCTGTTAGCAAACAATTGGTCGAGCTTCACGAGGGCCTTATAGAAGTAAATTCTGTTGAAGGTGAAGGTACAACAGTACGTTTTTCAATATCGCCAAAAGATCATGAGGATCAAAGTCAAGCCGATGCCCCCCCAAAAGCCGAAACGTCGACTCAATACGAGCCAGCTAGCTCAAACACAAGCGTAGATGATTCAACCTCAATCACCAACGTGGCGGCAGGCGCCCCGCAAATGAGCCTAGCGCCAAGCGACAAGAACACAGAAGATAAAGCCATAATAAAGCTATTTGCCAATACTGCGCCGGTGATCGACAGACCCAAGCAAAAGCCCGAAAAAACCGAACTACACCTTCCTAACACGCCTAGCAACACGACTAATATCACAACCAACACCAAAGAAACATACCATATATTAATCGTCGATGATGAACCGATTAACCGCAAAGTATTGCAAAACTTCCTATCATTTACTGACTATAAAATCAGCGCATGCGCTAGCGGCTTACAAGCGATAAAGTTACTCAAACCAGAAACCGGAGCCCCCTCAGAGAATATAGACCTAGTGTTACTTGATGTAATGATGCCTGAAATAAACGGCTATCAAGTTTGCCGAATTTTGAGGGAGACATACTCTGAAAATGAACTACCTATTGTATTTTTAAGTGCCAAATCTCAAATATCGGATCTTGAAGCCGGTTATAACTCAGGCGGTAATGATTTTTTACGCAAACCCGTTGCCAAAGAAGAGTTATTCGCCCGCATTCGAACACACTTACAACTACTAGAAGTGCATCGTGACATCAAAAATCAAATTATCTCACGCACACAAAAGCTTGAACGATCATATAACAATTTAAAGCAGACACAAGATCAACTCGTACAAGCCGAAAAAATGTCGAGTCTCGGCACCCTAGTTGCAAGCGTTGGTCAAGAGATCGGCAGCCCCAGCAACTCCGCAAGCAGTGCCGTTACCCATATAGAAGAAGAACTGCAAGGGCTTAAAAAACAGCTCAATAGCATAAGTGGCGACAACGACGAAGACCTCCAAAATATTAAACTACGCTTTGAACAACTTCAATATAGTATGAGTAACCTAGAGGAAGGCACACAGAGAATTTCCGACATCGTGACAAATCTAAATGCATTTTCACACTATAACGCAAGCGACAAGCCAACTGAGGACAGCCAAACTCAAGCCGCTAGTATCGCCCAAAACCTTGTTTCAACGATGGAATTAGTCAAAGCGAACTACAACAACCTCATCGAGTTTGAATGCAACATCATCGACAATCCCGAGCTATATTGTAATGTATCGGAATTAACGCAAGTATTTATGAATATCATAATCAATGCTTGCCAAGCCATGACGATACTCGATACAGAAGCCCCTAAAGAGGAATGCAAGGTCAACGCCAAACTCTGCATTACTATGGAACAAGTACATACCGACCTTGCAGGCGACGCAGTACGCATCACTTTTGAAGATAACGGCTGCGGCATGACACAAGAAACCGCAAACCGTATATTCGAGCCTTTTTTCACCACTAAACCTAGCAGCAAAAATATTGGACTTGGCATGTCAATCAGCTTTGGGATAATCGATCGACATCAGGGACGATTCGAAGTTAAGTCCAAGCTTGACCTTGGCACGGCCATCAGCTTATTTCTCCCCCTTCATTAATTCCCTCAAGTCCTCGTTTTACAACATCACTAAAGAAAATAATTGCCATCCGAAAAATCAAAGCATAACCTCCCCTGCCTAGCAAAAATCTCATACCAGAATCGCCTTACCCAAAACCAACAAAAAAACGATATTTTCCACAAAACCATAAAGGTTAATGCAAAACAACAAACGTTATATTCAAAGCTACAAGCGTATCTTTCACCTCAGGCATGAACACATATCCCCAGAAAATTTTTTGCCTAACACTTAACATGTTGAATTTACGCAAAAAAATATATGCGTGACCACAGACCACAAGACATCATAAAAAACGTGCCAAAAAAAACTTAAAACATCAATCATGTGACACTGTTAACACGCTAAAAATAAGTAGTCTCAAGCCTACAAAAAAAGATCAGGCGCCCCTAGAGTTTTTTGGGGTTCGCACTGATAGATTGAGCATTTTTTTAACTCCATACTGTCCGCAAGTTACCAGCACTGTAATTTGGCATTGATGTCTTTTATCTACTTACCAAAAACATTTACTTTTTAACAATATTTCCTGTCAGTTTTGTTATCCGACGAGTAACTGTTTCACTAAACAAGCGCAATTCCCCGCCCTTGTTTGGTAAAAATGGAGGGTTACGCCCCTCTACACACCAAACTGAAGAGTCGACGTAAGCAGTTTGGTTTATGTACCACGTCGTTTTAAAAAATAGCACTAATAATAACTATGTTAATAATAATTACATAACTATAAGATGAGGCTAAAAATGAGATCTAAAAAACAATTATTGCGTCAGTGCATTGCGCTAGCATGTATAGGAACAGCAAGTTCTTATGCATCTTTCGCAAGCGCGGCAATATGTGAGCACATTGTACAAACCCATTGGAACAACGGGTTTGTTGCTAATGTTCGTATCACAAACAACACTTCAACAGCAATTAATGGCTGGCAAGTAAATTGGAGCTACACCGATGCAGTCCGCACTGGCGGCTGGAACGCTAATGTAAGTGGCAACAACCCTTACTCAGCAACAGACGTAGGATGGAACGCCACAATTCAACCAGGACAAATGATTGAATTTGGTGTACAGGGAACTAAAAATTCTGGTAGCAGCCCTGCGCCTACCGCAACCGTAACCGGCAATGTTTGTGGGCCAGCTCCAACCCCTACGCCAACAGCGACTCCTGTTGTAACGCCAACGACTACTCCAGTTCCAACAACGACTCCTGTTATAACGCCAACGACTACTCCAGTTCCAACAACGACTCCTGTTGTAACGCCAACGACTACTCCAGTTCCAACAACGACTCCTGTTGTAACACCAACGACTACTCCAGTTCCAACGACTACTCCTGAGCCAACTGACGGTACCTTCCGTGTTGACTCCACTGGCAACATCACCAAAAATGGCTCTATTAAGCAAATGCGTTGTGGCGCATGGTTTGGTCTAGAAGGTCGTCATGAGCCTTCAGATGATCCAACCAACCCAAGCGGTGCTCCAATGGAGCTTTACATGGGTAACACTTTCTGGGCAAACGGAAGTCAAGGCACTGGCCGTACCGTTGCTCAAGATATGGATGAATTACTCGCCGTCGGCGTAAACGTCATTCGCTTACCTATCGCACCACAAACGCTTGACGCTAACGACCCACAAGGTCGTGATCCAATGTTGAAAAACCACCCTTCCGTACGGTCTAACACCGCACGTCAAGCGATGGAAGATTTCATCAAATTGGCTGATTCAAAAGGTCTTGACGTTATTCTTGATATCCACTCCTGCTCCAACTACGTTGGCTGGCGTGCAGGTCGTCTTGACTCACAACCACCATACGCAGATGCAGATCGTGATAACTACGATTTCAAACGTGAAACTTTCGCTTGTGGAGGCAACCAGCAAGGTGTCACCGTACACGAATATAACGAGCAACTTTGGTTAGATGACCTAAGAATACTCGCAGGCTTACAAGAAGAGCTTAACGTAGGTAACATCCTTGGTATCGATATTTTCAACGAGCCATGGGATTACACCTGGGAAGAGTGGAAAGGTCTTTCTGAGCGCGCTTACCAAGCCATTAACGCAATCAACAAAGACGTACTTGTTGTTGTTGAAGGTATTGGTTCCGGCCTATCTGGCGGCCAAAGCGTACCTCACGGTGTAGAAGCATCTAACCCGAACTGGGGTGAGAACTTCGTCGGGCAGGGTAGCAACCCTCTCAACATCCCTAAAGAACGCCTAATCTTATCTCCACACACCTATGGCCCATCTGTATTCGTACAGCGTCAATTTATGGACCCAGCACAACCAGAGTGTAGTGGTCTTGAAGGCGACGCAGCCGGTAATGCAAACTGTAGAATCGAAATCCAAGGCAACGCTCAGCTGATCAAAGACGGTTGGGATGAGCACTTCGGTTATTTGCGTGACCAAGGCTTCGCCATCGTCGTTGGTGAGTTCGGTGGTAACATGCAATGGCCTGGTGGCACTTCTAATCTACGCGACCAGCAACGCTGGGGACACCTAGGTAACTCTAACGTCGATGAGCAATGGCAGGATCTTTTCGTTGATTACGCCCTTGAGCGTGACATCGAAGGTTGTTACTGGTCTCTTAACCCAGAATCTGGCGATACCGGCGGTCTTTACGGCCACGCTTACGATCCAATCAACAACACTGGCGGCTGGGGTGAGTGGCTAGAGATGGAAACTAAGAAAGTCGATCTTCTCCATAGACTTTGGGGTTTCAACGGCACAGACCCAACTCCGACTCCAGATCCTGACGTAACACCTACTCCTACAGCTACTCCTTCAAGTGAAGGTGTATTCCGTGTAGATTCTAACGGTGATATCACCAAAGATGGTACTGAAGTAGCTATGAACTGTGGTGCTTGGTTCGGTCTTGAAGGCCGTCATGAGCCATCAGATGATCMAACTAACCCAAGYGGCGCACCCATGGAACTTTACATGGGCAACACCTTCTGGGCTAACGGYGGTCAAGGTACTGGTCGTACTATCCAACAGGATATGAACGAGCTAATCGCACAGGGAATTACAGTTGTTCGTCTTCCTATTGCACCTCAGACACTTGATGCAAACGACCCACAAGGTCGCGCACCAATGCTGAAGAACCACCCTTCTGTCGTTGCTGACAACGCTCGTCAAGAGTTGATTGACTTCATCAAGCTTGCGGATCAAAACAACATCCAATTGATCCTCGATATCCACTCTTGCTCCAACTATGTTGGCTGGCGTGCGGGTCGTTTAGATTCTCAACCTCCTTATGCTGATAGGGATCGCGAGAACTACGACTTTACACGTGAAGAATATGCATGTGGCGGTAACCAGCCTGGTGTTACTGTTCATGAGTATAACGAGGAACTTTGGTTAGACGATTTGCGTGAGCTTGCAGGTTTTGCTCAAACTCTTAACGTTAATAACATCCTTGGTATCGATATTTTCAACGAGCCATGGGATTACACTTGGTCAGAATGGAAAGGCTTATCTGAGCGTGCTTTCGCGGCGATCAACGAAGTTAACCCTAACGTACTAATTGTTGTTGAAGGTATCGGTTCTGGTCTGTCTAACGGCGACCAAGTTCCACACGGTGATGACGCTTCTAACCCGAACTGGGGTGAAAACTTCTACGAACAACGCACTGACGAACTCAACATTCCTAAAAGCCGTTTAGTACTATCTCCACATACCTACGGCCCTTCTGTATTCGTACAGCGTCAATTTATGGATCCTGCACAGCCACAATGTGCTGGTCTAGAAGGTGACGAAGCTGGTGATGCGAACTGTAACATTGTAATCAACGACCAGTTGCTGAAAGACGGTTGGGAAGAGCACTTCGGTTATCTACGTGATCAAGGTTATGCAATTGTTGTCGGTGAATTCGGCGGCAACATGCAGTGGCCTGGTGGAACAGCTGATGCACGCGACAGCAACCGTTGGGCACACCTAGGTGGTAGCTCTACTGTTGATGAGCAATGGCAGAACGCATTTGTTGATTACATGATCGAAGAAGACATCAAAGGTTGTTACTGGTCTCTGAACCCAGAGTCTGGCGACACTGGTGGTCTTTACGGACACGCGTACGATCCAGTTCACAACACTGGCGGTTGGGGAGAGTGGAGATCATTCGAACCTAAGAAAGTTGAGTTGTTAAATAGACTTTGGGCAAACTAATCACCCCTTAGTGTTTTAGATCAACGCTCAAACCCGAGGCTGAGTTTTCAGCCTCGGGTTTTTCACAACTAACACACCTAAATAAAATATGTTTATCCAAATAAATGTTGTGGCATATCCCATATAAAGCCCAGCATTAGAGAAACGTTATGACTACAGACACGAGCCTCCCCTACTCCAGAACTAACAACTCAAACAACGACGAGATGACAATAACGGCTGACAGCCGCATCGAAAAAAAAATTCCAGAACAAAATAAGACTGCAAAAAAAATCATTCAAAACAGCTGCAAATATTGCGACTCTAGTAATATTCACTTACATCAGATTCAGGAAGAGATACCCCACAAAGGTAAAACACTAAAAGTCACCCAGCAGCTCTCCATATGTTCAAGCTGTAATAAAGAGTTTACAAGCAAAGCTCAAAATATATTAAATGACATCTCGATTCGAGACGCAATAAAATTTGCTGACGGTCTTCTTAGCTCAAAAGAAATTTACGAAGCCCGATCTAGCTTAGGATTAACACAAGAGAAAGCCGCATTGGTATTTGGCGGAGGAAGAAATGCATTTTCAAAATACGAACGTGCAGAAGTATCCCAAAGCGTCGCAATGGATAGACTCATTCGGGTTTGCCTACACCACCCAGAGGTCTACGCTGAGTTACTTAGAAATGCTGGTGTTGAAATTACTAAAACACATCTGGATTCAATTCAAAGCACCACAACTGAATCCATACAAAATTCAGAGCCGACATCATTTTCAAAACCGATACAATATTCAATATCCGAACACCACACCCGCCCCTTAGCCCACACCTAAAAAGTGCGGCGCTAAATATATATTCAAGGTTACGATTGTGGGGTAATGTCGACCTGACCACGCCCTACAAAGCACTATAGATGCCCGGCCACCCCCCATCGGCCAACAATATCACACCAAGGCCTCAGTCGACATTTCGACGATTACCCCCGTTAGAGGCTTCTCTGCACGACTAACGAGCCCTTACGCCCACCCAGACATCACAAAGCCTACCTAAGCAATTGAGCGAAAAGCACACTCCTGTCAGACTTGCCTGACAAATTTCAGTGATTTAAAAAATAGATAACGAGGGGCAAAGAGAAATTTTACAGAAAAAAGGCAAAAAAACGGGGAGTAAAAATTTCTTTTCACTCCCCTAACCACACAAAGAAACCTATTATGACAGCGCTTTTAGAGTAAGCGACAATCTGAAATTTTTTATCCGATTAAGCTTTATACAATTATGTTGTTTTGTTTACTGTTCTTATAAGCTATTCGTTGATTGACATTATGCGGTGGAATATAAAATCGATCTATCAGCTTTGACCCAAAAGAGGGGCGACAAACCCCCACATTTACTGTAAGTAAGCCCCTACAACTAAGGAGCAGATCGTACCTTTTGGGTTTTTGAGCAAATACTAGGCTAGTTTTTAGGTTTTATATCGAGGTTTTATATCGAGGTTTTATTGAATAATATAATATAGAAATTAGCGTGTACCTACCTGTAAACACTAACATCTAATTCAGCGGTAAATATAAACGAATTAACGTGCCGCTACCTAGTGAAGATTCAATGTCAAATCTACCATTGTGTCGCTCAACAATACCAAAGCTGATAGACATTCCCAAGCCAACACCCTTGCCATCAGGCTGGGTTGTGAAAAAGGGTTCGTATATACGCTGAATGCTTTCATCCGTCATGCCACAACCATTATCTTTGAAAGAGATACCTAACTCTTCACCTCTCTCTCCTGAGTGTATTCGCTCCATAACAATATGAAGTTTCATCGGCTCTCTGTTCTCATCATCCTTCGTATCGAGCTGACTCATCGCCTGGCAAGCATTAAGCATCAAGTTCATAAAGACTTGATTCAGCTCGGGTGCACTGCATGGGATTTCCGGGTCATCCTTAATGTCATAGTCAAAATGTATGTCAGATTTATAATTAGCTCTGACCAACTCCAAAGTACTGATCAAACCCTCACTGATGCACGACACTTCAGTGCCGTAACTATCGTCCACAGGTAAAGAAGACTCGCCACCGTTTGAAAAAGTATGCAGATTTCCCACAATTTCATTAATGCGTTGCGTGCTGTTTTGCAAAGAAGATAAATGCTCAGACATGCGCTCAAAGCGCTCAGAGAAGGATTGCGCGACATCTTTCTGCTCATCGCCCACTAACTGACCTACATACTCTTGGAAGTTAAATAGATCTTGCTCTATATTAGCTGCAGCAACATTTACATAAGTCACTGGATTATTAATTTCGTGCCCCACTCCCGTAACCAAGGTACCAAGGCTAGACATTTTTTCCGCCTGCAACAACTGACCTTGCGTTTGCTTGAGTTCATAATATGATCGTTCTAGCTCCTTGGTTCGTAACGCCACCTCTTTACCAATACGGCTGTGTACATCTAATAGCTTAAGATGCGTTTTCAAGCGCGCATACAACTCCTCTTTCGCAATTGGCTTATTAAGAAAATCATTCCCACCGGCAGCATAACCAGCCTCCAAATCACTCACCTGAGATTTAGCGCTTAAAAAGACAATAGGCAGCTCGTTTGCCGAGTATGTTTTACGTAAAGCCTTACAAACGTCATAACCATTAATCCCCGGCATCATAATATCGAGCAATACCAAATCAATTTTGTCTGCGTCATCACTTACATTGGTATTGAGCAGGTTAATTGCCTGCATTCCGGTAGCACATTCACTCACTCGACACGGAATAAACGAAAGCAAGTTCTGCAAAACTTTGCGATTAATTGGCTCATCATCAACGACTAATACATGATACTGTCTTTTCCCCAAAACCGTATTTTCATCATGCTCGCCGGTAAGCCCTTTATTGGCAGCTTCTGCGCCACCCGTAAAGCTCGCCCACCCCGCCCCACCAGTGACGCCTTGTGAACCAGGGTTAGAACCAGCCTCCTTAATAGCCAACTCAAGGGCAATACTGTCTTCATCTAGCATCACCTTATTGGAATGCGTTAGCGAAAATCGGACCTTGGTTCCGAGCCCCTCTCTTGAAATCACATCAATCAAACCGCCGTGCAACTCGACCAACTGCTTACTCACAGTCAAACCAAACCCTGTTCCACCGTATTCCAGCACATCTGCTGACTTATCTTGAAAGCGGCTACTTTGCTCAACTGGGGTAAATAAATCTTCGAGTTTTTCTTCAGAAATACCGACACCACTATCCGCAATTTCAATCCACAACAAACCATCTATCATTAAGGTGCTGACACTCACCTGCCCTTCATTGGTGAACTTTATGGCATTACCTACAAGATTACATAGAATTTGCTGTAAACGATTTTCATCCGCTAAAAACGAAGGTAAAAACTTATCAACGTTATTTGTCAGCTCAATCGACTTAGTCTCTAACAAGGGATGCGTGAGCTTAAATATTGACTCGACCAAGCGACGCAAATCAATCGAAGTTCTATTCAGGCTCAGCGAGTGCCCTTTGAGCTTTGTAAAGTCTAAAATATCGTCAATTAAATATGCTAAGCGTTTACTGCTGCTCACGATCAGTTCTAAATTATCCACAGCATTTTTAGGTAAAGTCCCCGCTACCCCAGCGATAAGCGACTCAGATAAACCAATCACCCCGTTGAGAGGCGTGCGTAATTCATGTGAAGTATTCGCTAAAAAGGAGTCCTTAACCTTGTCCAAATCCCGTAATTTTTGATTAACTTTACGCTCACCTTCTGCGCTACGCTTTTGCAGAATGGTGTAAATAACTAAGGCAAAAAATGCAACGAATAACACTAAGTAACATACCTTTGCCCACCAAGTATCCCACCAAGGTGGTAATATCACAATGTCAATAGCAACCGACGACTCACTCCAAACCCCTTCGTTATTTGAGGCTTTGACGTTGAATACGTAACGACCGGGGTTTAAATTAGTATACGTTGCAGTGCGTCGTGTATTGACGTAATTCCAATCCTGATCAAAGCCTTCCATTTTATAGGCGTACTGATTCATTTCAGGAATATCATAATTTAACGCCGAGAAATAAAATGAAAATACCGACTGGTGGTGATCAAGCACAATCGACTTAGTGTGAGTAATTGCCTGTTTTAGGGGCGAGTATTCATCTTCTTTATCACGCTGAATCGCCAAAGGTTTATTAAACACTTGGAAGTCGGTGATAACCACTTCTGGCGCACGTTTATTTTCAAAAATATTGTTTGGGTCAAAAATGCTTACCCCTCCAACACCGCCAAAAACCAACTCCCCCGTTACCGTTTTCAAAAATACGGAGTGGTTAAATAGATTTCCGGGCAAACCATGACGTTTGCTATAGGTTTGAAAGGTATCCGTTTCGTGATTAAAACGCGATATTCCGTTACTCGTACTAAACCACATATTGCCCTGATCATCCTCAACAATACCCGCAATAGTATCGTGGGCTAGACCGTCAGCGGCCAAATAAACTCTAAATTTGTCAGCCCGCTTATCCCAAACATTGAGACCACCACCCTCAGTACCAAACCACATACTGCCGCGAAGATCCTGCGATATAGCTCTTAAGGCTGGTACACTTAAGTCAATTATATGGTCGCTATGCTCAGGAAAATGACGTACCCGCCACTGCCCACCCGGACTGCTAACGGTAAACAGGCCGTCGTCTGAGCCGACCCATAATTCCCCAAGGTTATCTTCATATAAGGCCAAAATTCGAGATGGGTATTGCTTATTCGGCGGTGCAACCTTAAGCGCTGAGAATTTATCTTGTTCACGATCATAGCGATGCAAAAAACCTTTATTCGCCCCCGCCCACATCTGATCATCCGAGCTTTTATATAAAGACCAGATTTCGTTATTCATTAACCCAGAGTTACCGTCTGGACCAGGTAAGTAATGTGTATAGCGACCTGATTCCAAGCCAAAACGGGTGATGCCACGCCATGGCGTGCCTATCCATAAATTACCTTCGCCATCAACTAGGTTTTTTCTATCGACAAGTAAGGCGGTGATTGCATTGCTCGGCAAGCCGTCGTCACGAGCCATGTAACGAGTCACGCGCCCAGATTTGCGATCAATAAAATTAAACCCGTCAGAAGTCCCCACCCAAAGGTTAGCGTTTTCATCCTCAGCCACAGCTAACACGTCAGAAGAGCTCAAGCTATTATCGTCGCCAGGAACGTGGGTATAATTATGAAAGGCACTCGCGTAACGATCTATTTTACTCACGCCATAAGGCTTATGCCCTAACCACAAACCACCGGCATTATCACTATACATCGTGGTAATTTCATTTGACGGAAGACCAACCTCATGATTGACATAGCGATAGAAATCATCTGTTTTAGGGCGGTAAACATGTAAACCTTGTGGCTTTCCAGGAATCCATAAGCGATTTTGATGGTCGAGATAAATATTGTTGCTATTATCGGTATTCAGCCTGTTTCGACTTCCCAAATCCATTTTATAGCGAACAAAATTACCATTATCAAAACGATTGAGTTGATATATGGTCGCAATCCAAATTTGACCATACTCATCTGCGGCAATACTGATCACATTATTATGGCTCAAACTATCCGCTTTCTCAGGGACATGCGGGTAGTGCGTGAACCGAATATTTGAAGCCGATGGATTAAAACGGTCTAGGCCTCTGTCTTTAGTCCCAACCCAGATGTTACCCTCGTTATCCTCAAATAGATCCGTAATGGCATCACTCCCTAGGCTATCGGGGTCATCTTCGTCATGCCAAAAGCGTTCAAACGTCTCGGTATCATAATTAAAGCGGTTCAAGCCTCCGCCTGCGGTGCCGATCCAAAGACTGCCATCCTGCCCCTGAATCAAACTCATGACACTATTATTGCTAATACTCGTCGGATCATCTGGATCAGTTAGATAGCGGGTAAATTGGTCAAGAGTGGGGTCGTAGCGATTAAGCCCCCAATAGCTGGCCACCCACAAAAAGCCGCCTTTATCGACAAGCAAGTCATTGTGAGCATTAGTACTGACAGAAGTAGTCTCCTCACCAGGCTTATCAGGTTGGTGAAGGTAGAGCTTAACCGAGTAGCCATCATAGCGCGCTAAACCATTCGGTCCGGCAAACCACATAAACCCCTGTTTGTCCTGTGTGATAGCACGGATTTCACCAATAGAGCCGAGAACTTCGTCATCAACTGCCTGAAAGCGAAGCATTTGGACATCCCGTTCCCCTAGAGGGGGTGCCGCCTCATTTGCAACCTGTGCAACACTGAACTGGCAGGCTATGTAACAAAACAAAAAGCAAAGCGCTTTGAAGCCCATACGGACACCTGATTTAATCACTAAAAAACCCAAATTAAAGTATAGGAGGCTTAACTATGGTTTAGTACTCATATTTAGCCACTAACCTATTGAAAACACTTAAAATCACTTAAGACTTACCGCTTGAAACCCCGTAAGCTGCGCAGTCATAGGTATTTTTAAGTGGTAGCGAGACTTTCAAATGTGCCCCTCCCTGCTGCTCATTATTCCCAAGAAGCGTCGTGCCCTCAAACGCTTTTACGCGCTCTCGTATCCCCTTAATTCCGAATGACTCCTGCTTTTCGTGCCATGAGACACTCAAGCCTTTACCGTCATCCACGGTTTCCAAATGGATACTTTGCTTATCTGCGTAAAGCGCAATTTTGACGTTACTGGCATTGGCATGCTTAGCGACATTTGTTAATGACTCCTGCGCTATACGGAAAAGCGCTATCAAAGCTTCATTGCTTAAGTTGAAATGTGCGATATCATCATTCACAGTACAATTCACGCCATGATGCACCTCAAACTCTTGCGCTAACCACTCTATCGCTGCAAGCAAACCAAAATCTTCAAGTACGCTTGGCCTAAGGTCGCAAATAATTTTTCTTGAGGTATCCGAAGCTTCGCGCACAAGGCTTTTAATTCCGCTAAGCTGGCTATCTAAATTCTCACGCACCGCCTCGCTGAGCTCACTTTTTGCAAAACTACGCCCAAGTCGTCGAATACCCATCGTCAAGTCCGTTAATGTATGGCCTAAGTCGTCATGTATATCTCTAGCAAGCCGAGCTTTTTCCTCTTCTCGAACAAAGTCCATATGGAGCGCCAACTTACGTATTTCTTCACGCGAGTTTTCAATCTCCTTAGTTCTCACATTCATCTTGTAATGGAGTTGCCTATTCCAGACAAGCAACAAGCCAAAAATCAATACAGCCAACGCAACACCGACCCAGACCAGAGTCCCCAGGTTATCAGGCAGAGCGCCTACGACTTCACCCGCGTAACAATTACTGAAGGTAAAAGCTGAAAGCCAAAAATATATAATACTACGAACAACACTCAAAACAATCTGCCCGAAAATAACTGTTCATCTATTAATCAATTTAACAGACACATTTCATTTGCATATAAAACCAAACCCGCATTGTTAGGGAAATCCATCTTCTGGAAAATCCTTGCTCGATGCGTCGATACAGTTTTAGAGCTAATCCTCAACTTATCAGCGATATCGGTAACACGTTTACCCTCGGCCAGCTCGAGAAATATTTCATACTCCCGGTTAGAGAGTTTTTCGTGACGATTATCGCTATCGTCATTATTTTTTTCTAGCTGACTAGCCAACAACTCCGCCACGCTGGAGCTGACATACTTTCGGCCGTTACAAGCGAGCTGAACCGCTTTAACGATATCATCTTCTTCAGCATCTTTGGATAAATAACCCGCAGCTCCAGCCTTTAGAAGGCGCACCGCATATTGCGATTCGGGGTAGTTACTTAACACAAGAACGGGTAACGAAGCGTCACAAATCTGTATTTTCTTTAACACTTGTACGCCGCTAGCATCCGGCAGACTAATATCTAGAAATACAAGATCCCACTTTTGCTGCCGTATTTTCGAGAGAGCTTGCACACCATCTATCGCCTCACCAAATTCGATCGGGCCAAATTTACTTTCAAGTATTTGCTTCATACCTTGTCTCACAACGGTATGATCATCAACGAGTAACACTTTTAACATGGGTGCCTCTTCCTAACGCTACTATTTTATAGTTATATGCTTTTATAATTATAGTTTTTTATAGTTATAGTTATAGTTATAGTTATAGTTTTCATGCTCTGTTCTTAAGCCATCAAGGGATGGATAGAGCATATAAACAAGCCTTATTATTTTATTTTTATATACGCGCCAAAACACACCCGCCACCCCTCCTCATCGCATACCAGACACCGACTCAAGAGAAACACCCTTCCGTAAGCAAACCGCTATCAAGCGGAGTTGAGTGATTCACCCTTGCGACCAAATGCACTTCGTCGTGCTTTTGGGGCGCCTTAGCTCGTTTTTAGGCAGATTACAAAGAAACATTACAGGTGTCAAGTACCCGTATGGCTATGAGGAGGGAGATAAGCAGTAGACGTAACAAATAACCTTAACCGTTTCATCAGCTTAGCTGTGCGTGTTGCACTCAAGGTCATTCTGACAGAATAATGACAGCCAACACAAACAACTAATCAGCACAGCTCACGAGCACACATCCATAAGACAGGTACGATTGACGGAGCTAAAGCTGACCGAGCACAGCTACTTATCTTCGATTCTTTATTGATTTTAAGCTGTGCCTTACTTATCATCGCGCTTCTTTTGCCTTAGATCGCGCTTCTTTTGCCTTAGATAGGTATCTTCATATCTACTAAAACACGCCAAATAAACGCTAATAGCCTAGAGCTGCTATCACGGGATGACCTTTCTCGCTCGCCATTAGAGCAGGCTTATAAATTGCCCAAGGTAAAAACAATGTTTACACGTAAGCTAATACTGATGCCCTGCTCAATAGCAGCTTTTAACTCAAAATTTCACACATCACAGAAAGATAAATCTTTCGTTAGCGAGCTCTCACCTATGCCTAGATCACCTATACTGATTGAACCTAGTTTAAAGACGCCACTATGCAAAGTGGCTTGATTAAGCCAATGCATAAAACCTTGTTGACGCGGCTTCAAACCCTGCTAGCCGTATTCATACTCCTCCTCGCTTCGGGGTTAAGTAGCGCGAGCAGCGAGGACAGCGACGCCTCAAGTATTCAAACAATTATTAACCCCAACTTGCAATTTAAAGTTTATGACGACCCCACACTACTTAGTGTTGGCGAAATCAGTGCGATAGCTCAAGACGAGCAAGGTTTTATGTGGTTTGGCGGCAATAAAGGATTAGTCCGCTACGACGGCTACACATTCAAACCCTATACCTACGAACAAAGCGACAGAACCACCGTTAGCACCAACAGTATTACAGACTTACTGGTACACCAAGGGCATCTTTGGGTCGCAACCTACTGGGGGCTCAACAGGTTTGACCCTGCAAGTGGCGGCTTTAAACGTTTCAACCATAGCGCAGACGACCCACAAAGCATTAGCCACAACAGTATTACGAAACTAACAGTCGATGCTCACGGGCGCCTTTGGGTCGGCACTGCGGGTAACGGGCTCAACCGATATAACACTGAGACCGAGAGCTTTAAACGCTTCACCCACGACACTAACAACGACAGCTCAATCGCCAGTAATACTATTAGCGCCCTGTTTGGCGACTCTAAAGGACTGCTTTGGCTAGGTTATGCTGGGAAAGGCGCAGATCTATTTGACCCGCTACAAGGCAATGTCATCGAACGCTTTCGCCACAAACCTAAGGACGATAACTCGCTCAGCCACAATCATATTGTCAGTATCAACGAAGACCTCTCCGGCGCCATTTGGCTTGGCACAGACGGCCTCGGCGTCAACCAATATATTCCAGAATCCAATAAAATGATCCGTCACATATGGAAAAGTGAGCGCGATCAAGGCTACGAGCATGCCATTACATCAAATCACATTAGCGATATATTCTCCGGTGAACACGGATCGCTTTGGTTTGCTGGCGGTGGCGCGCACAACCTCGCCACTTATCGGTGGGGCACTGGCGACTTCCAGCGTTATAGTATTTTTGAGCGCCACAGCCAACGAATCAGTACCCGCGTATTTCGCGACGCCTCAGGCGGACTATGGGTAGGCTTCATGCCGAATGGCCTCGCTCGCGTTGACCGCTACGCGAGTACCTTCGAGAACTTGCACAGTGTTCCCGGGAGCGCCAACAGCCTTAACTCGTCCATCGTACTCTCCTTATCGGAAGACCAACAAGGCAACTTACTTGTAGGCACCCAATCTGGTTTTAACCATATTGACAGGGCAACGGGGAATGTCACAAGCTTCGAACCAGACGGCGATAACCCCTACTCCATCACCACCGAATCAATTAGCTCAATTCTACCGATAAACGAACACGAGGTCTTACTTGGCACGCCTTGGCTAGGGATAGACAGACTAAACCTCGCCACCGGCCAAGTTACCCAAAATTATACTCACGATAAAAACGACCCGAATAGCCTAGCTCACCGGGAAGTATGGTCTTTATTTAAAGACCGAGACAATGAAATTTGGATTGGCGGCAACGGTGGTGCCTTGCATCGCTGGCGCAGAGATAGCGATGATTTTCAGCGCTTCCAATTACGTGCACCACACAAACCAAAACCAGGCAGAGTGCTCATTATTGAACAAGATCACCTTGGTGATTTCTGGTATGGCACCGATGACGGCTTATTTCGCTCCCCACAACAAGAACGAACAGAAGATTCGCTCAAGCTAGAATACTTTAGCCCCGAGGGCGAGCAAACCATCAAACCTCACCGCTGGGCCATTCGTTCGATCCGAGAAGACCCCTTAGGCAACATGTGGTTCGGTACCGAAGGCGGTGGCGCACACTACTGGGATAGAGAGCGCGACACTTACCGCGTCTACACTATCAAAGAGGGTATAGCGCACAACTCCGTCGTCGGCATATTAATAGACAACGACGATATGGTGTGGTTTAGCACGGGTAACGGTATTTCCCGCTTCAATCCCAAAACCCAAAAATTTACCAACTACAGCAAAGATCACGGCCTCCTAGGTAACAACTTCAACCACCCGGCCTATTTTAAAACCCGGAATGGCGAGCTAGTCTTTGGTAGCGTCGATGGCGTCACGATAATTAAACAAGATAACATGTTTAAGAACACCTACATTCCTCCCACAATGGTCACCGACTTTTTAATCTTCAACAAGTCCGTCCCAGTTGAAAGGTTCACATCACCAACATTTGACGCGGCAGACGTAATATCACCCTTAAAAGGTGCTCTAAGCCATATCAAGACGATTACATTGGATCACACCCAATCCGTATTCTCCTTTCGAATGGCAGCGCTTAACTTTGACATTCCAAGTAAAAACCAATACAAATATAAATTGGACGGTTTCGACCAAGACTGGAACCTCATTGGTAACCGCCGCATTGCCACCTACACTAACATTGACCCGGGCCACTATATATTTCAAATAAAAAGCGCTAACAACGAAGGTTTATGGAACGAGATAGCACGCACAATTAAACTCACCATCTTGCCACCTTGGTGGGCGACTTGGTGGGCGAGACTGTTATACGGCATCGTTTTTCTAAGTTTAATCGCTTTGGTTTTTTATACCCACCTTCAGCAAAAACGCACCAAAGATGAACAACAGCTCAACAAAAAGCTACGCGACCTCAACACCGTAAAAGACGCGTTCTTAGCCAACACCTCACACGAACTGCGCACACCCTTGAATGGCATTATTGGTTTATCGGAATCACTTATAGAAGGTGTCGCAGGACCACTACCTCAGATTGCGAATACCAACTTGGCCATGATAGCCAATAGCGGTAAACGGCTATCCCACTTAGTGAATGATATTCTGGATTTTTCTAAACTAAAAGAAAGAAGTATCAAGCTCAACATACAAGCGGTTGACCTCTACAGCATTAGTGACACCATCATGAGCGTCTCCGCTGGACTCATCAACGCTCAAAGTATCAAACTAATCAACAAAATTAATCGCTATCAATTCTATGTCCTAGCTGACGAAGACCGCTTGCAGCAAATTCTATACAACCTTATCGGCAACGCTATAAAATTCACCCATGAAGGAGCTGTGACGCTCTCAGCCGAGGCAGAGGGCGAACTATTATGGATACGCGTTAATGATACCGGCATCGGCATTGCACCCGATCAACAAGGTAAAATCTTTCGAGCATTTGAGCAAATCGACAGCTCCGACGGTCGCTGTTATGGCGGTACCGGTTTAGGCCTGACAGTAACCAAACAATTAATCGAGCTACATAAGGGCCAACTCAAAGTCGAGTCCGAACTCGGCCAGGGTAGCACTTTTAGCTTTGCTCTCAAAATCAGCCACGACAAAAAAGCCAACAACATAAACACAAAACCTT
The DNA here is from genome assembly GCA_002746115.1 of Alteromonadaceae bacterium. Lineage (GTDB taxonomy): Bacteria > Pseudomonadota > Gammaproteobacteria > Pseudomonadales > Cellvibrionaceae. Next base: position 24,858 of record NVXL01000057.1, read on the forward strand.
CGGTCGATGACAACACCAGATACAGCCCGGATCAGGCAATTATAGAAAGCGAAGCCACACATTTAACAGGTCAATTATCGGCGGCGGAAAAATCTTCGAACATCAAAAATAACGACTCTCCCAAAACCACCGACACCAACGGTTTTCATATTTTGATCGTTGACGACGAGCCAGTCAATCGTCAGGTAATCAAAAATTTACTATCATTAAAACACTATCGCATCAGTGAATGTATCCACGGGGAGCAAGCCCTAGAGTTTCTACAAGCCACCGACGGTAGCGCTAATCAAGTTGACATGATATTACTCGATATCATGATGCCTAGAATGTCAGGCTACGAGGTATGCAAAAAACTGCGTGAAACCAAAACTCAAGACTCACTGCCAATATTATTTTTAACCGCTAAATCTCAGATCGATGATCTTGCCAAAGGTTACGAAGTGGGTGGCAACGACTTTTTAACTAAGCCCGTCGACAAGAAAGAACTATTTGCTCGCGTCAATACACACCTAAATTTACTCAGCATCAACCGTCAATTACAGACCAATTTAGGGCGATTAAAACAGACGCAAAGCCAACTGGTACATGCTGAAAAAATGTCAAGCCTGTCCACCCTAGTCGCAGGTCTTGCTCATGAAATTAACAATCCAAGTAACATGACTCAAACCAGTGCTTACAACTTGGATCGAAAATTAAAAGAGTTTAAACTATTCCTTATCGAACTTGCTGGGGACGATAACGAAGAAGTGATTATTGCCTTTGAAGAAAAGTTTGGCAACCTAGCCTCTGACTTATCCAGCATGCACGAAGGCAACTCCCGAATTAAGGCTCTTATTGAAGGCTTTCGGCTATTCTCTCGTTTAGATGAGTCCAAATATAAATGCGACCACCTAGCAGCAGGCATCCGCTCTTGCGTTAACATTGTAAAATCTTCCTACGGTGAAAGCGTCAATTTCTCCTTTGTCAGCGGAGATGACCCGGAGTTATTTTGCCACGCCGCCCAGCTCAATCAAGTGTTTATGAATATGATGATCAATGCCTGCCAGGCGATCATCGAAAAACAAATCTGGGATAAGCAAACCCCTAGAGAGAAAGGCCTTGTCACCGTAAGTATGACAAGCAACCAGCCCCAGGGCTCTATGACTATCGAGATTAAAGACAGCGGTTGCGGTATGTCAGGCGAAACCATAAAGAAAATGTTTGATCCGTTTTATACCACACGAGAAGTAGGTGAAGGCGCGGGTTTAGGGCTATCCATCGCCTATGGGATTGTTGAGCAACATAAAGGGCACATTGAAGTCACTTCAGATAAAGGCTACGGCACAAGTATTAAAGTGCAGCTCCCCATCATGCTGTAACGCCGAGAAGGGGCTGCCAACAAGCTAAAGGCACGCATCCCCCTAAGCGTTCAAGACTCACAAGACAACAAATACTCAGCGAATTATACTCGGCCTTACAATATCGCTGAGTATCATCGCGGGCGTATATACCAACACTCCTACAAGCTTATTCAGGCCAATTATACTGCTGTATCACTCCTTATTTATTAGCCCGACACCCTTGGACATTTAATGTAGGCATATGCCTACAACCACAACAAAACCATAAGCTCATAAATAATGGACGCCAGGCGATCCCCCTTGCCATTCACTAACAGTTAGCGTTTAATGTCGCCCCTGTAAGTTAAAGGTGAGTACCCAACAAGGGGATTCCGCCTTATTAAGTAACGCCCATGCCGGGCGATAATAAGTCAAAATAACAAAAGGAGGCAGTCAATGTTTACATGGGTAGCCCTATTAGTTTTCACAATTCCGCTTTATATATTTATTCGTCAAATGATGAAATCAAACAAAATTAGGGACWATSGATTGATAGAAACCCAAAAAATATTACRCGAAAAAAACTGACAAAAACCCTACTGCACTAGAGCCATGCTAGGATCTAANGATCCAAARGCAACTYCCAAAGAAATATTTGAGAACTTTAGTGAGCACTATTCGTCAGCTCACAACAGCTAGCAAGCGCTCACAAAGCCCTGGYTTACTCCGCTAGATAAGGGCAAAAAAGTACCCCTACCGTATCAAAACCGATTAACATCTCAAACTATTGCACAGGCTCCGGGAGCCCCTGATTAAACCCAGACCCTCCCTAGCTTACAAAATGCACAAAAGCAGAGATGAATTGATGACATTAGAAGCCCAGCTCCACGAACGTTTTGGTTTTGACAGCTTTCGCGAAGGCCAGCAAGCCGTTGTCGAGCACCTATCCCAAGGGCACTCATCCATTGCCGTATTCCCGACAGGTTCCGGTAAATCCCTGTGTTACCAGTTTACCGCCACCCTACTGCCCCACCTCACCCTAGTGGTATCACCGCTGTTAGCCTTGATGAAAGATCAGCTCGACTTTCTCAAGCAAAAGGGCATCGCCGCTGCCAGCCTCGACTCCACCCTCACTACCGACGAATACAAGCAAGTAATGCAAGATGCCCGCACTGGCAAGCTGAAAATATTAATGATCTCGGTAGAGCGCTTTAAAAACGAACGCTTTCGGCAATTTATCGATGCCGTCCCCATCTCCATGCTAGTGGTCGATGAGGCGCACTGTATCTCTGAGTGGGGGCATAACTTTCGCCCCGACTACCTCAAGCTGCCACAATACCGCCAATGGTTAGATATTCCCCTGGTATTATTACTAACCGCAACAGCCACCAAACGCGTTAAGTTAGATATGGCAGACAAGTTTAATATTGATAGCGCCGGTATTTTCCAAACGGGCTTTCATCGCCCTAATTTAGATTTAAGTATTATCCCCGTCGATAATAAAGATAAAGACGCCACCCTACTCAATTTAATTAGAACCCAAACCAATGGCATCGGCATTGTCTACGTCACCTTGCAACACAGTGCAGAGTCAGTTGCCAACACCTTAAAAAACAACAACATTAACGCCGCCGCCTACCATGCAGGTTTAGATAACGCGTTACGCCAAAAAATACAATTATATTTTATGGCCAACAAAATCGACGTAGTCGTGGCCACAATCGCCTTTGGCATGGGGATAGATAAATCCAATATTCATCTTGTCGTCCATTACGACCTACCAAAATCCGTGGAAAATTACAGTCAAGAAACTGGCCG
>NVXL01000058.1 GCA_002746115.1 Alteromonadaceae bacterium
AGTTAATGTTGAAGAAAAAGAATCCGCTAAAGAGTATTCGGCTGCTGCGCAATCGATTGTTGCGTCTTTTGGTGGAAAACCTATTGGTAAATATGCCACTGTCGCTGCGATCGCAGGCTCTAATTCGCCGAGCATTACACTTATGATCGAGTTTGAAAGTGCTGAAAAGTTTAAAGCTTGCTTTGAAAGTGCTGATTACAAAGCGATTATTCCGTTGCGAGATAAAGGGTTTTCGGAAATGGATATTTATATGGCCGAATAACTTCGGTTTTGTTTTGAGAGGATGCTGCGGCTAAGCTTAATGTGAGTTAAGGCGCAGTTAATGTTTAGCTGTCAATGTTAAGCTTTAATAGGGGATGTTAAATCTAGAGTTTGTTATATATTTGTTTCCATCTAATAAAATATCAGATGGAAACATGTTTTTCGAAAGCGCTTACACAGTCACTAGTGCATCTTGCACGCACATCTTCGACTTTTCGTGGTTTTCATGAAAAGATAAAATGGTAGAAAATCGCTGATCTTCAGCCAGTGAGGCGATAAGTGCATCCCGGTTAAGCCAGGGGTACGAATAATTCTTTCGTAACAGGGACAAGTATTTTGGATCTTCCACTTCAAAAACTACCATATCATGAATATATATATGTAGTGCATTGACGAGCCATTGGGATTGGTCCCCATCGGTACTTTTGTTTTTCTCAAAAGTCCAATCGTAGTACCCTGTTCCCACTCTGAATATGTTCCCTTCGCGCTCTTTCATTGTCACCAACCAAGGCAAACTCAGTATCTGATTTTCTTTTGGTTCTGGGCGATCACCGGTAATAACATAGTAGCTTTCGACGTGCTCAAATTTCTGATGGAAATCATCAAACATCTGTGCAGCGATATTGTCTGAGCCTTCAATTATAGGGGGAAAGCTAATAACGTCGGTTTTAATGTCAAAGGTAACAATTGCGGAGTTGGAAAAAGTTTCCTTGATAACTTCAGGGCGGTCTTTATCTTTGCCTTCAAAGTATCGTTCTAGCAGGTAGCTTGCATGGTTCATATTATGTTTTACTCTTCAGTCTTACTTACATCCAAATGCCATCGTATAATGCGCGTTTTGCTCGAATTAATTCAGACTTAACTCGAATTGCTGGAGCAAAAGTCAATCCGTATTTGTTTGGCTTGTCGTAATGAGGGAAATCGCGAACTCTCCCCTCCATCTGGACATTCATGCGCTTTCCTTCGCCTCGGTCACGTGCCCAAACGGCAAAATCTATAACGCAACCAGGGGGGATTGGGTGGCCGAACTGTGCGTCAATTTTTGTAAATGCAGTGATTTCACCGTCAAATGGGCCGCACATAGCCGTATATAGTAATGTGCCGATTTGATTTATATCTTGGGTCAGGTTTGTGCCTGGGTACATGGCTGCATCGTCAAAATGACCTTTGAAATGAGGATCGGTGATGGAAATTCCTCGGATAGCATGAACCCAGCCCTTGTCAAAATCGTGATCTTTAATCCAGTCAATTGCTAATGCTGGCTGGCGGTGCCTCATATAGGCTGTACAGTCTGTGTGGGAAATCATTCCCGACCCTGTACCGCTAAGCTCACTTGTGATTTTGTTAAAATCTAACTCGTCGTTCATCTTGATTTCCAATAGTGATCAATGCTAGTAGCGCAGTGGGTGTTTATGCCGCAGTTGTTGTTGCGTTTTGAATGTGTGAAATTAGTGCTTCTAAAGTTTCAGTGGCAGCTACGGGAAGAGCTACGATATCTGTGGGTACGTCGTATTCGCCAGCAATGAATACCCTTAACTCAGCTTGAGAAAGGCTATCAAGTGTGAGATCTTCGTCCAGCTCCAAAAACTCCACTTGCTTCATTGCTATTTGGTTGACGAGAGTATCTCTGATTGTTTTTTCTATGGATTCTGCGTTGTTCATTTTTTTCACGTTGTTGTCAGTTATATACTTATCTAGTTAAGTCTTGTCTGTAATTAATGTCGACCAAGAGCGGGGAGTGCTCTTGGTCGGAGAGAAAAACCTATTTATTTACAGCCGTGTCTTTTAGGGCTGAAAGTTGTTTGAGGTTCGATTAGTACTTCGCCGGAAGTTGGCCAAGCAAGCTGGTTACCTGCGTATATGCCTGTTGGGGCGTTGAACCAAGTAGCGGCAGGTGAGGCGCCATACGCCTGTCCGTCCCAGTGATAAAATGCGGAAATATAACTTGTACATGATTCAGCACCGGCTTCACAGTCGCGCAGTAGATCATAGCTTATTTTAATTTTTTTGTATCCGCAGCCATTTTTGTCAGTCATCAAAACGTTAGGGAGTCCACCAAGAGGGACTGCATAGCCGGCTTCATTTTCTGAAAGAGGGAAGCTAGTGCCGACATCCCACAAGGTGTACAGTGAATTTGGGAATGCGTCACGAACAGTTACTTTAACAATGGCACTGCCATCTCGTTTTTTGGTTACAGTTAATGAGCCGGAAATTTTTTCCCAGTCACCAACCGTTGGGTTGGCTACGGTATGCTTTGCTCGGTGAATAATTGGACCTGTGCCTGGCGCAGGGTATTCAGTAGGAACAACGCGGTCGTCTGCAGCGGACGAGCCGAAGAAGTTGCTGCCGACTTGGCCCAGTGGGATGTTAACTGTTGCAGGGTCGATCTCACCTGTAGGGTTAAAAAAATCAAAAAATGATCGGGTTGTTGCTACAGGAAGGTTACGGTCAGTTGATTCGGTGATTGTGCCTGAAACCGAAGAGCCTTCTTGAAAAAATCCAATTTCTTCGATCGCCGGATCTACATTAATCATAGCGACATTAGGCGCTACTTTTGAGTAGTCACCGATAGGTTTGCCGTTATAAGTGTTGATGCCGTGTACAACATATCCAGGGATTGTTGTGCTTTTATCTTTATTGCTGTGAGCGACTGCATCTACGCCTGTAAGTCCGGACAGTAGTAGTGTTCCGGTTGCTGCGATAACAGCTTTATTTAAGTTAAGTAATTTCATTTTTAGTCCTCTATCATATATAGATTGGTGATTCTGCGTTACGCAGATTGTTTTTGAATTTGTTGTCGAAATTGAGTGATACTTGATTTTTTTCCTGTTGCGGTGCGGCTGATGTTTTTGACCATGTGAAAATTGGTTGGCATTGAGGCATGGGGTAGATGCGACAGTAGAAAGCGGCGTACCTTGTCTTTGCATAACTCTGACTTAGCTTTAATAAATACTTCAGCAACCTCTCCTTTATCTGGGTCTGAAAGTCCGATAACTCGCGCATCCTCAACTTCGTCCATCCCAAGTAAAACCATCTCAACCAAGGCTGGGAATATTTTTTCACCGTTTTGCACGATAATGTCTTTGTCGCGCCCTACGAAGAAGTAATTCCCGTTTATTTCTTCGAATAAGTCACCGGTTTCTACCGTATTTTCTGCCCAATTAGGGATTGTAACCCCGAGGGAGTAGCCGTTGTAATAGCCAATCATTTTTGTGTTGGTGTTGACAATGAGTTGCCCGTGTCCGTCTAATTCGACTTCGCAACAAGAGAGTGGCTCACCAAGAGGAACAACTCGATGCTCTGGGAAATTTTCACAATTGTCAAATCGCCAAGTAGCAACACGAGGTCCCGCTTCAGTTAAGCCAAAGGTGCTGTATAGTTCGCAGTTCGGGTGGTTCTTCTTTATCTTTTTAGCCGTTCTGGCGTGCAGTGCGTCGCCCCCGATAGTGATTACTCGTAGGTGTGGGGAGGTAATAATTAAATCTTTTGCAAAAAATGGTGTCAGTGCGATGACGGATACGCGATTTTCTCTCATCCACGACTCTTCAGCACCGGCTTTAGCATTTTGTAAAGCCACTTTGGCACCGACTGCGATAGCGCTGAGAAGGTTGGCTACCAGCCCGTAGCTATAAAAGATAGGTAGAATACAGCCGACGACATCGGTTTCCTTCAGGCCTATTGCATCTGCGTGGCTGAGGGCGTTTTCCAAGATGCTGTCAAAGCTATTCAAAATTGCCTTGGGCTCGCCTGTGGATCCTGAGCTAAAAATAGCAATGCCCGCATGACGCTCCAATTGTTGAGTGGTATTTACGTTATGCAGATTGTTTTGTAGTACTAGCGCGGCCAGCCCATCAGAAAAGTGACATTGGGGTTCAGCTTGGTTTTCATCCGCAGATCCTACTAATAAGCTATGAAGGGCTTTGACGGTTGATTTATTGCCTAGCACTGCGTACAACTTAAATTTAGCTATAGTGTTCGTGACCCCGTCAATAGGATTGAAGGGGTTACCGACAAAAACAGCTGCTTGCAATTTCCATGCGGCAAATAGGTTGATGACACTAGCGATATCGTTATTTAGGTTGACGAGTACGGGAACGCCCTCAGTGATGCCGAGCGCTTTCAGTTTGCTGCTTGCTGTGCAGACTTTTTGATAAAAGTCGCCGCCATTCAGCGCCATTTTTTTGTCTGATATGATTTTCTTGTCACGACTTTTAATTTTTTCTAGTAATGCTATGACGCTCATGCGACTCTCCTAAAATCCAATTATGACTCGTTATCGACTGACTTTTCATTTAAATAAAAGTGTGAATAAAGATTATTTTTAAATATGTTTTCTTGGTCGGTTTTGTTTTGTTTGGGCTTGCCTGTCTCTCAATAATATTGAGATTTTTCTTTGGTGTGAGCCAATGCCGCAGGATTCTAAGCGTTACTGGCTGTTTGTGTTAGTGTATTTTTATTGTTTTATTGTTTTATTGTTTTATTGTTTTATTGGGGTTGTTTGTTTTGTTTTTCTTAAATGTATTTCACGGTGAAAATCACAGGAATAAAAGTCCTGTGATTTCCGCCCTATATTTGTTTGGTGTAATCTTTGTTTGTGAGCTAGATCGCCTTCGAAGATGAGGAATATTGGATTCTTGACCTTATATGCTATAAAGGTCGAGAAACGTTACAATATTACTGTTGTCTGTTTTCCTTTCTTGCAGGGCAGAAACCAAACCTTAGGCGAATCGTCAACCAGCTGTTTTAATAGTTGGCGGGGAGTACGTTCACTTTAATGGTTTTTGCTATCAACGTTAAGTTTCGGCGTTGATGGCATGTCGGTGTTCTGATATCTAGTGGTTGTTTATGTTGGTGACTATACGCTCGAAAAATGTATTCGACAATATGTTCTGGCTATTCCCCCCCCAATGGGACTAGTAATAATGCTTCCTAATAACCATTAAGGTTAAGTCAATTTTAGAATATTTTCTGGCACTGGAGGTATTTTTACAGACATGTAAAATAAACGCGGAATAATATCGTCTAAATTGAATATTCGATTAAATAAATATTGAAACTCCGAAAGGTAACGTTGCACTTATTTGTGAGTAATTGAGTGATGCGTACTGGGTAGAGCGCTCTTTAGATTAACTAAAACCGTATTCACCCAATAAAACACGGATTCTTCGACAGATACTCGACCTCCACTACATACGATTGGGTCATGCTCGCAGACTGCGTTCGTTACAGTGTTAAAACAGTCAAGGCCATTATGACCAGTATGAAATTTTGTTTCATCCTCCAAGCGGCATTATAGGAAATTCCGAGCTGACGATGGCGTTTCATGGCGGCTACTCCAGGTGTCGCATGCAAAAGAATGACATAAACGCTATTGACAAATGCGCTCTGATACGTGATTTGTCTCAGTGGTAGAGTGGTCGCACTTTAAAATCATGCCAGTAGCACTTGCGTTCCATTCGTTTTGTGATCTTTGCTAAAGCCTTTTTTCCTTAATTCGTTAGGAATAAATGATTAAAAATAAAGTGCAGTACAATCGTAAAATAAAACATCGTGAAATTCGCCAAGTATTGTCTTGGCGGCATTGTAGGCGTGAGATTGTCACTTGTTTCAGGATTTCCCGTTTGGTAGCCTCTTCTGCGGTGAATAGTGTTGGTTGGCGCTCATCTACTAGCTGAGTTTTAACAAATTCAGCAACTAAGCTTTTCTAACTCGGAATCATTCATTGTAATGCCTGCGTGGCGAAGTATTTTTTGCTTGACTTTTTCTCCAGATCGCACGGATTCAACAATTTGAATTGTTTTTCGAGCGATTTTATAAGTTAAATTTGGGGTGCCACTGCATATATGAGCGTCGCAATAGAGAACTGCGACCCCCAATAAAAACAAACACTCCGCCAAAGCGACCAAGGCTTAATAAACAAGCCACCATCAATATTATCCAGCTAACCGAGCCGCCACCACTATGAGGGTCCGCTCTGCGGCCTCCTGCATTCGGATCGGTAGATCCGTTAGGCGTCCCGGCGTCAGGATTCGCAGTCACCGCAGGCTCCACAATTTCAATTACCAAGGTTCCGGAAGCTGAGCCGCCGTTGCCATCGGTAATGCTGTAAATCACAGAATCAGTGCCAACAAAACCTTCAGGTGGGGTATAAATTAGCTGACCTCTATTGCTAATACCTGTGCTTCCTATATTTGCCGTCGAGGTGGTTATTGACAAAATATCGCTATCTTCATCAGTGTCGTTTGCCAAAACATCTATCTCTATAAAGGTATCAAGCTCAGTGACGCTGGTATCGTCAATTACCACCGGAAAATGGTTATCACTTAAAATAACGGCCACACCGCCTGGGTCAACAATTGCACCATTGGCCTCGCCGTCATCGTCATTCGGGCCGCCATCTTCAATCGATAGCTGTACACACCAATGCCCTTCGGTAAGTCCTAACTCCCATTCAGCGGATTCAGGTGGTGGGCAATAACCCGACTCACCAATCGTTGAGAAAAGCTGATTGTTATCATCGATGACAAAATCAATCCAGACGCCGTTATTGTATTTACGGTATAGAGCCGCTGCGGGAATGGCTTCTTGTTGGGGTAATGCGATGCTGTAAGTGTCCCCAGCAACAGATAAACCATAAATCACAAAGTCGAATAATGCGCCGATATTCTGTGCGCTAGGGTCCGGTGTAAACTGGGCATCAGCGTCGTCGGCACTCAATACGCCGCCGCCATCTTCATTGCCTGCACTAAAGCGGCCTTTGCGTAAGGTGGCTCCCGCAGGCCCCTCGATTAAAAAGCTACCTTGCTCTCCTACATCGCTAGGAATGACGTTTGGAGGGATTTCGGCGCTATCTAGATAGTTCGGAATGCCGTCGCCATCATCATCCCCAAAGCCTTCAATATTATCAGGTATCAAATCGCCGTCGCTGTCCGCACTTGTCAAGGTAGGAAGGATGTCGGCTATTTCAAAATACACGGTACCCGATACCGCTTCAGAGGGAATGCCGTCATCAAGCACTTGCACACTCATATCGTAAAGGTCTGGTACTAGTGTGCTGGGGTCAAAGCTGAAGCTATTATCAACATCGTCTTGGTCTACAACTTCATCCAAGAACTGCCAGGTGAAGCTATGCATGTCTGCCGGGTTAATATCGCTCACTGTTGCGGTCACGACTACAAGGCCACCGTCGGGATCAATCAGTAGGCGAAGCACGCCATCTTGAACAATGCTTAGTGCTATTTGTGGCGCCACGTTACCGTCGACGATTTCGATTGTATGGGTATTTTGGCTGCCCTGATTGACGGCGTCAGTAAAGCTCAGAATAATTGTCTCGGTCTCTTCAAACACGCCATCGGCAAAGATGGTGAGGTTGATTTCGCCTGTGGTGGATGTGAGGGTCAGTTCGCCATCCACCAAGTTATGGTCACCTGCGTCTGCGGTGCCGCTCACTTGGTAAGGAACGATAAGGGGGTATTCTGGCGCTTCGCCACTCAAGGTAACTAGCACGCTGAGGTTACTGTCTTCTATCGCTTGCTGGTTTGAGCTAAACGATACCAGTGGGTTCACGCTGACTTCTTGTACGTCTACGGTACTTGCGTCATTGGCGTCGGTAGCCTGCCAGTAGACTTTGTGTGAACCGGCGGTAAATTGTCTATTGTTGTCAATCAGGGAGACTGAAAGTGAATTTCCGTCGACATCGACGGCTGTGGCAATACCAAGGTCTACACGGGTGAATAAGCCGCTTGCGTTGATGCTAACGTCGTCGGGTACGGTGATCGTGGGGCCCGGTGTTACGGTATCGTCCGGGGTGATGGCCAGTGTCACGGTGGCAGAATCTTGGCCGCCATTACCGTCGCTAACAAGGTATTCAAATTCCACATTTTGAATACTAAAATCTGAGACAAAGCGCAGCTGCCCATCTTCAAGGCTTAAGCTGCCTAGAGCGCTTTGGAAGGACACAATTGTTAGATCATCTCCGTCGTCATCACTGTCATTTTGCAGTACATCTAATAAGTACCCGCTATCACTTTGATCCAGTACAAAGGCATCGTCTGCTGCGTTGGGCACATCATTCACGTTGATCACGGTGATGCTGAATGCTGGCAAGCTATCGCTGACACCAGCGAGATCAGTCACGGTGATAATAATACCTGCGGCAACGCCGATATCATCATCGCTCGGAATACCGCTCAAAGCTCCATTGGAGGGGTTAAAGGTCAACCAAACTGGTGGATTCACAATACTGAAAATCTTAATATCGCCGACATCACTGTCATCCACAGTGGGAATAAAGCTATAGCTTGCATCCTCATTGGCGAGCGCCTCTGGCGTTCCGCTAATGACGGGGGCATCGTTGATGTTGTTAACATTAATGCTGAATACCGCCAAGCTGGCAGAGGCCGTGGCTGAGTCGCTCACGCTGATGAGAATACCGCCATGAACACCGATATCGGTTTCGCTCGGCGTCCCTGTTAAGGTACCTGTGGCGTTATCAAAACTGGCCCAAACAGGCCTATTCACAATGGTAAATATTTGACTGTCGTTGCTATCTACATCGTTTACGGTCGGTGTAAAACTGTAGGCTTCACCTTCATTGGCGGTAGTGGTCGGCGCACCACTGATTTCAGGCGCATCATTCACATTCGTGACGGTAATACTAAATGCCGGTAAGTTGCTTATGCCACCCGCATCGTCGCTAGCGGTAATCACTATCTCGCTGGCGATGCCAACATCACTGTTCGTTGGGGTGCCGGTTAATGCACCCGTGGTGATATCTAAACTTGCCCAAGCGGGCTTATTACTCACACTAAACGTAATATTGTCGTCATCATCGGGATCACTCACGGTGGGGGTAAAGCTATAACGTGTATCCTCCGCGACGGTAAGCGCTGGTGAGCCACTTATTTGCGGAAGATCATTGGTATTTACGATTGATATATTAAATGCTGGCAGGTTGGCAATGGCACCGGCCAAATCACTTACGCTGATGACGATGTCCTCATTTAGCCCTACGTCACTATTGCTGGGTGTGCCGGTTAGGGCGCCAGTCGTGGCGTTGAAACTGGCCCAAGAGGGTTGATTGGTGACGCTAAATACGGCGCTGTCCCCGGTATCGACATCCGTTATAACGGGAGTGAAGCTATAATTGCTATCCTCGTTGACTGTGGTATTGGGGGTTCCGCTGATGATTGGGGCATCATTGGTATTGGTTACGGTAATATTAAAAGGGCTTAAGCTTGCGGTTGCACCTTCACTGTCTGTAGCGTTAATGACGATGTTATTACTAAGCCCAACATCATCATTTACTGGTATACCGCTTAATAAGCCTGTCGTGGTATCAAAACTGGCCCAGGTTGGCTGGTTGGTAATGCTAAACGTGGCGGTATCGCCAAGGTCAACATCGCTCACCACCGGGGTAAAGCTATAACTTGTATCCTCCGCGACGGTAAGTGCTGGTGAGCCACTTATTTGCGGTAGATCATTGGTATTTACAACTGAAATACCAAATGCCGTCAAGCTGTCAATGGCACCCGCCGAATCACTTACGCTAATAACAATGTTATCACTAAGCCCTACATCGCTATTGCTGGGTATACCCGTTAAAGCGCCAGTGGCCGTATCAAAGCTGGCCCAAGAGGGTTGGTTGGAGACGCTAAATACGGCACTGTCTCCATTATCAACGTCGGTCATTACGGGGGTGAAGCTATAATTGCTATCCTCGCTGACTGTGTCATTGGGGACTCCGCTGATGACTGGGGCATCGTTGGTATTGTTTACCGTAATATTAAACGTGGCTAAGTTTGCGATCGCGCCGCCACTGTCGGTAGCGCTAATCAGGATGTTATTACTAAGCCCCACATCATTATTTGCTGGCAACCCAGTTAATAAGCCTGTCGCGGTATCAAAACTGGCCCAGATGGGCGGGTTGTTAATGCTAAACGTGACGGTATCGCCAGTGTCAACATCGCTCACCACCGGGGTGAAGCTATAGTTGGCATCTTCATCCACGCTTGCCGCTGGGGTGCCGCTTATCATCAAGGCGTCATTGGTATTGGTCACGGTTAAGCTAAACGTGGGCAAGCTTGTAATGGCGCCATTGTTATCGGTAGCGCTAATTACAATGCCATTGCTGACCCCGACATTGTCGTTAGTGGGTATGCCTGTTAACGCGCCAGAGGCTGTGTTAAAGCTGGCCCAGGTAGGGGTATTACTGATGCTAAACGTGATGGTATCGCCGACATCCTCATCGCTAGCTGTAAGAGTGAAGCTATAAGGGGTATCTTCTGCCACGGTGGTGGCAGGTGTTCCACTAAGCGTGGGTGCATCATTGGTGTTCGTCACAAAGATATCAAAAAGTGTCATGTGAACACTTGCACCAGCGGTGTCACTTACCGAAATTCCGATGCCTCTATGCCAGCCAACGTCACTATTGAGTGGCGTACCGGATATGGTGCCAGTGCGGGTATCAAAGCTGGCCCAAGGAGGAATGTTGTTGATGCTGAAGAGGAGGGTATCGCCAACATCTAGTTCCGTTACGGTAGGTGTAAAGCTGTAAAACTCATCTTCAAGTACACCGGTATTGGGGGGGGCGCCCGTAATCACTGGAATATTGTTGGTATTTCTCACTGTAATGGTAAAAGCGTCGAGGCTCGCGGTCAGGTTAGCGCTATCGCTGACGCTTATCGCGATAAGATTACTCGTTCCAACATCATCATTGCCGGGAATGCCAGACAATGCACCGGTGCTTGTATTAAAGTTCGCCCAATTGGGTTTGTTGCTAATCGCAAACAAAAGCGTATCACCGCTATCGTCGTCACTGGATGTTGGAATGAAGCTGTAGTTTTGCCCTTCTAATAAACCCGCGTTGGGTATGCCGCTGATGACTGGCGCATCGTTTGTATTGTGGATAGTGATACTAAACGGAGCCAAGCTAGCGACGGCGCCACCGCTGTCCGTTACGCTAATGACAATATTACTGTTAATTCCGACATCACTATTCGTCGGGGTGCCCTGCAGTGCACCGCTTGCCGCATCGAAATTCGCCCAAGAGGGTTGGTTGTTAATGCTAAAAGTTGTGGTGTCGCCAATATCCTCATCGCTAGCTGTTGGTGTAAAGCTGTAGCTGTCATCTTCATCCACGTTAGTGGCGGGTGTACCCGCAATCACTACCGCATCATTGGTATTGATAACGGTAATATTAAACGCGGGTAGGCTCGATATTGCACCGCCGCTATCCGTTACGCTAATCACGATGTTATTGCTAACGCTGCCTGCATCGCTATTGACAGGCACGCCAGTTAGAGCGCCTGTTGCGGTATCAAAGCTCGCCCATGAGGGGGGATTATTAATACTAAATGTGGTCGAATCACCACTGTCTTCATCGGTGACGGATGGGGTAAAGCTGTAGCTGGCATCCTCGGCTACAGAGGTATTAGGCGTACCGCTAATTACCAAGGCGTCATTGGTATTACTCACAGAAATACTAAAAGTTGCTAAGCTAGCGTTAGCGCCTGCGGTATCTGCCACGCTAATTACAATGCCTGTGGTCAAACCCACATCGCTATTAGTCGGCGTTCCAGTTAGGGTGCCGGTAATGGCATCAAAGGTGGCCCAAGTTGGTTGATTGGCAATGCTAAAAGTTGCGGTATCACCTGCGTCGACGTCACTAGCTGTTGGGGTGAAACTGTAGCTGGCATCTTCTGCAACGGTACTATTGGGTGTGCCACTAATCAGCGGTGCGTCGTTGGTATTAACTACTGTCAGGTTAAACGTAGCCAGATTCGCGCTTGCTCCCCCTGAATCTGTCACGGTAATAACAATGTCGCTGGTAACACCAACATCGCTATTGCTTGGCGTTCCCGTCAGCGCACCGGTACTCGTATTAAAATCCGCCCAGCTGGGGGTATTATCAATGCTAAACGTGGCGGAATCGCCTACGTCTACATCGCTAAAGGTGGGTATAAAGCTGTAATTGGCGTCTTCATTGACGGAGGTAGCGGGGCTGCCGCTGATTACTGGCGCATCATTGGTATTGCTTACCGTAATAGTAAACGGTGTAAGGCTGGCGCTCGCATTAGCGTTGTCGTTCACGCTTATCGCAATGGAACTGTAAGTCCCAATATCGCTATTACTTGGCGTACCCGTTAAGGCTCCGGTACTGGCAGTAAAGCTTGCCCAGGAAGGCTGGTTGCTAATACTAAAAGACGCCGAGTCACCCACATCGACGTCACTCATCGTAGGCGTAAAACTGTAGCTGACATCCTCAGCGACGCTGGTGCTTGGCGTGCCACTGATGACGGGAGCGTCATTGGTATTAATCACCGTAATGCTAAATGTGGCCAAATTAGCTACGGCACCGCCGCTGTCGGTCACGCTAATGCCAATGTTACTGTTAACACCTACGTCACTGTTATTCGGTGTTCCGCTTAAGGTGCCAGTCGTATTATCAAAGCTTGCCCAGCTTGGCTGGTTGCTAATGTTAAACGTAGTGGTATCGCCAATGTCCTCATCGCTAGTGGTGGGGGTAAAGCTGTAACTGCTATCCTCAAGAACACTCGCGTCTGGTGTACCGCTAATAACGACCGCATCGTTAGTATTATTAACGGTAATGCTAAAAGCCGCTAAGCTATCGGTCACGCTGGCACCATCCGTTACGGTAATGACAATGCCGCTGCTAAGTCCGATATCGTTATTACTTGGCGTGCCGCTTAGCGTACCGGTGTTGGCATCAAAACTTGCCCACGAGGGTTGGTTGCTAATACTAAAAGACGCAGAATCACCCACATCGACGTCACTCACGGTAGGAGTGAAATTGTAGCTGGCATCTTCGGTGGCGCTGGTACTTGGCGTGCCGCTGATGATCGGAGCATCATTGGTATTAATCACTGTAATACTAAATGTTGCCAAATTAGATACGGCACTGCCACTGTCGGTCGCGCTAATGCCAATGTTGCTGTTAACGCCCACATCACTGTTACTTGGTGTGCCGCTTAAGGCGCCAGTCGCAGTATCAAAACTTGCCCAGCTTGGCTGATTGTTAATGCTAAACGTGGCAGTATCGCCAAGGTCTTCATCGCTAGCGGTGGGGGTAAAGCTGTAACTGGCATCTTCGAAAACACTCGTGCTTGGTGTACCACTAATGACGACGGCATCATTCGTATTGCTAACGGTAATACTAAAAGCCGCTAGGCTATCGGCCACGTTAGCGCCATCCGCCACGGTAATGACAATGCCACTGCTAAGGCCTATATCGCTGTTGCTTGGCGTGCCGCTTAGCGTACCAGTGTTAGTATCAAAGCTTGCCCAAGAAGGCGTGTTATTAATACTAAAGCTGGTGGTGTCGCCACTATCGACATCATTTACCACTGGAGTGAAACTATAAGCGGCGTCTTCTGCCACGGTGGTACTTGGCGTTCCGCTAATGACAGGCGCATCGTTAGTATTACTCACTGTGATGCTAAAAGCGGTCAAGTTAGATATAGCGCCGCCACTGTCAGTGACGCTAATACTAATATTGTTGCTAATCCCAACATCACTATTGCTCGGCGTGCCGTTTAATACGCCAGTTGCAGTATTAAAGCTTGCCCAACTCGGCTGATTACTAATGCTAAAAAGGGTGGTGTCGCCAACATCGTCATCGCTAGTGGTAGGGGTAAAGCTGTAACTGGCATCTTCAAGAACACTTGTGTTTGGTGTGCCACTAATGACGACAGCATCGTTAGTGTTGCTAACGGTAATGCTAAAAGTCGCTAGGCTATCGCTCACGTTAGAACCATCGGTAACGGTAATAACAATGCCACTGCTAAGGCCGACATCGCTATTGATTGGCGTGCCGCTTAGGGTGCCTGTGTCGGCATCAAAGCTTGCCCAAGATGGGGTGTTATTAATGCTAAAACTGGTGGTGTCGCCACTATCAACATCATTTACCACTGGAGTGAAACTATAAGCTGCGTCTTCTGCTACGGTGGCATTTGGTGTACCGCTAATGACGGGGGCATCGTTGGTATTACTTACGGTGATGCTAAACGCGGCCAAGCTATCTGACACGCTGGCACTGTCCGTCACGGTGATCACGATATTGTTGTAATCCCCAACATCGTCATTCACCGGTGTACCGCTCAATATGCCTGTGCTGGCACTAAAGTTTGCCCATGAGGGCTGGCCGCTAATGCTAAAGGATTGGGTGTCGCCGCTATCAACGTCATTTACCACTGGCGTGAAGCTGTAGTTGGCGTCCTCTGCTACGGTGGTGGCAGGTGTACCGCTAATGGCCGGCGCGTCGTTGGTATTGGTGACGGTGATACTAAATGCGCTCAAGCTGTCTGCGGCACTTGCAGTATCTGTGATGGTGATAACGATGTTGTTATATACACCAACATCGGCATTACTTGGGGTGCCGTTTAATATGCCCGTGGCAGGGTCAAAGTCGGCCCATGACGGTTGCTGGCTAATGCTAAAGGTTTGTGTATCGCCACTGTCTACATCGTTCACGGTGGGTGTAAAACTGTAGCTTGCATCTTCTGCCACTGAGGTAGCCGGAGTGCCGCTGATGACGGGAGCATCATTGGAATTGCTGACGGTAATGCTAAACGCGGTCAAACTGTCAGAGGCCGTACCGGTATCTGTTGTGGTGATGACAATATTGTTGGTCACGCCGACATCGTCATTTGTTGGTGTGCCGCTTAATAAACCAGTACTGGTATCAAAGCTCGCCCACGAAGGCTGGCTGGCGATGCTGAATGTTTGGGTATCTCCAACATCTATGTCGTTCACTGTGGGGGTAAAGCTATAGGGCGCATCTTCTACGACGCTGGTGCTTGGCGTGCCGCTGATTACTGGTGCGTCATTGGTATTGCTTACGCTAATGCTAAACGCGGTCAAACTTGCCGACAGGCTGCTGCTGTCGGTCACGGTAATGACAATACTGTTATCGGTACCGACATTCGCGTTGAGTGGTGTACCGGTTAAAGCGCCTGTAGCGGTATCGAAGTTCGCCCAGCTGGGTTGGTTGGTAATACTAAAGACATGTGTATCGTTGGTGTTTGCATCTGTCATGGTTGGCGTAAAGCTGTAATTTGCATCTTCCGCAACGCCGGTTGAGGGAGTACCGCTAATTACGGGGTCAAAGTTGGGCGTTACCTCGGTAATGGTTGGAACATTCACTACGCGGTTGACGCGGTTGACTCTATCCTCCCAAACCACCACAAAATTATTCACTACTTGTGGTGACAGCGGCGCAGCCAGAGACCAAGTGCCGTTGGCGGTGACATCACTGTCAAGAATCGTGGCGTTGTCGGCGACACCGTCATTGTCACTATCCGCGTAGAGAAATACATTGCTGGCATTTATGGTATGCGTACCAGCGACGGTATAGCTCACTCCAACGATATTGAGTGCTGTTGCCGGGACGGTAACGGCGACATTCGAGGGGACATCGACATGCTCAATCGTCAAGCTGCTTGAGGCATTTTGAACGCCGGTAAACACAGAATCATCCACTGAATTGGCAGGTAACGTGACCACGACTGTGCCAAAACTGGTCGGCGTAATATCCACGGTATAAGCCAGATCTGAACCGCTAAAATTGCTCGCAGTGCCGTTAGTGATTTGTAGGTCTGACTCAATAAAATTGGTCACCGCGCGAGTAAAGTGAATCGCCACCGGGATGGGAGATGCTTCTGTTGGGCTGGATTCTGTCGAGCTAATGAATACCTCTAATGCATCAACGAATAGTGTGTCGCTTGCATGGGGCGTTAAGGTATTATTGCCATTCACTGTGGCGCTCATATCAGAGGTTGAGCTATTGTAAGCACCTGCGCTGGCGCCTCCTGGAACTACCAAGGGAACATCGAATTCGCACGAACCCCCTGGAGCTAAATTCCCACCCGAAAAGCTCAAGTTGGTTGTACCCGTAATCTGAGAGCTCGCGCCACAAGGGAGTGAAGGCTGTGAACTGGCCGATAACGAGGGTAGGGCTTGGTGAAGATTATCGGTGAACGCTATACTGCTCGCGGCCAAGGCATCTGCAGAGTTGGTGATGGTATATCGCAAAATGACGCTGCCCCCAGCGGCGACTGGGCTGGTTAAAAATGATTTGCTAAGCGTTAAGCCTGTGACGGTTTGGGTATCCGATGCGGCGCTCGCATTGACTGATTGTGCCGCAACGGTTCCGGTAACGGTGGAGCTTACCAAGGTATACAAGCCTGGCGCCGTACCTGAGGGAATTTGCAAGGAAGCTGAGAAGCTGCATTGCTCTGTTGCGGCCAGTGAGCCTCCAGCAAAAGTGAGCGTCGACGTCCCGCTGACGGATGAGCCAGAGCCGCAAATATCGTTAGCACTTGCCGAGGCCATAGTCAGGCCACTCAAGGCGTTATTTAAGTCGACGGTAAAAGCAAGATCACTGATATCGGCGCTAGCATGCTCACTGTACTCAAGTGTGAAATCCGCCGTCACCGTGGCTCCCGGCGCTGCTGAATCACCCGTGATATCAATACTTAAACGCGGTCCTGCCAAGGCGACTAAGGTATCACTGGCTTTATTCCCGGTCACAGCGCTTGATGCGATCGTGCCGGTAATGGCGCTACTGGTATGTAAAAAGCTACCCGATATACCATCTGCTGGAAGCGTCATGACAACATCAAAGGTGCAATTAGCTCCAGCGCTTAAAATACCGTCTTGTACTTGAATGATGCCGACATCTGGATCAACAACCGATGTAAACGTCGAGCCTGTCCCACAGCTATTGGCGTCAGGTAAGGTTTTTATCGCCATGCCGGAATAAGCCGTATTATATTCTACGATGAAAGCTAGGTTGCTGACACTCGCTGCGGTATCCATATTGGTTACGGTGAACCGTAAGGTTACATCATTGCCTGCGCTAACCGGATCATCGATAAAAGATATCGACAGTTGCGGCGCATTGTTTACGACTAAATCATGGCTTAAAGCGGGCTTGGTTGTGGCTGAACCCAAGGTCAGGTTCACTGTGCTGGTGGTATTGGTATAGCTGCCGTTAGCGGCATTGGTAGGAATTAAAACAGTCAATACAAAACTACAGCTGCCACCCGAGGCCAAGTTAGCACCGGCCACGGTAATTGTTGAGCTACCACTAATGGTCGAGCCGGAACCACAAAACCCTGAAGCGGGTAAAACAGTTGCTGTTAACCCACTTAACGCAGCATTTAAGTCATTAGTAAATGTAATGTCAGTTGCGGCGTTATCGCGGTCGGTATTATTGAGTGTGTAGGTTAAATTAACACTCGTTCCCGCTGCTACAGAAGCAGGAAAGTTAGCATTTAAAAATGGATTATTTACCGTTAATAAAGCGCTTGATATCCCCGCTGGATCCGATCCGTTTTGACTTAGCTGGCTACTAATATTAACGAATTGACCTGCTAACTCAGCGGTAACGTTGACACTAGCAGTACAACTTGCCCCCGACGCTGTAAAGCCTGTTGAAAAAGCAATGCTACTCGTTCCGGGGACGGCGATAATCACAGGCGGAAGCGTTCCCCCTGTGCAGGTCGACGTGGCTTCAGGTTGGTCTGAAATCACAAGGCCATGCGCTAAGCTATTTACTTGAAAAAATAAAAAATCTGCGCTATTGCCATTAAGGTTATTATCGATAGTAAAGGTTAACCTACTCACCGCGCCTTGGTTTATTGTGCTCGGAACAAATGCCATTGATATGCCGGGTCGTGCGGCGTCAACGGTCAAAGTAGCATTTGCTGTACTTACGTTGCCCGCATTTGTTGTCAAAGTATCCGTAGTATTGACATGCGCACCTGGGGTCACGCTGGTGACGTCGACACTCAGGGTGCACGTGGTTTGAGCGCTTAATCGGTAATCACTAAATGTTAGCGTATTTGCTCCGGGGGTGGCGCTAAACTGGCCGTCTACGCAATTTGTGCTGGCTCTGCTTGGACTTGCGATGACCACTCCAGTTGGCAGGGTATTGCTAAAATTCATCCCTGTTACCGCTGAGGCTTGTGCTGAATTATCAATGGTATAGGTTAATGTTGAGGTACTACTGGGGCCGATGGTCGTTGGCGAAAAAGCCACGCTAAAAGTAGGCATTGCGTGGCTTAAAACGCTTAACGCCAAACCAAGAATAAACACCAGCACCTGAGGTGCTTTTCTTGCAATATTCTTAGTAACAGTTTTTAAGGTAACAGCTATTGAAACAGTAGTACTTGAGGGGACAGACATAACTCGTATTAACTCCGTCGAGTTTACAATAAACTGAAAGGCGACTATTGAGCGTCGACTTGCTCTAAGTGCACAATACGATTATTTAAATCGGCGATAAGTTTTTGCTGCTCTTGAAGCACTTTTGTTAACACCGCAACAATATCCATGGGTGCTAAGCTTTTACGATCATTTGTGGCAACAAGATCCGGCACATCCTCAGCAATAAAACCCGCGTAGGACTCTTCCGGTTCTCGTTTATAAGAAAAGGTCACCGGCTTGAGTGCGGCTAATGTCGATATGGCACTATTCGCCGAGAGGTCTGCAATGTTATCTTTTAATTCACGGCTCGAAGCATTCGTCCAAACCCCGCCCGCCGTTAAATGCGCGCCGTTCGCAACTTCGATGGCATGAGTGGTATTGTTATTACCGCCCGAACTATCGCCGATAAATAGGCTGCCAGATTGCTGAATGGTCAGCACCTCTTCTGAGGCGGCATTAAAAAAGGCAAAACGGTCAGTTGTAGCACTGGCGCCACTGTCCACATTGGCTCTTGCGCTGAGCTGCCATTTATCCGTACTTGCCACGGAAAATGCCAGTGATGAAAATTGCGTGTCTGCCGCGGCATCTATACCTAATATAGGATTGGCGCCACTGGCACCAGCCAAGTCTAAAAGCGCATTACTGCCATAATAATCCTTCGCGGTTATTTGCCCGAGCACAACAGCGCCAGATGCGCTAATACTCAAGCTATCACTGGGTGCCCCCGGGAACACACGAAAAGGCAAGGTTGAGCTATTGGTAATGTCGCGAATAAAAAAGTTAGTCTCATTACCGCCAACATCCCAAGTTTGCGCGGTAAATCCGCCGCTAATATCCTGCTCAAAGCGCAAAGCGGGCGAATTGCTCGCTTTCAGGTGTAGTTCAAGTACGGGGGTTGAGGTGCCCAGACCCAAAAAGCCTGAGCTATCAACATAAATACTTGTATCAGGAGCGCCAGCTTCAATTGTAAACGGCGTGTTCGAGCCATCAATATCATCAATGCTGAACTTATTTAAGCCGCCATTAACTGAGTCATTTATCGTGATCTGCCAGTCATTGCTCGGAAAAGAACCGGATCCGCTAGTGTCCTGAAATTTAATTCGTAGATTATTCTCTTTTAATCTCAAGGTATCAAAATTAAACGCCTCGCCACTGACGCAATCTAAGCCAACACAGATGCTTCCTACGACAACTAAGTCATCTTGTATCTGCTGATCGGCATAAGTGGCGACACTAAGGACAGAAAACATCAATACATTCAGCGGTGCGGATACTAGCCTTGTTATTTTAGGCGAATAGCTTTTCATCATTATTGTCCTCTGTTCTTAGTTCTTAATTGTCAAAGTGCTTGATCTGTCCATTTTCAACATGAAAATAGCCGCTCTGCGATAGGCTTTTATTAGCGGTTTTTCGAGCCTGATGTGCTCGGCCATTATTGAGCTGGTCGCGAGCCTGTGCTTTACCAATCCCTGTAGCTGAAGACGTGATTTGGTATTTATATTGGCCGTCGCTTGGCGTTCCAAAATCGAACAAGTTAATAGAGGGGATGCCATTTTTAGAAGACTGGCTTGCATAAAAACCATTTGGCCCAGAGATGCTTACAGTCGTGTTTTTAGCGGCGTTTTTAGCGGTATGGTTCACGCTAAAACTGACATTAGATCCCGAGAAGTTTTCATCCGCTATTTTAGGCTTAGCATCGGCCATCACTAGAGCGCTTGAGGAGAGAGCAAGCATTGACGAGAATAAAATATATTTAACCTTCATGTAGGTTCCAGTATCTTTTACAATTTAAATATCCGATCACAGAGTAAAGAACAGCTCAAATCTGTCGAGCTAACAGGGAGCGGTGTAAGCTTAATGCCCTTTCGGCTTGCTTTGGTTATATAGCTTAGTAACCAGAATATGAAGCGCAGGGCAATAGAGTCATTTATGAAATATAGCAGAGCCCAGCGTGATACGTAGGCAAACGTCATTTGGCTTTCGGATCTAACGAGTATATTAGGTGTCATGTTGGGAGTGATTTGTAATAAAAAACCACACTACAGCTATAAGCTCAGCTACAAAAGCAAGCCACCAGTAAATATGCTATTGTTTATTGGTTATATACATCGTTTTTACGAGTCGATAGGCTTGGGTTTTTTCGGGAACTATTATTTTCGGGAATTATTATGGGCGCCTACAAAAATCTTGTGCTTGTTTTATCTTCAGTAGCGCTACTTTCTTGTGGCGGTTCGGAGGGTCGAGTTTTGCACCAGCGAGTGGCTCTCAAAATGCCAATACACAAGCGACAGCAACGCCTCGTCCGGCAGACAATAACTCTGAAGATGATATTTCACCGGACACCTCGCCCATCGAAGACGAAGTTGCATTAGATACTGATGAACAATGGTCAGCAGAGAATGATGAAAGTAATCGTGAGCTTGATACTGTTACGCCACCAAACAATGATAGCGCTTTGGCCATCGACAGTGATGCGAATTGGTCGCCGGACGGCCTTCCATTAGAAGAGAGCCCCCCGAATACTTCTCCTATAGATGATGATAGAGAAATCCCTATAGACAGCGATCTCAATTGGCAAGCGGCTAAGTGATAGTGCTGACTGACTTGCGCTCAAACCTCAAAAAGCTTAAAGCAGGTAAGGTTAAATTAGCTAAAGACTCGTAATAGGCTGTTTTGTTTGGCTGGTAAGTGGGTCACTTTAGTTGGGGCTTGCTCGTCTTAACGAGCAAGCCCCTTTAGTCTTAAGTGGTCATACACTTAAAAAACCGCGTCGCCAAAGTTGTTATTAAATTGAAAACACCATACGCTAATTCCATCAATACGGCTTAGCCCTATATTTGGTGGTAAGTTGATGGTGATTGATTCGTTATCGTAGACCCTACTTTCAAACCTCTCATGTAGCATGAGTCCGTCTTCATAGTCACCATCTATACCGCTATAAAACGCAACTCTCGGCCCCTCGCCATTATAAGTAAAGTTAGTAATTTCGATTCGGCAGTTGCTAACCACCGTTGCAGTGCCGCTTACGTTGTTTGAGTTTGTACTAAACTCAGCACTTGAGCCAACAAGAGGGTGGTCATCACCACAGCTATCGATGCCCGTCATCAAGTTGAGGGATGTTCTTAGGTGGGCAATTGCCGCTTCAGTACTCACAAGGCTAGTGCGTGTTGAGCCACTATTCGCGACTAGGTTAACGACGTCGGTATCAAAACTGTCTGAGCCAAAATCAAGCGTCATTCCTAGGCTCATTTGGTGGGCTTGCTCAGTAATGAGAATGCCGTTGCTCGCGTCGCCGTCACTATCGAGCGATTGCAGTAAGCGCGAAAGGTTAGCGACTTGTAGTAGGTCAATATCGTCCGTAGAGAAGATATCCAGAGGGCTTACTTGAGCGCTTGCCGTAATGCTCGGTAACTGAATATCACCAATCGAGAATGTGATCATCTCTCCTGAGATGTACTGAAAAGTCCCGTCGCTGTCAGTGCTGCCTTGTTGGGTGGCGGTGCTATACCGTAAGCCTTCAACGGCAGAATCAATAAATATACCGCTAAGTACACTCGGGCTTGGCTCCTGAGTTGGCTCTGGTGTTGGTGGGGCAGGTTCTGCTGTTGGTGTGGGCTGAGGGGGAGGCGGTGAACTTGTGGAGCCTCCGCCTTGGGATCCGCCAGATCCGCCAGAGCCACCACAGGAGGCTAAAACAATACTGAAAGTAATTATAAAAGTAATCAATGGCATACGCATAAACAGCTCCTGGGGATGAAGTGGAATCATGTCGATACGCTGATTCCGATGTATCCATAGTCGCAGCTTTACATTGGCGAGATATCACGGGAGTATCAATTTTCTGTCATGTTTTGAATGAGTAAGCACGTAAATATAGTTCGGCATTATAATAGGCGAATTACCGTGCAGGCGGCCTATAGTGCATAAGCAGTCAATTCGTAGATCGAAGCTGTATGGCGATCTACCTGAAGAGCTGCGAGAGTTTGAATTGCAAAATAAAAGTGGATCAAAAAATAATGAATTTCGAAGAGATGAGCGAAGCTGAGATATTAGATGTTGCCAATCCAATTATGAATAATTTAATGGAGGCTTCAACGGAAATCGATCATGAGAAACATGTTAGAGATTTTACCGATCGCGCTAAGGCGATCGTTACCAAAGAGCATTTGGCGCGGGTGTGCAAAAAGTATCAAGCAGAAAAAGGCGTTTGGTTGGCGCGCGAGCTTGTGGCTGTATTTAGGCGGCCTGATTCCGTTGCTGTTATCTGGAAGCAATTTTGCTCCAAATCCAAAGGTGAGTACGTAGCTGAAATAGTACTTGTATACAAAGATGGTAAGTTTCTTGTAGATCATGCAATGGTTTTTTAGAAGAGTTAGGGGTCACCCATTATCTCCTAAATCTTTAGCGCTTTCCCCTAAACCCGACGACAGTTTATAAGCTAAAGCTAGATCAATCAGAATGGCCAGCAGCCACGGAGTGGAATATTCAATAATGAATTTACATGACGACAATGATACTAAGAGGGACGTTAAAGCATGAGGTCAGGTGGGCGTTCTATATGTGGAAACTTTTTGACACATAATAAGGCTTCAAACAGCAAAAGACGCTAGCACCTTCTGCATCAATAAATAAACACGCGTCCCCAACTCGTTAGGCCAGCGCTCGTGTGGGTTAATGTCGAGCCTAATTGCATGGGCAATTGCGTCGGAGGTCTTAGGCCAAAAATCATCAATATTTAGATCTGAGGGGTTATAGCTTCCGATTGCTCTCCGCACAGTCTTCTTAAGGTAGTCGTTTTGATTTCTGTGTAATCTGCTTTTGTCATGTTCTGATAGTGCGTTCACATCGGAAAAGTGTAGTAATAACCAAAGTTCAAAACAGGGGTTACTCAGCAACAGCATATATTGTTTGTCTGCACATTTTGCCGCTATACTCGGCAGCATGGCAGACCAGCGATCGCGGTCAATCACCATACATAAATCGTCCTGAGAGCCGAGGCCGTATTGCTTTTTGTAATCATCCAACTCTTGGAGTACGTGGTTAGGTGCGCTGTGCTCTGGTGGTCGATTTTTTAATACTTTAAATTTAAGGCGTGAACTATTCTCACCGCAATGTCGCTTCACCCCTTCAAAGTATTGTCGTTCAGTATTATGGCCTTCAGTGGCTATAACAATTAACGATGGGTCGCGGGTGCCACTGATACGGTTAAATTTTCGCCGCTCCCTAGGCATTACTCGTTCTCCCAAATAACGCATCTACCTCGTCAAAACCTTGTAAGTCAGGTAAGGCGCCAAAACGTCCGGCAAAATATCCTCGGCGAATATCCTTGTCAAAGCGGGGTTGAAATTCTTCCATTGAATATAGTGACGATTCCCCCTTTTTGTTTTTGGCTACAAACCAAAATTCATCCTTACGCAGTTGACGTAAATCTAATAAATTACTTTCGTGTGTTGTGACAATGAGCTGGCTGCGCTTGCCTTGCGTTGCGTGCATAAACACATCGAATATCTTACGTGTAATATCGGCGTGTAGACTGCGGTCTAATTCATCAATAATAAAAGTATGTTCTTCCTGTAAAATATTTAATAGGCCTGGAGCAAGATCAATCAATCGTTGAGTGCCGTCTGACTCCTCGGTAATATCGAGTAACACTTCTTTATCGCCTATTTTGTGATTGCTCATAAGTTTGTAGGCTTTTAACTGTGCATCAGGGCCTTTCTCTATACGATAACGCGTATTATCTGGACCCGAGATATAAAGCCTGCCTTGCGGTTCAAGCTCTTGCATAATGTGTTGTTTTAGTTGTGGTGGAATATCCTGTAGGTTTTTATCAAAATCGACTTCTTGTAAGCTTAGCGTATCGATGCCGGTGTCAAACGCACGGACGAGTGTTGATAACGCTTCTGTCGAGCCGTCATCTTTTGCTAGTGAGAATGCCATGCCGTGGAGTTTAGTGTCGGGGAAGATTATATGTAAACGGCGTTCAAACCATTCACTCACCGTGGCTAAACCGGGGAAGTAGGGTAGCTCACGTAGGATATTGCGCTCGCTGCACTCACTTAAAAACAAACGGTTCTCTGGTGTACCCTTGGCGGTAAAGTGTAAAAACTGTTCGTCCTCTTGGCTTTCGAAGAGGTTGCCCGAGAAGTCAAAAATATCGCCTTTTCGCTCAAAGATACGTTTGTCTGTTTGCCGGTCGATATTGTATAGCCATTCCTCGTGAATGCGGTGTTGATCAGCAATAAAGCCGTAAGCGTAATTGGCATCACCCGCTTTAATTTCGAACTCAAAGCGCGAGGGGAGAGTTGTGCTGTGTTCGTCCAGTTTGAATGGCGCGTAAGGTAGTGATTGACCTGCCTTGTGGCGGTTGTTGATTATTTTTTGTGCATGTCTCATCGCTCGAATTAGATTGGATTTTCCGGAGGCATTGGCCCCGTATATAACGGCGGCTTTAAGCGCGGCAATGTCTTTCTTCGAGTTTGCTTTGATGACTTGCTCGGG
Organism: Alteromonadaceae bacterium; assembly: GCA_002746115.1. Lineage (GTDB taxonomy): Bacteria > Pseudomonadota > Gammaproteobacteria > Pseudomonadales > Cellvibrionaceae. The sequence goes on from NVXL01000058.1 coordinate 24,991, forward strand.
GTGTTGTCGGACTTTACCTGGCACGAGTGAAAGCTCAGTACGACTGCGAAAGGAGCGAAAGTTTTCAACGCTGAAACGGATAAGCATGATTAAGGGCTACTTTGTTGTGATAATTTCACTAATAGAGTATGTTTTTGTCGGTTATAGGAAAATATTACCACCTAAGTGTGAAAAAATCACATTTAAGTTCATTTTGGTTGGGGACTTAGCTAAGGCGCTTGAGCTGATTGAGTGGGGGAGTACAGCCTGTGAGTCATTGAAGATGCCATTTTAGCCATGATAGACGAAGCCGCAAACACACAGTAACTTTGAGCAAATCCAAATCACTCCGCCAAAGCACGCCCCCAACTGCCGTACCTTGGTATTTTTCATCGGCACCCACGGCGCAGGCCCCTGACAACAAGCGGAGCTTGCCGTAGCGCTCAACAAAGCCCTACGCGAGCCGGATAAGCTTAATATCCTACCGGTATTATTATCCGGCGCCACCATCGAGTACCTCGCGCAAATACCCCCCTTTTTAAACCAATACAACGCCCTGCAACTGCCCAGCTTAGATGATGCCGCCGCCCAAGCCATGCTGATAGGTTTTTTAAAAGGCAGCGATCCACAACAGTTAAAACAGCTTATCCAGCAGGACTACCCCGAGCGGGCACATATTCTGCAAACCATCAGCGAGTGGTTTAACGGCATAGAGCTGCGCTGGCAAGATGAGGGCAAAACCCAACGCTGCCACATCCAGCCTTGCCAAGGCGAACACTGCCTGAGCATCCCAGCCGATCGCTCTGCGAATTTAGACATAGAAAACACTTCCAGTTTACTCGACTGGCGCGGGCGTTTAACCCCATTAATCGGACGAGAACCCGAGTTAACAAAGTTGTGCCACTGGGCGGAATCCAAGGCAAATATTAGTATTTTACCGCTCGTCGGTGACGGCGGCGTCGGTAAAACCCGCCTAGCGTTTGAGTTTGCAGAGCAACTGCAAAGCGAAGGCTGGCAAGCCGGACAAGCCGCCTCGCGCAGTTTAGCGGGTCGTTGGTTTAGCGGCACCAAAGGCACACTTTGGGTAATCGACTACCCCGAGGACGATGCTGAACGCATTCAGCAGTTTATTCAAACTTTAAATGAACTGCCCAAGCTACCAGGTAAATTACGCGTATTACTTATTAGTCGAAATCCAGATTACCTACAAAACCTCAGCGCCCCAGCCGCTGGTTTAGTCCAGCCCCCCATGCACTTAGCCCCCTTACCCAAACAAACCCACAACTGGCAATTATTTACACTCGGCTGGCAGCGCCTAACGCAAGTTACCCAGAAAAATCGACGCCCCGAGCCAATAACACCGGATTTTTTTGAGCAATGGTTAAACCAACAAGGCATCAATAACGGCYCYTTRTTTATTTTGGCTTTGGTGATTTATTTATGGGATGAAGGCGAGACCTATTCTCCAAGTACGAGCATAAAYCAAAGCGACTTAGCCGCACCCAAGGTGATTCGGTATTTAAGCGCCGAACGCGAACAACGCCGTATACGCAAAGAAGCTGAAGGCGCAAACATAGAGCCTGAAGGTTTAATAATCACAGCACGATTGCCCATATAAACACGAGGCGTCAACTACAGTGCTTAACCCTAAAAACCCTTCTACAAGCGCTTCGAAATAAAACGACAATTAGTTTTAAAATCTGTTGATTATGATAGTGTTTTAGTGCGTAATAGGCAGGTAATATTCAATCAAAGAAAGATCAATTTTAGTGTATTTATTTGGATTAAAGCTTGAATTAAATAACAGACTTAAATAATCGCTCCCCCTCGGTGCGTCAACACCAAGAGGCAGCTGACCACAACAGATACTAGAGGTATCCACCATGGCTAAACGTACTATACAGCTAGACCCTTGCTCGGCCCAAGAAAAATCTTCCTCCTTCCGTAAACTCAAAGTCCGTAAAGGCTTTTATCACTATCAATGCGGTGAATTTAAGCCACGTCAAAAGTATCGCTTTTACGAACCTGTACCGTGGGTACAGATCAAAGGCTATTGGCTCAATAAGGCAGGTTTCACTATCGACATGCCTCTTTCTGTTGAAGTGCAAGATGGTTGCATCACCATAAAGCCTCTAACACCCGCCAGTTAACAGTCGGGCAGGGCGAGTCGCTAGCTCGCCTTGTCTATCCGTGTTACGAGAAGTTAAAGGGTTCTCTAAGTGGCCAATGTAAAGCTTGGGTTTTTGGTGCAAGAGGGCGCAGAGCGACTTTGATATTCTCTTGGCCAAGCACAGGCATTGGCACTGTTATATCTGTCCTTCTTTATTCTGACGTTGAAATACGTGCCAATATAGCCTGTTTTATTAGCAAGCTCGGTGCAGGTTTTGGTGCGTGGGCTAGAATTGGATAAGATGAGCGATACAGCGCGGCTTATGAGCGGACTTTGAGGGTGGCGGTGTAATGCACCCTCGGTGATGAAATCAAGTACCCAGCGGTAATAGGTGTTCTCGGTTCCAATAAGGTGGTGTTTAAATAATGTACGGGTAATTGGGGCGTTGGTACCCTATATTTTTACAGAGAAAAATAACAATTATCTTTCAATTGGTTACTGGGAATTTGAAGTTGGCAATATTGCAATTGGTAGCTATGTTGCAGGAGGTTGAAATTTAGCCTGCTAGCTGTGAGGTAGATTGTCCGTGGCTTACAGCTGGTTTTTCGTGTTTTAGGGCTTGGAAATGTCGTCCGGTACATATAGATTTTAAACGTTAAATACAGCT
>NVXL01000059.1 GCA_002746115.1 Alteromonadaceae bacterium
CCGTCGTCATCGTCATCGTCATCATCATTGTCAATTTCATCAAGAGCGATGCTAATTAAATCTATTGAAGTACTGTTAGCTCGATAAGGATTGTTTAAAGCGCTATTGATAGCTTGATCTTGAAAATCATTACCATTTTGGTCTCGTCCTATCCATGGCGTGTAAATTTTATTAGGATCATAGGCCATGGCGTTGTAGCCGCTGCATAGCTCAAGTAACTGGTCTGCCCGCTCCAATGAAGGATGTAAGTCGATGGGGGTGTAATCTACGAAGTACCAAGTTTGTGATATTAGGTTGTCGTTGTCATCGAGAATACGTATCGCGTGTGTGGCGTATACGCTTTCCGCCTCATTACGTTTAACTACTTCACGATCCATGCTGCCGGAGTCATCAATTAAAAGCAGAATGTTGGGTTGCACTACGTTACCTAAAAACAATGGCACCTTACTGAGTCGGCCTGGTTCGCTATGTGCTAATGAGGTGGAAATGCAAGCGATAAAAAATATCGTAAGATGTTTGAGATTGAGTTGGACGTAGCTTGTATTCATATACATATTCACACCAGTGCTAATGCAGCGAGGGTTTGTCGATCACTTTCTAATGAAAACCACCCGTCGCCTATTGGCGCCATTAAATGTTTATGGCTTAAAACCAACAGCTCGGCACGATGGTCGATTTGTATAAATCAGTAATTGAATTTGCTTGCCCGTATAATGTTCGGGCTTGATCGGAAAGTAGACGAAGACTTGAATTTACTTACAACGTTAATTATATTACGTACTATATGTTTAGACTATCGAATTGAGATACTCGGTGGTTTTTCTTCGATAAAGATATAGCATGTTACTATATTGTGATACTTGCCCGTATAACATATGAACTACGTCACGTTGTTTGTTCAAACGTTAAATAGTATTTTGGAATTGGGTTATTTCCATTTTTTAGCATGCGAGGGTAATTTGACTTGACGGTAAATTGCTGAGTTGCTCTATGTGAATGTATTGCAATGGCGCGTTTTTCAACATGGGTTTTCAGCATAGCGTTTTAATTGCGAGCGTGGGAAGCTGAATGTCTTGAGCGTTAGTGGTGTGCGTGTATTTAATGATTACATTCTGGATAAGCGTGATGTGAACGGGCGGGCGGAGGTGATTGATATGGAATTACGTTTTTCACAGCAGGCGCTGTTTCGTGATTTAGGCCGTTACATCCATGTAACAGCTCGGTATCAACCGGGTTAGAAGATTTACTTTTTCTTCTTTTTATGGTGATGCCCTGGGTAGTATGCGTCGAGCGCCTGCACGGATTTTAATAAGTCCATCGTGTATTTAGCGTCGGCGTTTTGTTTAACTTTCATTGCAGCAACAATCACCGCGTGATGTTTGGCAAGTCGCTCAGCGTAGTCTTCTTGACTGGTCTTAACGCGTTGGGTTAAAAAGTAGTCACTAATGGTGCTGATGATATTTTGCGCGTGCTCTTCTTTATTCATCACCCAGCGGATGAGCTGATTTTGCGATTGAGCATCGCTTTTTCCTGCAAGCTCGCCAATAAGCGTGGTGGCTTTCGCAACAGTGGCAACGTCTTCAAGCATAGACTTAACACGTGCGCGATCATCATAAATGCCACAAGGGACTTGGCAGTGAGCGTTCGCCACTTTGGGCAATACCAATAAAGCTAAGATGATAAAACTTAATATGGCGCTTGATTTTTTCAGTTTATTGATCATGATTCTCTCCGGTAGCAGGATAAATAGGAATAATGTCTGAGTCTAATCTGAGGTAAAAATAGTAGAGGCGTGATAGTAATGTTTTCTACGCTAAGATGCTAGAAATTGGCACGTTAAGTGTAAAATTTATGACTCCGTATCGGCGTTGGTGAGCTGAGTTGAGACCAGCCCCCTCATAGCCTGTTAGCTTTACCGAAAAGATAAAATTTTTTACCATTGAAATTGCTCTAATCGACACCATTTTCTAGTCGTTAGTCTGTAAAGTCTCAAAAACCGTTAGGTTTAAAAGCTTTAGGTTCAAAAACCGAACTTAAACTGAACTTCAACGAAACAGAATCTCAAATCTTTGCTTTGGAACCTCTATGAACCTCGATCCAAATACTTTGACACAACTCCCTGTCAGCATCGACCTGTTGCACCTCGTGTTATCAGGGTTGGTTTTACTCTTAGTTGTGCTACTAATTATGTCGCGTCAACTGTCGAGTAAACTGTCGAATCAAGAATGCGCACCCAAGTCCTCCGGGCAGGCGCCAACTGCGAGCCGTCCACGGGCTCCTTCTGCTGTTGGCGCATCGACCACGCAAGCGCAGGCCGTGCGCGTCAACGTGCCAAGCAAGCTCGATAGCGCCGCGCCAGACGCGGCCTTGCAGTTGTTGGCACTACTGCAGCAAGAGGCAAGGTTTATCGATTTTACTCAAGAGGATATTAGCGAGTTAAGCGATAGCGACATTGGCGGCGTTGCCCGTGTGGTACACGAAGGCTGCAAAAAAACCTTGGATAAGTACCTCACTCTGGTGGCTATTCGTGATGAAGAGGAAGAGAGCGCAATTACCGTTGCCGAAGGCTTTGATCCGGCGCAATTACAGCTCACCGGCAATGTCGTGGGCGAGGCGCCTTATAAAGGCACACTAATTCATCGTGGTTGGAAGGTGAGCGAGGTCTCTTTGCCGAAGCTTGCCAAAGGTCATAACACTCGTATTGTTGCACGCGCGGAGGTGGAGCTGTGAGTTCAGCCGGCTCTTCAGGTGACTCTTCAGGTGACTCTTCAGGTGAGAAGGTTTCGGACGAACACGTCTCGGTTGACGCCGATAATCAAGCGCGTTATGCCGTTGGTATCGATTTGGGGACCACCCACTGCGTACTTGCCTATACCGACCTGAGTCAGGGCGAGGACGGTGTAGAAAGTGTATTAAAGCTCATGCCGATCGCACAGCTCAGCTCACCTGGCAATGTGGAAGAGCGCGAGCAATTACCCTCGTTTATGTATATGGCTCATCACTCAGAAGTTAAGGCCGGTGACTTGGTTCTGCCCTGGGGCGCCTCAGAAAGTGAAGGCCAAGACGCCTCAGCAGATATCCCATTGGTCGGCGCAATCGCTCGTAAGCTTGGTGAAAAAACACCCTTGCGTCTTGTGGCCAGCGCCAAAAGCTGGCTCTGTCACAATGGTGTAGACCGACGTTCAGATTTTTTACCGATGAACAGCCCAGATGAGGTGCGTAAAACCTCACCCCTGCAAGTCAGTATTGCCTACCTTGATCACTTACGCCGTGCTTGGGATCATCGTTTTCCTGAAGACCCTTTAATCGAGCAAGATGTAACGGTAACCATTCCCGCATCATTTGATCCGGTCGCCCGTGAGCTAAGCGCAGAAGCCGCAAAAGCGGTGGGTTTTAAGCACCTGACCTTACTTGAGGAGCCGATGGCCGCGGTGTACCACTGGGTACATGCTTGTGCCGATGCGTGGCGTGACGAGGTCAAACTCGGTGATATCATTTTAGTGGTCGATATAGGTGGTGGCACCACGGATTTATCCTTAGTGGCGGTGAGCGAAGAGCAGGGCAGTTTGGTCTTAAACCGAGTAGCCGTTGGCGATCACATTCTGCTAGGTGGTGACAATATGGACTTGGCGCTGGCGTATCGCATCAAAGCAAAGTTGGCGAGCGAGGGTAAAAATATTGAACCTTGGCAAATTCAAGCAATCGGTCAAGCCTGTCGTGACGCAAAAGAAGTCTTACTAAGCGATAACGATACCCAATCAGTCGCCATAACCATCCCAAGCCGTGGGTCGCGATTATTCTCAAGTAAAATTCGCTGCGAGTTAACTCGTGATGAAGTCACAGAGACTTTGATTGAAGGCTTTTTTCCGCATGCTGGCATTGCGGATAAACCTCGTCAAAACTCGCGCTCAGCTTTAACTCAGCGCGGCTTGCCTTACGCGCAAGACCCGGGTATTACCCGGCACTTAGCGGCGTTTTTAACTCGCCAACAAGATGCTACCAGTAATCTGTTTGGTAACACCGGCGCGGTTGACAATACTGTTGGTGATGATCCTTTAGCGGCTCTTGGCGCGGATCCTCTCGCTGCGCCGTCTGCCGACACGGTGGATTTTATTAAGCCCAGCGCTATATTATTAAACGGGGGGGTGTTTAAAGCCCCGCGAGTTAAGGAGCGTATTGTCACGCTTATTAACGAATGGTTAAGCGCTGCTGACGCCCAGCCTTTGCAGGTGCTTGAGGGATGTGATCTCGACCTTGCCGTCGGTAAAGGCGCCAGCTACTACGGGAAGGTGCGCCGTGGTCGTGGCGTACGTATTCGCGGTGGCCTTGCCAGTGCTTATTATGTCGGTATCGAAAGTACTATGCCTGCCATTCCCGGAATGGAGCCACCACTACAAGCTCTGTGTATTGCGCCTTTCGGTTTAGAAGAGACCAGCCCAGCCCAAGCCTCGGGTCAACAGTTTGGTTTAGTGGTAGGGGAGCCTGTGCATTTTCGCTTCTTTGGTTCAAGCACCCGCCGCGAGGATACTACAGGCACCTTATTGGATGCTTGGGAGGACGATGAATTACAGGAATTGCCGGAAATTCAAGTCACCTTAACAGCCGAAGGTCGACGCGTTGGTGAAGTGGTGCCAGTGCATTTAAGTGCACGTGTTACAGAAGTTGGCACCCTGCAACTAGAAGCTCAAGCACTTGGCGGGCAAGGCGGTACGGCCCCCCAATCTTGGCAGGTAGAACTGAATGTGCGCGACTAAGCCTGGGTGTATATTAAATTGAGTACAGTCTAGGTTAAGTAAAAGCAAAGTTAAGTAAAGCCAAATCAAATAAAGTCTAAGTTGAGTGGATAAAAGTCATGCCCAAAACTAAATACCTCGTCGGTATCGACTTAGGCACAACGAATACCGTTGTTGCCTATGCCCCGCTTAGCGATTCACTTCACCCGAATCAACGCCGCATTTTTGAAATCGAACAGCTAGTCGCCGCAGGCGAGGTGGCCAAGCTGCCGATGCTGCCAAGTTTTCGTTATCACCCCAGTCAGGGCGAGCTAAAATCTTCTGACTTGGTTTTGCCCTGGAGCGGGCAGGCCGACGCTCATATGGATGGCGAGATGACGACCGACGTGGTCATTGGTGTTTGGGCGCGTGACCTTGGTGCCAAGGTTGATGGCCGCCTAGTGACCAGCGCTAAAAGCTGGCTGTCGCACGCCCAAGTCGATCGAGAAGCGGCAATTTTACCCTGGGGCGTGAGCGATGATGTTGCCAAAGTCTCACCATTGAGCGCTAGCGCGAGCTACCTACATTATGTGCGCCAAGCCTGGAACTACGAGCACCCAGAGCACAAACTTGAAGATCAAGAAGTTGTCATCACCGTGCCAGCCTCTTTTGACGAAGATGCGCGCGCCTTAACCGTAGAAGCCGCCTATCAATCCGGGCTAGATCAAATCTGGCTGCTAGAAGAGCCGCAGGCCGTCTGCTACGATTGGTACGCGCGCCATATGGACGAAGCCGCAAGTCTGTTGAGCGATATCAATTTATTATTGGTATGCGACGTAGGCGGCGGCACCACCGATTTTAGTTTGATTGAGGTGAGCTTTGATGCCGAGCAGCAATTAAAGCTGACTCGTGTGGGGGTTGGCGACCATTTAATGCTTGGCGGCGACAACGTTGATATTGCCTTGGCGCATATTGCAGAGCAGCAATTAAATACCGGGATACAAAAGAATAAAAAATTCAGCAGCGCACAACTAGCCCAACTGATTCAGCAAACACGCGTTGCTAAAGAGCGTCTATTAAGTGATGAAAATTTAGAGCAGGCGACTGTGACCGTAATGGGGAGTGGGTCGCGTCTATTTGCTGGCGCCAAGCGCTGTGAGTTAACTCGTGAGCAAGTGCATCAAATTGTGCTCGAAGGTTTTTTCCCGCTTGTTGAATTAAGCGCAACTCCCAATAAAAAGCGCAGTGCCGTGGTTGAGTTTTCATTGCCGTATGCCGCAGACCCTGCAATTACTAAGCACCTAGCGAATTTTGTGCGTAAGTATCAAGGTGACCAGTATCAAGGTGATAAGTCCGGGAAAATCCCCAATGCCTTGCTATTTAATGGCGGTATGTTTAATAGTGCCATGTTAAGTGAGCGCACACGTGATTTATTCCAGCAGTGGTCGGGTACGGATAAGCCCGTTAAAGTATTAGATAACCGTGACCCGCATTTAGCGGTAGCCTATGGCGCCGTTGCTTATGCCATGGCACGTCGCGGTGCGCACATGAAAATTGGCGGCGGTGCTGCACGCTCGTTTTTCCTCTTGCTAGACAAAGCCGATGGCCAGGATCAACAAGGTTTATGTCTATTACCCAAAGGCACACAAGAAGGTATCGATATCTTTTTGCAAAACCACACCTTTGCGCTAACACTGGGGCAACCCGTACGCTTTAACATCGTCTCAACAACGACGGATCGAGCTTTTACTGCTGGCGATCAAATCACAATTGACGAGAGTTTTTCTTTTCTACCGCCGCTTGTCACCGTCTTAGATGCCGACGCACAAAACGATAGTGCCCAAGTGCAACTAATTGCACGCTTAAGTGGCATGGGGGTTTTACAGTTGGAGTGCGTCCGTCTTGATGATGAAGATACGCGTTGGGCTTTAACGTTTAAAACACGCAATAACCCTGAGGCTGACAATACCGAAAGCGTTAAATTGCCAGAAAATTTCCCGGTAGCCGTCGAGAAAATCCAAAACGTTTTTGGTAAAGGTAAAAGCAAAGGCGCAAAACCTAAGCGCGCCCCCGATGCCAAGCAACAGGCAAATGAAGTTAAAACCCTGCGTAAATCCTTAGAAAAACTTTTTAAATCCCGAGAAAATTGGGATGCCTGTTTGTCTCGTGCCTTGTTTGATACCTTGTTTGAGCATCGCAGCCGTCGCCGTCGTTCTCAAGTGCACGAGCGTGTTTGGTTTAACCTGAGTGGTTATTGCCTACGCCCCGGTTACGGCAATGTTACTGATCCTTGGCGTATTGAGCAATTATGGCCGCTGTATCAAGAAGGTTTAAGTTTTGCAAAAGAGACGCAAAGCTGGATTGACTGGTGGACCTTTTGGCGCCGTGCAGCAGGTGGTTTACAGGCTGTTCAGCAAAGTCATATATTCAAACAAGTATTGCCCTTTATTGATCATCGTAATTTAAATAATCGTAAAATCCAAGCCGATGCTAAATTGTATTCAAGCGAGGATATCTTACGTTTACTGGCTGTTTTAGAGCATGTATCGGTAGCCGATAAAACCCTTTTAGGTGAAGTCATCGTCGCGCGCCTTGGTCAAAATAAACTCGTAACCGCCAGCCACTGGTGGGCACTAGGGCGAGTCGCTTCACGCGCACCGATTTATGGCAGTGCTCATAACGTCGTGCCGCCAGACGTGGTCGCGCAATGGTTAGAGGCGACGTGTTTAAAATGCAATTGGAAAGGCGCCCCGCAAATTGCCTTTGCCGCCGTTATGGCCGCTCGGTTAAGTGGTGACCGCGCGCGCGACCTTGATGAGACGGTACGTCAAAAAATCATTGATAAATTACGTGCTACCCAAGCCCCCGATAGCTGGGTACGGATGCTTGAAGAGGTGACTGAGCTGGATGAGGCCGAGAGTAAACGTGTCTTTGGTGAGGTCTTACCGCAGGGCTTGACCTTGGTTTCTGCTTAGGTAATACACTTACTAAGAGTAGCCTGTATGAAGCTTGCGGAATACGGGGAATATCACCAAAAATAAATAACAGGATGCACGTAAATGAACATCACTCGTTACCTACTTATATCTGTTAGCCTAATGCTACTACAGGCTTGTAACACCGCTAGCATTAAGCACATTAGTGACAGCTCTGATTACGAAATTACCCGTAGCTTCTATCAGTCTATGATTAAGCCTCATGCCGTTGATATTGCGAAACTGAATTTGTTTTTTACCAACATGCCCAAAGGTGGTGACCTTCATCATCATTATAGCGGCACTATCTATGCCGAAACCTATCTCGATTGGGTACAGAAGAAAAACTGGCATATTAATCAATGCTCATTGAAAATTATAAGCAAGCAGTCAAACCTTGATGGTGATGGTAATGGTGATTGCCCTGACATCACAGTGGAGCAGTTATATCGAGATGATGCACTTTTTAGAAAACTGTTAACCCTTTGGTCTGATAAAGACTTTAGCAATCACTCTCACAACCAAACCCCACCGGATGCCAATTTTTTTAATACCTTTGGTTATTTTGGCCCGATCTCGAGTAGTTACACCGCCACCGGCCTTAAGATTCTAAAGGCAAGGGCGATTGCTGAGAATGTCGGCTACATTGAGACCATGCTCAGTCGTGTCGATTTAAATAGCGCTGACTTCTTTGGTAAAGGCGAGGTGGCGGCACGTTTTAATGCGGCACTTCGGGAGGCTAAAACGGATGCGGCCTTGTTTAGTGTCTTGGATGAGGTTCGGGCGAAGATAGACCAAGATCCGAGCTTCACTCAGTCGATTGATGCATATGTTAAACGTGTTGAGCAATACCACCAAGGCATTGATGATGATGACTTTAGCATGCGCTTTCAAACCTATGCTGTTCGCATTTTATCGCCTTTGCAGGTGTTTCTTGATTTGTATTCAGGCTATTTAGCCGCTGAAATCTCGGATGTAATTGTTGGTGTTAACATTGTTGCGCCGGAGAATAATCTGATTGCTTTGGCTGATTATCGTTTACATATGAATATGTATGCTTATCTTGGCGATAAGTACCCTAGGGTGAATCGCGCATTGCACGCAGGTGAGCTAACTATTGGTATGGTGAGGCCAAAAGAGCTTAACTTCCACATTAATGATGCGATTTATATCGCCAAGGCTCAGCGCATTGGTCATGGTATTGATATTCCTTATGAAAAAAATATCTTGACGCTACTGGCAAGCATGAAAGCACATGCGGCGGTAGAGATTAATCTGACTAGCAATGAGTTTATTCTTGGCGTCGAGAAAAGCGCTCACCCCTATAGTATTTATGCTGAATATGGCGTACCAATGGTGATATCTACGGATGACTCGGGTGTGTCACGTAATAACTTAAGTCATGAGTATGTGCTGTTAGCTTCACGTTATCGACCGGATTACGAGACGGTTAAAAAGTACGTGTACAACAGCATAGAATACTCCTTTTTAAGTGAGGAAGACAAGCAACGGAATAAAAATCGTTTAGATGTGAAGTTTTCTTTATTTGAGCAGGAAATGGCCGAGCTTTATCGGCAAACTTTGGATTGATTTGTGTACTGATCGAAGAGGGCGCTGTCGTCTCGAAAGCGCGTTATCGGGCGCCCTATTAACCTAAGGGCGTTCATTAAGCTCCTTATTACCCTGCCCCATAATCAACTTAGACATTTTCTTCATAACGCTGTTAAATTGATTGTCGATGTCGAGGGAGTTTTCGTAAATGTGCGACATTTCTTGCGCCGCTTTCTTTAAAATGGTGAGCAATGAAGACTCCTGTGCGTCAGTAAGGTCAATACGCATCATAGAGCCTTCCATATCATGAATTAGACCGTCCATTGTTTTCATTGAGCGCTGCTCTTGAGATCGTGTTGTCGCTTCAATCTTCTGTATTGCCCCATGCACGTCTTGAATAGTGGCGTGCAGCAACGAGTCGTGCAATGTTTCAGAACGTTTAATCTGATCTAAGATGTTAACCTGTGCATTTACTGCGGTCAGGAGGGTGGCCAGCATATCGCGCACACGACCGTACTTTTCTTTGTCGTTAATAGGCATGTTTTTAATTAATACTGATACGTGGTCGAAATTAATAATCGTGCGTGATTGGAAGTCGAAAAAACGCCCTTGGTTGCGGCAGCGTGTTAATAATTCTGATTCTAAGGGGCGTGAAATGCCGCTCGGATTCATATCCAATTCGCCGGTTGCGGTGTAGAGCTTGAGGGTGGCGTTGAGCTGCATTTCGTCGGTGATTTTAAATACTTGTTCAGTTAAAGCCTCGTAACTGGTGCACTCTAGGCTGTCGCGCATAAAGTTAATTAGTTGACCGTAATCGCTGGTCTCGCGCATTGCGGTGAAAGCGGTATTGGTAGAAAGCTTCACCTCTTCACGTAACTCTCGCTCCGTTGTAACTGATTTTAAGTTTAAATCTACCTTTTGTGCCAAAACGATATCGTTAATCGGCTTGGTGATGTAATCATTGGCGCCGCACTCGTAGCCCTTAATGATAGATTCTGTGCTTAATCGTCCTGAAACAAATATTATGACCGTTTCTGAGAATTTAGGATTTTTTCGGATATGTTGGCAAATTTCATAGCCATCCATGTCCGGTAAGACGATATCGAGTAAGCATAGGTCAGGATGAAACGACTCCAATGCAGTGAGGCATTCTTTGCCACTGTTAGCGCATTGAGTTTTGTAAGATACTGAAAGTAGTTTGTTTAGTCGTTTGCAGTTGCCTTTATCGTCATCAACGATCAATATTTTAGAGCGATTATTCATAAACGAACTCTTGTTGTCAGTCAAACTTGGTAACAAATAGAAAAAAGCCGTGTTGCAATACGTGTTGCAATAAATGTTTGGCTCAATTTTGCTATGTTCTATAATGATAATAGCATGAAATATGAGGGGTAATATGGTGACAGGGCTAGGTGGAAAGCCAACAGTTCTAATTATCGATGATGATTTGGTTGCGCGGAGTTATATTAGCAAGGCAATTAAAGATGGTTTTCGCGCCATTCTTGCAGTGAATGGCAGCGATGGAATTGAGGCTGCCCGTGAAAATCAACCCGATATTATTCTTTTAGATGTCGAGATGCTAGGTATTAATGGCTTTTAGACCTGCGATAAGCTGAAACAGAATGGCATAGCCAAAGACATCCCGGTGGTGTTTTTGTCCTCACGAAGCTCCTTGCGTGAGCGAATTCTGGGTTATGAAGTTGGCGCCGTTGATTATTTTGTAATACCGTTTAGTTGTGAGGAGTTGTTAGCGCATTTTGATGTATTAAAAAATTACAAAGAACGCCACGATGTATTGATTAGAAAATACGAAGACGCATCCAAAGTCGCCATGGTGGCAATGAAGGGCACCGGCGAGTTAGCTTGCATCCTTAATTTCGTTGAAAAAATCAATCAAATTGAAAGTTATGCCGAACTAGCGCACGTTATTATTATGACCTTATAGTAGCTTCGGTTTGAATGTGTGTCTTTTGATTCGTTCCGAAGATAGCGGTGATATATACTTCAGCTCAAATGGTGAAGTTAAGCCCTTGGGAAAATAATTAATTACTATGTTATCTGAGGTCCATCGTTTTCATGACTTTGGTAAACGCACGTAAATTAACTATCAGTGTATTTCTATCTTGATAAAAAATATGCCATAGATGATATGGATAAGTATGGGCGCTACAAAGACCTAACACGCTCCATGCAAATTGTGAGAAAAACCCAGGACGACATTACTCACAAAATTGAAAATAACTAGGTGCGTGCCGCCACACGATTACGCTCGATGTTTAATACTATTGAATTGAGCTTACCCAAAATAGGTTTGGAAGAGGATCAGGAGAATTTCATTCTTGAATTTCTCGATGAATCTATCAATGATGTTGTTTGTATCAACGAGGAGGGGAAAGAGTACGTGAGTTCCTTCCGTTTGGTGCTGTCAGCGATAGAGCCTCTTACTTCGAAACAGGCTAAACTCGCTGAAGATGTGTTCATCAAAGAAGAGTCGATAATGCATAAGACAGTTGAGAGCTATGATATCGATGAAATTGGTGTCGATTTATTTGCTTAAAGCGATAACACTGTTGATTGAATAAGGGAGCTAGCACGCTATTTTTCGTTCTTTGAATATTTTACATCGTATTCATCGTATTCTTCGTATTGACGAAGGCAGAAGCGCTTCACTTGTCGTACACTGACGGACTGGTGCTGCTGATTAGGTAGTGTTGTAGCGTTACCTTGTGTTTTCTGGGGGTTTACGGGCTTTAATGAACGGCTTATTTGAACTTCGGCTAGCGCTGAGGCGCTTGCTTAAAACGCCTTTAAGCTCATTGCTAGCGGTTGTGATTCTGGCGCTTAGCGCATGCATGTGCCTGAGCATGTATACCATCTGGCAGGTGCAAGCTTTAGAGGGGCCGCCACTACCGAATGCCCATAATCTCTACACCATTAAAATTCGGAATGATATCAAAACCGAACCTATCGTGATGACGCCTGTCTTGGCTAGGGAGTTGGCTCAGCGTCAGAAAGTCTTTAAATCAGTAGCTTGGCTGTCCACTACTTGGCTTAATTTTAGCACCGCTTCGGTCTCCTTACGTCCTTTTAGCGCTTACGTTTCACATCATTTCTTTAGCCTCGTAGGGGTTCAGCCATTCATTGGCCGCGCATTTACGCTACAAGACGAGGCTGCCGGAGCTACAGGCGTTGTTATTATTGGTTATGACCTTTGGCAGCAGTTGAACCATAAAGGTTCATCGGTGTTGGGGCGGCGAACGATGATTCACGGTCATCCGCATGAAATTGTCGGCGTTATGCCCGCGGGTTTTCGCTACCCAAGCCAAGAGCAAATTTGGTTGCCAATGGTTGAAGGCGCCTCCATTAGCGGCGACTTAGAGTTGTTGGGTGAGCTGCCCGAAAAGGTGAGTGCGCGCCAGGGGGAGCTGGCCTTAGAGAGCATTATTTACAGCAGCCCTAATATCCAAAAAAATGCCTATACACGACCCTATGTCATGGTGGAGTCTATTCGTCATTCGCATACCCTTGGGAAACGCACCGATGTCGTAGGTCGGGTAGCCTATTCGATTTTATTAGCGACCCTGATGCTGGTGACCTTGAATGTGGCGATCTTATTAATCACTTGTAGTTATGAAAGTGCGCAGGAGATGGCCTTGTTCCAGGCCTTGGGTGCATCACCACTTAGTTATACCTTGCGTTTGATGGCGGAACTGTTCATTTTGTATTTCTTGGGTGCGTTGTTGGGTCTGATTTTAACCGGTGCCGTGTTGCAGTGGCTTACGCCGACGGCGGAGCAGGCGCTAAATAGTGCYTACCCTTATTGGTGGGATTATCGGCTCAGTGCCAACTCATTGTTGGTATATGTCTCGACTGGTGTTGTGTTGTGGCTGTTAGCATCTCTACTTCTGGGGGGGAAGTCGATTAATCAAGCGATTTCTACCACATTAAATCGAGCGGGTCGGGATGGCCWGCGCCGGGTCGCGGGTTTGGAAAGCGGCTTGTTAGCATTACAAATTGCGCTTTCTTCTGCGTTTTTATCTTTTACCGTTGGGTATGCGCATGAACTTATTTACCTACGTTACTCTAATTACGGAGTGGATGCCGAGCACATATTGACGGGGCATATTTTAATGCCCGATATTCAGTTTCCGAACCGTGAAAGTCAAGCCGTCTATTTGGAAGCGTATAGTGAATACATTTGTGAGTTGGAGGGCATCAGTGCTTGCTCGTTTGCATCCAAACTCCCAGGACCTCATCAAGCGAGTAAAAACGTTAGCATTCTGCAWCACGACGACCGCTTCGCGCTTGATGATGGTATGCAACGACCCAGTCAGGTACTTGTAGGGAACGATTATTTCGAAGCCCTAGGTATTAAATTGTTGGCTGGTCGTGATTTTGGTCAACAAGATCAGCAAGATACCTCAGCCGTAGTCATCATTCAGTCATCGCTGGCTGAAAAATTATGGCCGGGTGAGTCGCCGCTGGGTAAAACCTTACGTATCAGGCGCCAGAATATTGTTGAGCAACTAGAGGTTGTTGGTGTGGCACCGTTAATGGTGTACGGGTTAAATATGGTTAACGGCTCGTACACGACCTTGTTTCGGCCTTTTCGACAAACCTCGGATACTTTGCTGGTGGAGAAAGGGCATTTTAGCGTTGCTTTTTACACCGATGAGGCGCCTAAGAATTATGTTGATGTGGTACAGCGCGCAACGCAACGTTTTAATGTGCAGGTGCCTATTGATGCCTTGTGGCCAATTCGTAAACGTTGGCAAAATTTTGCTGGGCGTCTGATTTTTAATAGTGGTATTGTCAGTGCATTTTCTCTGTTAAGCGTACTGCTCGTATTTTGTAGTATGTATTCTTTATGTCGGCGTAACTTGCTACAAACTCGTCGAGAGGTGGCTATATTCCGTGCGCTTGGCGCTTGTAAACGGCGTATTGTCGGGTATTTACTCTGGCGTTTCAGTCGTGCTTTAGGCTTGGGCTTGTTAATCGGTATACCACTAGTTGCGCTTGTAGGTTACGCCTCTGTTGAACGTGAGCACTTGAAAATGTTTTTAAGTACGCAAATCCCGATGATTACTTTGCTAATTGTATTTGTTGGTGTTTTGGCTTGCGTGCTGCCTGTAGTCAGCTTATTACGCAGGGAGCCGGCAAAAGATTTACATGATAGTTAAAGTCGAGCTCTTGATTTAATTTTTTATGTTTAAATGGCTGGCGGTAAGTAAGCAGGTGAAAGTAGGCAAATAAATAGTTAATAGTTAATAGTTAAAGAGCTAAAATATGTCTATCGTTGCTGTAATTCAAATGGTAAGTAGCGCATCTGTAGAGCAGAATTTACAAAGTGCTGAGCGCCTACTAATGCTCGCTGCCGATCAGGGGGCGCAGCTGGCAGTATTGCCAGAGAATTTCGCGCTTTTTGCCGCCGGTCAAATACGCTTGCAAGGTTGGCAAGAGGCGACAAGTGCGGGGGCTGTGCGCAGTTTTCTCTCAACCGTAGCGAAGCGTCTTGGCTTGTGGGTCGTAGCGGGATCACTCCCTGTGGCGTCTAAACCATATGCTTGTGATCTTGCAAAACCAGATCAGTTGCATAAGGTGTATTCTCGTTGTTTTGTGTTTAATGATACCGGCATCGTAGTGGCTGAATATGACAAGATGCATTTATTTGATGTGGATGTCGCCGACGGTTTTGGCTGCTACCGCGAGTCCGATGACTTTGTCCCAGGTGAACGAGTAGTGGTCGTAGAGACGCCTTTTGGACGTTTGGGCTTGTCGATTTGCTATGATTTACGATTTCCAGAATTATTTCGCTTAATGACTCAGCAAGGCGCCGACATGATTGCATTGCCAGCGGCGTTTACCGCGGTGACAGGCGCCGCGCATTGGTGTACTTTGTTGCGTAGTCGTGCGATTGAAAACCAATGCGTTGTGCTCGCCGCTAATCAGGGCGGCACTCATGGGCAAGGCGATAGTGCACGTGAGACCTATGGTCATTCGATGATTGTTGATGCTTGGGGCGATGTGCAAGCCGAGCTTGCTCAAGGGGAGGGGGTGGCCTTGTGGCAGCTTAATCAAGACCGGCAAGTTCAAGTACGTAAGAAAATGCCAGTTAGCGCGCATCAGCGCATCCGGGTGTCCTTATGAGCTAGGTACAGATATTTCACCGCCCCTCTGATATTTTGCTAGCCGAAGGGCCTTTGGGGTGGGGGGTTACGCATTTTGAAGGGAATTATTATATTCGGGAAAAATATCTAAAATCGAAATATTTACGCTGTAATTATATTCTCGGTCTATGTGTCTATAAATTTTTCTATGTTTGGTTGGATTTACACCTACCTTCTGGTGAGCGCTCACCCTACCTAGGGTGGCGTTATTGGTTGCCAAATCCCTTAATGCCTTTTATTTGGTTTCGAGTGGCGCTGCCTGGGCGTCATCCGGAAATAGAAGTGCGTCAGCTAGACTAATTGCTTCTAGTGCTCGGTGTAACGCTTGAATATTTCATCGTATAGCTTGTTCTTTTTGATTTTTTTAAGCCCTCGATTAAATTGCTGGCATAACTGACGGTCGGTAAATCCGACGGAATAAACGGAAGGCATAAATATTTTGTGTACTGTGTAAGGTTTAAAGTCGGCTTTTCTTTTTGATTTATTGTAATAGTAGTAAAAAATATTAATATCTAAAATAATAACATCAGTATCGCCGCCAAACAATGCGTGAACCTGTTTGCTCTGGTTTGGATCTTCTCGATAATTATGGTGTTTTGCCGTCATATCACTGAACGTTTTGCCTAGATACACCGGGGCGTTTTGAAATGCTAGCAGGGACATGCCGTTAAGATCATTAATTTCGTTGATCGAGTAGTTTTTTTCACGAAGAGAGATAGCAACGTTTTGATAACTAATATGAGGTAGTGAAAAGCACAGGCTGGATTCTGGCGAGGGCAATAAAGGCGTGGCGCCATCGACTTTATGTTCGGATAGCATCATCGTCACCCGAGCAAGCGGTACATAATCTGGTATGAGCGAATGCCCAACGGCTTGTAGTGCAGACGCTATAACTTCATATTCGATGCCAGTATTGTTCTCGGAAATAATATAAGGGGGGATAGATAGTCCCATACCTACCGTTACGTCTTTAGCGTTGGCAGTGGTGAAGGCGAAGATGTAAAAGAGAATACATAATAAAAAAAATGGTTGAAATGTTTTGTGCAAGTGCCGCCGCCTCCTTGTTGTATATTGCGTCAGTATGTCTATATTTTAATATAAAGCATAACACAAGTTTTATATGATTTTTCCAAAGTAGGGTAATTGTTGTTTTAGGGCAGTTTTAAAATAGTTTTAGGGCAGTTTTGTGATAATTTTAAGAGGGATTGGCGGTGGTTTTTTGTACTGCTCTTGTCGCTTGCCGCATTACCTTGGGTGGATCTTGGCTGATGCGCCAATACCCAGTATGATGGCTCCCCTGTAGCTCTACCCCTTAACCCAGTCAACCTTTGAAGGAAATTGCATTATGAGTGATCTACCTCCGTGCCCAGCTTGCCAGTCTGTATACACTTACGTCGACGGCAACCTATTTGTATGTCCTGAGTGCGCGCACGAGTGGAACGGGGATGAGGCGCAAGATGGTGACGATGATAAGGTGATTAAAGATTCCGTGGGTAATAGGCTGAGCGACGGCGACAGCGTGACCGTGATTAAGGATCTCAAGGTTAAAGGCTCCTCCTCAGTTGTGAAGGTCGGAACGAAAGTTAAAAATATCCGCTTAGTTGACGGCGATCATGATATCGATTGTAAAATTGACGGGATTGGTGCGATGAAATTGAAATCTCAGTTCGTGAAAAAAATCAATTGAAACTAATGTCTTTACGGCGGTTCATAATTACGGCTATTCGTGGCTTGTATCGTTGTTAATAGAAGTGACTGACAAGTTTAATAGCTAATAATACTAGCTTAGTGTTTATCTATAACGATAAAAGTCGGGTTGTGGCTATTAAACAAGCGGTACTATGCTGTGTTGTTCAAAGTGCAAAAAGTTCCATAAAAATTCGCTAAACATGTGAATAAAAGAGCCGCTTTTTGAGAGTATTTGCCTATACACCTCAAGGGTGACGCTCTATACTGCGATCTCGAATAAGCCTACAACAATTGTGTCTTTATTGGTTGTCATAGCAGCATATTGTTGACAATTTAAGCTCGAATTTTAGGAGTCAGATTATGAAATTTTTATTGGCGCTAGCCCTAGCGACGGCCACATCCTTTGCAGTTGCCGACTGTGAGCTTGGTAAATCCCCAAAAAGCATGAGCACAGCCGAAATAGGGGAGCATTATAAGAACTGTGTTCGTGATGACTTGATTGTAGGCTACCAAGCGAAGAAAGACCCGCTTGCACTCGAATACACCAGCTGGAAAGCCGTAGCAACAGGTCCTGCCAAACCGGGTATGCACGGTGGTCGTTACCTAATGACTTATGTGAACGATACGGGTTTTGCTGAGTACGTTAAATATAACAGTACCGATGCGAATATGCCTATCGGCACTAAAATTGCGAAAGAGAGTTATAAACTCAAGAAGAAGGGTAAAGTCAAAGCGGGGCCGGTATTTTTTATGGAGAAAGTCGGTAAAGAGATGATGCCAAAGACCGATGGTTGGAAGTACTCTGCAGTTAAACCAAGCGGCAAGGTCATGAAGGTTAAGCAAGGCTTCTGTCATGGTTGTCACAAGATATACCCAACGCAAGATTTCTTAGGTTACCCGGTATCGGATGTCCGTTTGTAATAAGGCTTTCCGCTTTGTTTTAAACTTGAGTGATATAAAGTGATATAAAAAGCAGCCCGGCAAATAGCTAGGGCTGCTTTTTTTTGTCTGCGTTTTATAACCGTTTGCCCACGCGTTGTGCCAAATAGCTCCAAGCTCATGGAGCTATACTATACTTATTTACGTGCAATTAAATAATATAGTCGAGAGGCCGCGTTTTTTGGACTTCACTGCGAAATTCCCCCCAGCTAACAATCGTATTTTTTGTACACGCCAGTTTGTCGTGTATTATTTTTGTGTTGGCTTATATTTTTTTTCGATAAGTAGTTTGTTTTGTAGTGCTTTTGTTTTTGGGGCTGAGCCCTCGGATGCACGTACGGACTTTAAGGTAATTGAGGCCGCAGGTATTAATACTATTGGTGAGATTAATGCTATCGTCCAAGATGAACATGGATTTATTTGGTTTGCCGGGATAAACGGTTTAGCTCGTTATGATGGACATAGCCTCAAGTTTTACCTTCATGACGACGACCCGCACAGCATTGGCAGTGGTTTTATCAGCGACCTGATTGTCGACTCCCAAGGGCGCTTGTGGGCGGCCACCTTTAATGGCGTTAGTCGTTATCGTAGCGAAAGCGATGATTTTATAAACTACAACGGTGAAAGCCTAAGTGATTCAGAGCAAAGTGAATTAGTTGTTCTAGGTGTTACAGAGGATCGTCAGCAAAAGTTGTGGTTTACCACCGGTGAAGGGGTTTATCGTTACGACGAAAACCAAGATAAACTAGAGCTAATCACCTTAAAAACAGCTGAGGGTCTGGAGCGCACTCGAAAGGGGGCGACAAGCATCTATCAAGATCGGGCGGGCGATATTTGGTTGGGGGGGTATATGGGGCTTGGGCGCTATTCGCCTAACACAGGAGAATACCTTTTTTATCCAAAGGATCCAGAGCATCGCGTTGGTATAGATGTCATCAACCGCTTTGGGGCTATCTTTCAAGATAGCCTTGGGCGCTTGTGGTTTGGTTCAGATCAAGGGCTGTACCATTTTCACCCTGAATCGCAAACGTTTAGTCATTTTTCGCACGACCCGAATCGGGCAGATAGTTTGAGTCACAATACCATTTATGATATTACCGAAGATTCGCAAGGTTACCTTTGGATTGCTACCGATGGTGGGGGCCTAAATCGGGTGCCTGTTGCTCAAGCGACGGAAGGGCATTTTACGCATTTTAAGCATCAACACGGAAACCCAAGCAGTTTAGTGAAAGATAAGGTCTACACCATATTTCAAGACCGTGTTGGTGATCTTTGGTTTGGGCACTTCCCTTATGGCGTTTCAAAAATTGATAAATATTCTAGCGCATTTACCAATTATCGTCATGTGCCGGGAGATAACAATAGTCTTAGCGATAACGGGATTTTATCGATTGCTGAAAATGAGCACGGACATCTCTGGGTTGGCACGGAAAAAGGACTTAATTTTTTAGATCGCTCGAAGGGGATTATCCTGCATTATCTGCATGACCCGAATGACCCCGATAGTATTAACGCTGATGCCGTCATTTCATTACTCTACGATAGCCAGAACCAACTTTGGGTGGGGACTTGGAAAGGGGGCTTAAGTCGCTTGGATAAGGCAACAGGGAAATTCATTGATTATCGTGCCGACACGGAATTTGCAAACGGCACGTATTGGAGTCTCTACGAAGATAAGCAGCAGCGCTTATGGTTTGGTACTGAAAATACGCTTAGCTATTACAGCCGAGAGCGAGATCAGTTTGTTGATTATACCAGTGATTACGCTAACCGAGAGGCGCTACCACTTGGCTGGGTGCGTAGTATTTTTGAGGATAGCTCGGGGCGTTTTTGGGTGGGAACAGATTACGGCCTTGCGCAGATGGATCGAGAGACCGGGTTGTTTACTCCTTATTTCCGCCCTGGAGAGTTCTATACTTCTAGTATTAATGTGATAAATCAAGATCATAAAAATCAGCTGTGGTTCGGCATTAATGCGCGTGGCTTGAATAAAATGAATGCGGATTATCTGCCAGCGGACGCGTTGCCAATTGGGCAGAAAACAATTGAGCATGTCGATATTGACAGCAGCGTCTCGAATGAATTTGTGAGTGGCCTATTGCCTGATGATCTCGGTAATTTGTGGCTGGCAACTCGCAACGGTTTGCAGAGATTTAATCTTAGTGATCATAGCTTCCGCAAGTATGGTACTGAGCATGGTTTGGCTGGAGATATTTACAATCGACCAGCCTATATGCGCAGCCGTAGCGGCGAATTAATGTTTGGCAGTACCGAAGGCTTAAGTATTTTTCGACCCGAAAATATTTTTCATAATGAGAGCACGCCGGAAGTGGTGCTACTTGAATTTATGTTAGCTAACAAATCTGTGCCTATTGGTGTAGTCGGGTCACCTTTACAAAAATCAATTAATCATACCTCAGTTATCCGATTGACGAGTGAGCAGCAATCGTTTTCACTTCGGTTTGCGGCATTAAATTATCGTCTTCCAGAACTGAATCAGTATGCGTATAAGCTTGAAGGTTTTGATTCGGACTGGATTTATTCCGGAAGTATTAACCGTGCAACCTACACCAATATAGATGCAGGAACTTATTTGTTTCGGGTTAAATCCGCGAATAATGAAGGCCTGTGGGGGGCGGTTGAGCGCACCCTTTCGATTGTTGTGTTACCGCCATGGTGGATGACTTGGTGGGCGAAGCTTGCCTACAGCGCTTTGTTTTTGGTTTTCTGTTGGCTCATTATATATACCTTGGTGCAAAGAAAGCGTGTCGAAGATGAGCGCTGCTTTAATGGGAAATTACGGGAGCTGAATAAAACCAAAGATACTTTTTTGGCTAATACTTCACATGAATTACGTACCCCCCTAAATGGCATGATTGGCTTGTCGGAGTCTATGCTCGCGGGTGCTTCGGGTAATTTGCCGCAAGCGGCGATTAACAATTTGCAGCTTATAGTACATAGCAGTAAGCGCTTAGCGTATTTGATTAATGATATTCTAGATTTTTCCAAGCTTAAGCAGCATGCCGTCGATTTAAACTATAGTCGAGTTGATTTGTGCCAGTTAGTGGAAATGACCTTAAAGGTGATCGAGCCCTTAGTTAATCAAAAACCGGTGACACTTAATAATTTATTGTCGGAATCTCTCCCTGTCGTCATTGTGGACGAGAAGCGCTTACAGCAGATCTTATATAACCTCGTTGGTAATGCGGTTAAATTTACGCAAAGCGGCAGTGTCACTCTTTCTGCCAGTGTGGACGGTGAGTATGTATCAATCGAAGTTGCCGATACAGGTATTGGTATTCCGGCAGATAAGCTTGAAAAAGTATTTGAGGTCTTTGAGCAAGTTGAAGCTCAGCAGTCGAGTGATACGCGGAACTATGGTGGCACGGGATTAGGTTTGGTTGTGTGCAAACAGCTTGTTGAGCTGCATGGCGGCAGCATTGAATTAATATCGGAGCTGGGTGTGGGCACTCACGCTTGCTTTCGCTTGAAAATGGCTGCTCAGGCTTCGTTGCCGGATTTGCAGTATACTGACAAGGCCTTTGTTGAGCCTAGTGCCGTGATTGATCTTCCGATTACGCCCCATAGTAGTGCGATTGCTGAGACGATAGATGCCAGTAACGACCCGACCTTACCGAGAGTGCTAGGCGATGAACCGCGTGAGCCGGGTAGTTACCATATTTTAGTTGTTGATGATGAAATGGTGAATCGTCAAGTATTGATTAACTTGCTATCTTTAACTCCTCATCGCGTTAGCGCCTGTGCAGATGCCGAGCAAGCGGAGCTACTGTTAAAAGATAGCGCCAATTATGTAGATTTGATTTTGCTGGACGTTATGATGCCAGGCATCAGCGGCTATCAATTATGTGAAAAAATAAGGCAATACCACAGCATCGAACAATTGCCGATTTTATTCCTCACCGCAAAGTCTCAAGTCGACGATTTAAAAGTGGGTTACAGTGTCGGGGGTAACGATTACCTAAATAAACCTATTGCTAAAGAGGAACTATTTGCCCGTATAGATACTCAGCTTACGCTATTGCAGACGCATCGTGACCTTAAGGCGAAGATGCTCGAACTCAAGCATGCGAAAAATCAATTAGCGCATAATGAAAAAATGTCTAGCCTAAGCACTTTAGTGCGGGGCATGGCTCATGAAATAAACAACCCAACCAATATGACCCATGCGGGCATGTTTAATTTGGAGAAAGAATTACACGGATTTCAGGAATTATTGTTGGAATTAACTGGATCGGAAGACCCCGAGGTCACGGAGTTATTCAATAATAAATTTGATACCCTATATGCACGCCTCGCGTGTATGCGCGAAGGCACGGTTCGAATAAAAGAATTAGTGGAAAGCTTACGCCTGTTCTCGCGCTTAGACGAGAAAAGTCAGTTGGAAGTCAGCCTATCTTTAGGCTTAAAATCCAGTTTGTCGACAGTGGCAGCTACTTATAGTGAGCAGGTGGCCTTTGATTGTCAAATTGATGATGACCTTAAAGTAGTATGCAATGGCGCGCAGCTAGATCAAGTATTTATGAATGTCATGCTTAATGCATGTATAGCGATTGTCGATAAGCAACAAGTCGAAGTGCTGAACTCACAATGCGCTCAAACGCTGCAGGTAGGAAAAGGCAGTTTGAAAATTCGCTTGTACAAACAAGACTCGCAACTTGTCGTCACCTTTATTGATAACGGTTGTGGCATGAGCGAGCAAACAAGAGATAAATTATTTGAACCGTTTTTTACTACACGTGTTGTTGGCCATGGGGCAGGGCTTGGTATGGCCATCGCGTTTGCTATCGTGGAGCAGCATAACGGTTCTATCGACGTACAATCAAAGCTAGGGGAGGGCACAAGCGTTGCTATTCGCCTCCCCTTAATACATCAAAGCAGCTCGACGCTCGATGAGCCCCTGCAAGCTGTTAAAGAGCAAGCTGTTAGCGCCAGTCACTAAATAAGCCGTCCATCTGAGTGGCAAGCGCAATTGAATCCTCGGGTCTGTGCATCGGGCTGCTTAGTAAGCCCTGCCGTAAACATTCGTTGACGTGGCTAATCTCGAAATGCCATCCGGTACCTGCAAATTCTTGTTGCATGGTTTGGCGTTGCGCTTGGCCTTTATTAAAGTGCACCCACTCAAAGCTGCGGCTTGTTAGCCATAAACCGGGGATTTCAATATAACCTTCTGTGCCTGCAATATACGCACGGTTAGGTAAATATCGGTTCAGGCTAGCAGACAGCTGCGCCTGCTTAGTGCCGCCATCGTATTCAAAGATAATCTGTTCACTTAAATCGATTCCGTTTTTGTTTTTATGAACGGAAGATTTAACCTGTTCAGGTAAACCTAATAGGTAATGCGCGAGAAAAATCGGGTAAATCCCGACGTCCCACAGGGCGCCACCGCCAAGTTTTGGGTCAAGCAAGCGGTGATCGTCACTGACTTGGGCGCAAAATCCAAAATCCGCCTGTAATTGCAACGGGGTGCCAATGGCGCCTTCTGTTAATAATTGCTTTACTGCTTGAATATTCGGATTAAAGCGCGCCCACATTGCCTCCATAATAAAGCATTGCTTTGTTTCTGCGACACGATATAAATCACGTGTTTGCTCGGCAGAGATCGTCATTGGTTTTTCACATAGCACAGAGTGACCGGCTTCTAGGCATTCGAGGCTCTGCTCGTAATGTGCAACATGCGGGCTACAGATATAGACAAGGTCGACTACGTTGGCGGCCAGCATCTCGCTAAGCGATGCGAAGGCGTGTGGCATGTCAAAGTCTTTAGCGAAGGTATCCGCTTTACTTTGAGTGCGTGAGCAAACGGCCGTTAGTTCACCGCCTTCGCTGTGGCGAAAGTCTTGTGCAAATTGACGTGCCATGGGGCCTGTGGCGGCAATGCCCCAGCGTATTTTTTTTGTCATAGTCTTTCTCTTGGCCTAGGGGGAGCATGAGAGGCGGGTTCAGTTTTAGCCTATTTTAGCACGCTTAAGGTGAATGTTACGCTTTGGGTGAGCGGGTAAATGTCGTAAGATAAGGCTAGTAAATTAATTAAGCTGGAGGATACGATGTCGAAGAAAACCGTTAACTTTGAGTATGAAAAAGACACCAAAAATAGCGTCCGCTACAAAGAGGTTCCGGCAGACGGTGAAGCGCCCGTCCTTGGAACTTTATATGTGCAAAAATGGTACGCTGGTGATGCAAAAACCTTACGCGTAAGCATTGAGAAAGATACCTAAACCCGGCTTAGTAGGTACGAACTAAAAATCACCGAGGCAGTTAATACCTCGGTGATTTTTATTTTTTTAGAGGCCAATTTGATTATCGATAGTTGTTTGACTTTACAGTCTTAAAATTTCCTATTAGCTTATGCCGAAAAAGTATTAACGCCTTTGGTCCCATAATTAATCAACTGTAACACCTGATTTAATCGATGTTGTCGTATTTGCTCTCATTTAATATCGAATTTAACTTGGTGTTGTTCGGTTTTTATCCCCCGGTAGGGATCACCTTACGCCCTGATCAGGATCACCTGACATTTGCATCTTGCTTTCCAGAAAGTTAATCGTTAAAGTCATCTGCAGCAGAAAGGGGAACATATAACAATAATCCCTCTGTTTGTTCTAATAATAATAATACCTTCCTACCTGGAGATATCATGATACTAGCGAAATCTAGCACCGTGCATAAAATGACTCGGTTGAGTCTTGCGTGCGCATTATTACTACCAACCTTAGCCAACGCCACACGTTTTGAAGCGGAAGATTATAGTTTTTACGAAGACTCTACTCCCGGAAATAACGGCGGCGCTTATCGTAATGACGACGTCGATATTGAAGTTGTTAACGATGCAGGCGGCGGTCATAACGTCGGTTGGATCGACGCAGGCGAATGGCTTTCTTTTGAGCAATTCGTGATCCCAAATTCAGGGGTATATGAAATTAGCGCTCGTGTGGCCAGCCCCGGCGGAGCACAGCTTGCGGTTGATCTTGACGGCGGAACTATTTCCCTCGGAGATTTAACGGTGCCTGCCACTGGCGGTTGGCAAAATTGGGTGACGGTGTCGAGAACAGCCACTATTGATGCAGGAACTTATAACCTTGGCGTATTTGCTCGTAGCTCAGGCTTTAATCTTAACTGGGTAGAGGTTAATGCAGTCTCAACGCCGACACCTACGCCTACCGCTACGCCAACACCCACACAGCCACCTTTTGTCGATCAGCGTTTTGAGGCGGAAGATTACAATAATGCCTTTGACACTAGCGCTGGCAACTCAGGTGGTCAGTACCGCAATGATAATGTCGATATTGAAGCTAGCACCGATGAAGGTTCCGGCTTTAACGTCGGTTGGTGGGCGACGGGTGAGTGGTTAAGTTTTAACACTTTAACTATTCCGAGTGAAGGTAATTATAAAATCCGCGCGCGTGTTGCCAGCCCTAACGGTGGTTCCGCTTCGTTTGATTTAGGTGAAGGCACTAGCACGCTAGGCAGCATTACAATTCCTGCAACAGGCGCATGGCAAAACTGGCAAACGGTTACTTTGGACGCGCAATTGAGTGCAGGCACCCATAGTTTACGCGTATTGGCTACCAGTGATGGTTGGAATCTTAACTGGTTAGAAGTTGTTGCTGATGGAGAGGTTGAGCCACCTGAGCCAACTGTAACTTGGGCGGATGAGTTTGATTTCTTTGATACCAGTGCGTGGACTTATGACGAGGGCGGTCATGGTTGGGGTAATAATGAATTACAGTATTACAGCAACGGTACTAATGTTTCCATTGAGTTTGATCCGCAAGCGGGCAGTAATGTACTGGTTTTAGAAGCGCGGCAAGAGCAGGGCGGTACTTGTTGGTGGGGCGGGAATTGCGATTACACCTCAGGTAAAATTAACTCGCGTGATAAAAAATCTTTCCAATATGGACGTTTAGAAGCGCGTTTAAAATTACCACGCACACAAGGTATTTGGCCTGCGTTTTGGATGCTGGGTAATAACTTTGAAACCCAAGGTTGGCCGCAAGGTGGTGAGCTAGATATTATGGAGCATGTTAATACTAATAATATTACCTCAGGTGCTTTACATGGTCCGGGTTATTCGGGCAATACTCCAGTTACTGGGCATTTGGTTCATGCACAAGATATTAGTGCGGGCTACCATGTGTATGCGGTTGAATGGGATGCTAATGGAATTCGTTGGTTTGTGGATGATACTAATTTTTACAGTGTCACCAAGACTGAAGTCGAGCGTTTTGGTGAGTGGGTTTATGATCAGCCATTTTGGTTTTTATTCAACCTAGCGGTTGGCGGCAATTGGCCGGGTGAGCCTGATCATGCAAACTTTAGCACGCAGCGTATGTATATTGATTATGTGCGGGTATATCAATAGTGATTTAGCTAGTTTTAAATTAATCAAGGCAAGTTAATCAAGGTAAGTTGATTTAAAATTAGAGCCAATGATGTAAAAAACCCGTCGATATTTATCGACGGGTTTTTTATGGGGAAAATTAATTGCTGCCTAATTGCCGAATGCAGTGGGTTGGTTAGAGGGGAGAGGGGGGCTTTTAAAAAATGGGGAGTGAAAATTACTTTTCACTCCCCCCAACCACACAAAGACACTGGTAAGGTCGCCGCCGTTTGTCGGCTACCAAATCTGGTTTGTTTAGAATGGAGGGCATCTTGTAATAAACGTGTTTATTAACTTGACCGCTGTTGTCCAAACTAAGGATGTTGTTTCTTGGTTTTCTCTAACTTGGGGCTATTATGCAGGACAGCTAAGAATGCATCTATCAGGGTGTGCTGAGATGTATCTTAGGGATATTCGTCAGTTTAATGTAAGTGGGGACTTACTGGCTGTAGGGCGTTTTGGGCTTTCTTATAGGGCTGTTTCGCAGTGTGGCGGAATTTTGGGCGGTTCGAGTGACACCTTTGGCACTTAAAGTGAGCTTTAAGTGTCCTCTTGAGGGGGTAAGCCTCGGCAAACTATCCTATATTTACATGTAGAGTACATAGGGTTAAATATAGGGTAACGAGGGGGAATATCTTGGGAGATCGTCTTAGGGCGTTTGATTGTCTACATTATATATTGTTTTGCGGATTCTATCTTTTTGCCGCGTCAAGCTTGGCTGAATTGCAGTATCCACACGCTTTTAAATTTAAGTCTTTGTCTCCCCCTAATATTGATGTGATTGGCGCTGTCAAACAGATCATTCAAGGGCCGCAAGGTTTCATGTGGTTCGCGGGTGAGAGCGGGCTCGCTCGTTATGATGGATACAAACTTAAGATTTTTTTTGCCGACGATCAGGATCCTAATAGCATAAGCGACACTGCCATAAACAGCATATACGTCGATAGCAAGCAGCGCTTTTGGGTAGGAACCTTCCGAGGGGTTGATCGTTACGACTCGGATCTTGAGCAATTCATTCATTACCCTTTAGGCGATCAAGAGGTTTTTGTTACTAGCGTTGTTGAGCGTGCAAGTGGCGAAATATGGGTTAGCAGCTTCGGCGGCGTTTATTGGTTTGACGAAGCCTCCAACCGTTTTCGGCGTTTTAGCGATGGGGTAATCACTGCTGAAGGGCAATTGAGCCGTAGATTTTATTCCATGAGGGAAGATCTAAAGCAACGTTTATGGCTTGGGAGCGAGAGGGGGGTGAGTTTCTTTGATACTGACTCGGGCGAACATCAATATTACCACCAGGCTCAAGCTTTTAA
>NVXL01000060.1 GCA_002746115.1 Alteromonadaceae bacterium
TCAACGGTATTAATGGGATTGAGCAAACGGCTAGCCAAGTTTCGTTTTAGTTATTCAGCTTATTTAATTGCTAGGCGTACAACCAGCCAAACCTCCAAACACAAAAAAGGAGCGCTTAGAGCGCCCCTTTTTTAAACAAACAATAATTCTTATTATTTAAAAATTCACATTCAAACCTAAATACGCACCCGTAATTTCAATATCACCCTGGAAGTCATTTTCATCACCAAGATCAAGTGCGAAGGAGCGAATACCAGCTTCAATACCAATCTCAGCTAAAAAGGATAGCTTCACGCCATAACCAACGCCAGCACTGAAGTCGGATACGCTTTTATCATCAATCGCGATGTAATTTGCATTACCACGTACATAAAACCCCGTTCCCGGAATATCAATACGAGTAGCAATGTAAAGCATTGGCAGGACGCCGTCCTCTTTCTCTTCCTCAGATTGAAAGTTACCGAAAAGATCCTCACCAGTAGCGAATACCTCGGCAGAAAACTGGCGAGCAGTAAGACCAAAGTCTATCCAAGCTAGCTCGTAGTACAAAGTCACATCAGTAAAGGTAAAGTCGATTTCAGAGTGAACATTGGTAACAAAGTCAAAATCACCTAAACCTAAACGGTTGGCAAAGTCCAGCTGCCCAAGACCCTGAGTCGATATCTGGGTATGCTCAATTCGTATTTGAGGAATGACTGGGATTGCATGCTCAAAGGAGATATAGAAAAAACCATTGGTCTCCTCATCTAAATTTAGTAAATCCACATCCGTACTTTCGTCACCAAGCTCACCTTCAAATTTAGCATTCCAAACGCCGCCACCAAGGCTCACATCAAAAAGAGGCGTTGCGTCGATGGCAAGTGCGCCTTGTGAAGCTAGGCCTAAGGCCAATGCACCAAGGATTTTTTTCATAAGTTCACCTTAAAGATCAAATGTGTGTTGCTTGATACTGGGGCAGTACCGAGCGGTACTGAAATAATTGCGCATTAGTATATCTGGCTTCGTAACGCTAAAACACATGTACATCACACATGTTAAATAAAACTTTGACAAAACATGGAATAAATTCATTTATTTAGGCATTTTTGAAATTTCCATTTAACTACTTATTCGATTCAGCACTGCAAGGTCTAATGCAAGGCACCTAAAGGGGTAAGACGACTGCGTCTGGCTTAGGCGTCTCCATAGGGCCAATCGCACAGTTCGGCCACCAGCAACTTAAATTCGTACTAAATGCCCTGACTGCTTGTTCCTTAGGGTGATCTTCACACAGTGAAAACTCATTCTGTAAATTACCAAACTGATCAAAGCGCCGCGGCTCCATGTGAGCAAAGCTGTTAATCAATGTTCCGGCAGTGTTATTTACCCAGTGATCATATAAGCGTAAATAGACGTCCGCCATGCGAGGGTCATCTACGGCTTGGCTAAATAAAGTACGCAGGATGGCATTGGCTTCGGTATCTGAGGCGGCCAAATGACTGCCTGACTCGTAGGCTAATAAATCTACTTCGTGCTCGGTCGCAATTAACTGATACTCGTCAACAAACCCGAGGCTTTGCGCTAGGGCACCTTCTGGGGCTTCAATCTCATCGAGGCCGCCAATTAAAATTTCATTAAAGAGGTCATCTACCGTCCAAGTCTCAACGATCGCTTCATTTTCAGAGAAGGCAATATATGGCCCAACATAAGGGGCAATCGCAATGGCATCGGTTTTATTGGCTAAGCCTGAAACCGTTAATAGAATTTCACCCACCTCAGGAAATCCTGCCCACCCACCGACGACGGTGGTAATGCGATTACTATCAAGGCCAAAGGCCGTGCGCCATTGATCAAATACCTCTCCAGAGCGAATGCCATAAAAGGTGACTTGCTGGGCTAGGTCGGTCGCGGCTTGCGCCAAGTCATTCGCCACAGCTTGTGCGAGCATATAGTCGGACTGGGGGAAGTCCGCACTCGGATTCCAATGTTCGTTACTGTATTCCAAGTAAATATTTAAATTAATATTTAGATTATCACGCACATAATTAGCGAAGTTTTCGACAAAATCATCGGTGGCGGTATGCGGTATGTGCAACCAGGGCTCGGCATTTAACGCGTTAGCTAAATCCACAATTAACTCTACGGGGATGCCATCCGTAGTCGCCCAGTGATAATGGTCGAGCATAGGGCGGCTAGCCCAAGTCGTTATGCGTGTGCTTTGCATGCGCTGCAATTCTTGAAAACGTATTGAGCGGTATTTTTGTATGCCTGCTAGGGATTTCGGATGAAAGATAAGCGGCTTGCTCACTGGCTCATCTTCTGAGCCACCTTCAGGGTCATCTTCCGACTCGTCTCCGGGGTCAGTGCTTAAGTCGGCAAAGCGATTAAAATGTACATCATCAAAGTCGAAGCAACCTTCACCGGCATCACAACTGCCCTCACCTCCACGAGCGGTTTGGCAATACTGCAATGGATCAAGGTCGGTTAATGTGCGGCCACAAATGCCTCCGGGCATGATGACGCGAAAGTTGCGCACATAATTAGGTAAGCCATAGGTCGCGGCGCTGTCGGGCGTAACGCCTATGAAAATACCGGTATCTGAAGGGGTATCAACATCAAACAAAGCTCTTTTATCGGGGCAATCGTTAATGGGATTGCCATCGGCACAGCGCAGGTTAGTCGCGTCGTCGTCGACCCAAACATCACCGCCCTCGCCTTCCCAATGCACAACATAAGTCCCGGCGGGGTATGCCCCATCGATACTGGCAAACAACAATACTGCTGGTTGCGTGTCGCCAGTAATGCCGGTCGGCCAGCCTTTATCGTCAAAGTTGGTAATTTCCCCCGATTCCCGACCGAGTGTCGGCGAGAACTGAAACCATTGCGAGGCCTTGGTAAAAGCATCCACAAACAACCAATTGGAGCTGTTGAAGTAGCTCGCAGCCATTAAGTTCACGCCCATTGGTGAGCGGGCATTGCTCGAAGGTTCGCTACAATCGAGTGCTAGTTCGGGGATGACTGGCGGCGGTGTTGGCTCGGGCGTCGGCGTCGGGGTAGGCTCGACTGTAGGTTCTGGAGTAGGCTCGAGTGTGGGTTCTGGGGTGGGCTCTATCGTCGGCTCAGGAGTAGGCTCGACTGTGGGCTCGGGAGTAGGCTCAACGGTCGGTTCCGGTGTGGGTTCTGCTGTCGGCTCTGGCGTGGGCTCTACCGTCGGTTCTGGTGTCGGTTCTGTGGTGGGCTCAGGCGTGGCGGTGGGTTCAGCTGTGGGCTCGGCGTTTGGGTCGGGCGTAGGGGTTACACCCGCGCCATCCGTTCCACCATCTGGAGAGGTGGTGCGATCTACGCCACCGCCCCCACAAGCGTAAAGTAAACAACTTAGCAAGATAAGTGTTGTTTTACCCGGTATTTTACTCATGTACACACCTCAAGTGATCATTCCACATGGCTAGGCTTTGTTTGGGGAACATTGCCGATGTTAACAGTGTAGCCAATTAAAACCGGACACTCGAAACAACGCACTTAAAATGGGGGCATACCTATAAACCTACTTCAGTAATGGATGATCTTTGGGCAGCTGGCGCGATACCCACAATGCCAATTTATGCTTCATATTGATGTCGGATAGCTGGCCTTTTGCCAGAGGCTGAATCAACTTGTCGTGTACTAAGACCCGATAAATAAACTCCACTTTGGTTTTGGCGGAGTCCTTTGACTCGACCTGACCAATGGCACGCTTTTCAGCATAGATAGAGCCAATGCGAACGGCCTCTTTTACCAGTTCCTGCTCATTTTTTATCTTACTCATGCTCACCTCACGTTTAACTCATTCAAGGAATTCATTCAAGGAGTTGCGCTTTGACGCTGCTGCACGGACTCGTAAATAGCAACGGCAATAATAATGGCGCCCCCGCTTAATACCCAGGAGCTCGGCACTTCACCTAAAAACAACCAAGCTAACAGTGCCCCCGCCACCGGCAACGCACAACCTATCATGGCGACCGATTTAGCGGGCAATACCCGCAAACTGCTTGAGAGCAAGGTATGCGCCAAAGCCGTAGAAAATATCGCTAACAAGATTAGTTTACCCCAATCGAGTAAGCCTGTTGTTATCACGGCTTCATAATTCATAAAAGGCAATAACAGCACGGCAATAATTAACACTTGGTGTGCCATCATGCTGCTTGAGGGGATGTGCGAGAAGTAGTGCTTTTGAAAGCCGTTTCTAAATGCAAAAAAGAAGGCAGATGATACACCCCACGCTGCGCCAACTAAAATATCTGACGAGGCAAGCTCGGTGGAATCGTTCATCAGTGCTGGCGCAACCATGATTAACACGCCAAGAAATACCAGTAAGGCAAATAAGAGATCTTTAAATTTAGGTCGCAGGCCTTTTAATACTGGCTCTAAAATAACAATCAATACAGGGTAACTAAATAAAGTCAGCATTCCAATAGCCACGGTCGAAACACGCATGGCGTGAAAATACGTTAACCAATGTAACCCTAGCAATATCCCTAAACCGTAAACCCCTAGGTATTCCTTGGGCGAGTTTAAACGCAAGCTCGATCGGCGCAAACCAAATAACAACGCTAGCGCAGCAAAAGCTAACACGCTACGTAGCTGGGTAATATCAACAATGGGAAGAGGAATTAATTTAGCGTATAAGCCGTTAAGCCCCAGCAACAACAACGAGGCGTAGAGGCTCAACAAGCCAGAAGTGGTATCTTTCATAAATGCGCAAACACCGTTTGACTAAGTGGATGCGCAGATAATAACTGAGGCGCGCTGAGCACGAAGCCTTAAGCGCCTAACTGCTCTAGCCAAGCGGCAGCGCCTAAAAAGGCAATTTGATCATAGGTAATCAAACTCGCTGGCACGTCTTTAACGTAATGACTCATTACGCCTTTATCGCTAAAGCGCTCAGAGAATTCACTCGTCATTAAGAAATCAGTAAAACGCGGCAATATGCCACCGGCTAAATATGCGCCGCCTTTGGCGCCGTAGGTCAATACCAAGTTACCTGTAAATGCACCGAGGAAGCTACAAAAACGATTCAATGTGTCTAGGCAAGCTTTGTCGGAACCATCAAGCGCGGCGGAGGTAATATCTTTTGGCTCCAAGGCTTTTGGGCTAATACCATGGACGTCGGCAACGCATTGATAAAGATTGACTAAGCCTGGGCCGGAGATAAACACCTCGGCTGAGACGTGAGCAAAGCGCGCCATGCCTGCTTTTAGAATATCGGCCTCGAAGGCTGTGGCTGGGGCTAAGTTAACATGGCCACCTTCACTCGGTACCGGCACCCATTGGCCTTTGTAATACATTAAACCGGCAACACCTAAACCGGTACCTGGGCCAAGTATGGCTTTATTCGCATGCTCATCGGCATTACCCTGCTTAACGGTTAACAAGTCCGATGAGCCTAGGCGGCTAGTTGCAATTGCAACGGCGGCAAAGTCGTTAATTGCATCAAATGCGGTAAATCCGAACTGCTCTTTCACTGATTTTTTCGAAAACACCCAATCAAGGTTGGTCATTTTCACAGTATCGCCATCTATTGGGCCGGCGATTGCGACGCAAGCCGCTTTTGGCTTGATGCCTTCAAGCGAATCAAGATAAGCCTGCATGATCAATTCAAAGGTTGCAAACTCTGCACCGCTGAGAATGTTGACATGTTCAATAACAAACTGCCCCCCTTCTTTGCCAGTAACAAGAGCAAACCGGGCATTCGTCCCGCCAATATCTGCAACAATATATGGAAACATTCACGACCTCTTCAGATAAAACAATCAGATAAAAAAATAGTTAGTACAGTTATAGTTAGTACTGTTATAGCCTGTACAGTTATAGTTAGCATAAGATGCGAAGTATGACATAGATTACTTAAGCGTTGGATAGAGAAAGGCGCGTACTACGGGTGTTTGTGCTCAAAGACTATCTGCTAGAATAATTGCTATTTTACCGTAGCGCTAAGGCATTTAGCGCTTACATTTAAGGATCTCGCCAGGGGATATTGCTTCATGCCACGCCACATCACAATTGTTGAAGATGAAGACGCTATTGCACAAAACTATTGTGATGCATTGCGACGACATGGTTATAAAGTCAGCCACTACCGCTCACGCCCGGAAGCGAGCGAAGCCTTCGCCAGCCGCCTACCAGATTTAGCTATTATCGATGTCGGCCTTGGTGACGAAATAGAAGGCGGCTTTGATTTATGCCGCGAGCTACGCACCCAAGCGCCGGAATTACCCATTATATTTTTAACCGCGCGCGACAGTGAATTTGACGTTGTCTCTGGTTTACGTTTAGGCGCTGATGATTATTTAACGAAAGACATTAGCCAAGTGCACATGCTCGCCCGAATTACGGCGTTATTTCGCCGAATGGACGCCATGCAACGCCCGGCCAGAGCTGAGGCGGAGGTGAAACGGGGGCCGTTAACGCTCAATATGGATCGCATGAACGCGCACTGGAATGAGCAGCTAGTCGACCTTACTATCACCGAGCTTTGGATCCTGCATTCACTTGCGCAACACCCGGGGCATGTCAAAAATCGCCAGCAGCTGATGGATTCCGCCAATGTTGTACTCGATGACAATACGATTACTTCACACATTAAACGCTTGCGTAAAAAGTTCAAAGAAATCGATAAAAGCTTCGACTGCATTCAAACCGCCTATGGCATGGGGTATCGCTGGGTAAGCGAAGGCAGTAAGTCGTAAACCCTGTATGAAACTGCGCAAACAGTTATTATTTCTCAGCTTGGTCACCCTGAGTTTACCCTGGGTCGGCTGCCAATACCTGCGAGAGATGGACGCCGCTTTGCGCCATGGTCAGACGGAAGCGATGGCGGCAACCGCCCGTGCTGTCGCAGCGCGAGTGCGCAGCGACAGCACCCTCGCATCCAAGGTACAAGCGATGGATACTCGGGCACACAGGCAGTTTATTTACGCCCATGATCTCGACCAAGCCCCCATTGTCGACGGCTACCACGATGACTGGGTCAGCCAAGGCTACCCTTGGCAGCCCTGGCAAACGCAACTCAGCGCCCCCTACAAGAGTTCGCATAAGGCCTCGCACGACTCTTCACACGAGATAGCACAAACCACACAAGCAAAGCCAGACGCCGCACTTATGGCGGGCACACAAGGGGATCAGTTATACCTTGTTTTTCGAGCGTCTCAAGGGCGTATCCGCTACTTTAATCCGTCTAGTAATGATCTTAACCAAGGCCTCAAGAATGGGCTAAACAAAGGTCTCAACAATGTAGACCATCTCCGCCTAAAATTAGGCAAGCAACCTGGGCGCTACTATGCGCTTTATGTTGAAGCTCCCGGCACAATCAATGTCTTGAGAATCGATCAAACACAGAACAAGCACCAACCCGACTACCAGATCAAAGGCCAATGGGTAGAATGGAAGTATGGGTACCAAATTGAATTCCAACTGCCCCTGCACTGGACCACGAACGGTCTCAACATTGAGGTGCATTCAGGCAATACAAACAGCCAAATATCCTCGGCGCAATCTCCCCCCACGACCCCGGCACTGACGCCACCACTGATCAGCCCTTCCAAGATCATCGAAGAAGAATTAAAAATTTTCTCTCACAAATCACTCACGCTTAGCGTGACCAACAGTAGCGCCTTTATTGTGGGTAAATCGGAGCTCATGGCGCCAGAAGAAAGCACGGGTAACAAAAGGCACGGCCTAGTGCAGTGGTTTTATTCTATCGCCTTAAAACGCCAAACCTTACCTCGCCTTACCGGTAAAGCAACACAGGGGAACATACCCACCAGTGAGGTTCAAGAAGCCTTGCAAGGCGGCGTGGGTAAATCTTGGTATCGCCAAGGCAAGCATTCTATTGCCCGCGTAGCCGTGCCAATATACGCAGCACGCACCAGCCAGAATCCGACTTCTGCAAAACAAGCAGAAGCACCAGAACAGCTCGATATTATTGGCGCCGTCGTTGCGGAGCAAAGTGCCCACACCCTGGCGTCGCTAACGGATAACGCTTTCACCCAGCTGCTGCTGTATTCTTTTTTAGTTTCCTGTGGCGCCGCTTTTTTCTTGGTGGTTTATGCTACTTGGCTATCGGGTCGTATCCGCAGGTTAAGCAAAGCTGCCAGGAATGCGATCAGCGATAGCGGCAAGATTACCGAAAACTTCCCCACCTCGACCACAGATGACGAGATAGGTGAGCTGTCGCGCAGTTATGCGCAATTACTGGCACGACTTAGAGAATATACGCATTATCTACGAACGCTCTCTAACAAGCTCTCTCACGAGTTACGCACGCCATTAGCCATCGTTAAATCATCTCTGGATAATCTTGAGCAGATCAAGTTGTCTACACAAGCAAGCGTCTACGCAAACCGCGCACGTGAAGGCGCCAATAGGCTTTCGAATATTCTCAATGCCATGAGTGCGGCTAGCCGAGTGGAGCAAGCCATCGCCAGTGCCGAGGTTGAGCTCATTCCTTGTGACCAGCTACTGACAGACCTACGCGCCGCCTACGATGATGTTTATAAGCATGTGAAGATTGGTATTAACATCCAAGCTCACAGGCTAGGCTTTAAGCTGGAGGCCTCTGGTGAGCTACTGGTACAAATGCTCGACAAGCTGGTGGATAACGCGGCTGATTTTTGCCCGGATCAAGGCTTTATTGAGCTGGGCTTGTACCGCAGCGAGCAAACTATCGTTATTACTGTGCGTAATCAGGGGCCTCCGCTACCAAAACACATGCAAGGCCAATTGTTCGACTCCATGGTATCGGTACGCAACCCCCAAGAGTCGAGAGAGAAAAGCCATCATTTAGGCTTAGGGCTTTATATTGTTCGTTTAATTACGGACTTTCATCGTGGCGAGGTCAATGGATATAACGTTCCGGACAATAGCGGGGTTATTTTTGAGGTTAGGTTACCGATAGACTGAGCACCCGCCTTATTAGATGTGATTTAGGTGTAATCGCCGCTTATTAAGAAACAATCATAGGATAGGTGCTTGACAAGGAGACAGGAATACGGATAATGCTGCGACCTTGAATGTATCTACAAATTTCTTTTACTCTATATAAATAAGGAGCAACGCGGTGGCAAATTCACCTCAAGCACGAAAGCGCGCTCGTCAAAACGATAAAGCACGCATTCATAACGCTAGCTTGCGCTCCATGGTTCGCACCTACCTTAAGAAAGTGGCGGCGGCGATTGAAGCAGGCGATGTCGAAGCAGCAAAAACAGCGTATGCGCAAGCCGTGCCTGTACTTGACCGCATTACTGACAAAGGCGTGTACCACAAGAATAAGGCAGCTCGTCATAAGAGCCGCATGAACGCACAGATCAAAGCACTTTCAGCTTAATCATATATGCGTTTAAATCGCTCTGATCTCATCAGAGCGATTGCTTCCCCCCCCTCTCAGCTTCTGTTTGCCATACCGACACCAAGCCTCCAAAGCAACACTCAAACCACTTTAGCCATCTCACCTAACACTCGATCTGTTTGCTCTTTTGTGCCGAGCGTAATTCGCAAGCCACGCCGACCGTCAGCATCAAACTTAGGTCGCACTAAAATACCCGCCTCTAACAACTGCTTCTCGATAGCCTCTGACTGATCCGAGAACATCCAAACAAAATTTGCCTCACTCGGCCAAAAATCAATGTTGCGCTCAGACAAGAAAGCCTCAAGCGCAGGCTTAGACTCTTCCATGACCTCTTTAATGTAAGCTTCCATATACCCGGGCGCCTCCAATGCCGCCCTTACAGCCACAACCGCTAACTGGTTGATATCATAAGGGCCACGCACGTTTAGTAGCGCAT
The DNA here is from genome assembly GCA_002746115.1 of Alteromonadaceae bacterium. Taxonomy (GTDB): domain Bacteria; phylum Pseudomonadota; class Gammaproteobacteria; order Pseudomonadales; family Cellvibrionaceae. Next base: position 9,798 of record NVXL01000060.1, read on the forward strand.
TAATGTTCTGTTTAGCCGCTATAAGGTACCCCATACGCAACGAGGGTATTCCCCAAGTTTTCGAGAAGGTACGCGTTACAATCAAATTAGGATACTGCTCAACAAGGTCGACTACGGTATTTTTTGAATACTCGTAATAACACTCGTCGACTAAGACGGCTGCATTTGGTGCAGCCTCCAATAACTGAATAATGTCCTCGCGCCTAACACCAGTACCACTAGGGTTATTGGGATTCGCAAAACAAATCATTTTTGTTTTATTTGTTATCGCTGCAATTACCTCTTGCACCGGAAAGCCGTGCTCCATGGTGTAGATAGGCGTAATAATATCGAGGTTTTCAATTTTCGCGCACTGGTTATACATCGCAAACCCAGGGTGCGGAATAATTGCTTCATCACTAGGGTTGCAGGTCGCGCGAAACACCAAATCAATGCCCTGATCCGAGCCATTCGTAATCATCACATTGCCAGCTTCAACACCTACGTAGTCAGCAATACGGTCAGTGATGTCCTCATAGCAGGGGTACATCTGCATTCGGCCACCGTTAATGTAGTCAAGCAATGCATCTCGCACTTCATCGCTTACTGGCAAGGTTCGCTCATTAAAATCTAACAGTAAGTGTGAATCCGGGTTGCGACCCTCAAGCGGCGGTAGGTAAGCACTCATTGCCACAATGTGAGATTTAAATACAGACATAGAAACACCTTAAAAACGAGGAGAAAACAAATGAATAGAAGCACAAGATTACAGAGCGAGCGCAAAAGCACTCAACCGGAATTACATCAATACCAAGTTATCACGATGAATTAGCTCATCCCGACCATGGTAGCCGATAGCGGCCTCGGCCTCAGCAGAAACTTTACCGATCATCTTACGAGCATCGTCGCTATTATAATTAACCAAACCGCGGGCAATTTCTACCCCCGACTTATCGCGGCACACCACCATCTCGCCAAGTAAAAAGTGCCCCGAGACTTCGACAACACCAACAGGCAGTAAGCTCTTACCCTTATCTTTCAATACAAGCACAGCGCCATTATCTAAGGTTAACGCGCCGCGAGCCTGCATATTCCCGGCAAGCCATTGTTTTCTGGCCGCAAGCGGAGGCTGATTAGCGTAGAGGAGGGTTCCCACAAGCTCACCATTAGCAACTCGCGGAATCACGTCAGGGATCCGACCACCAACAATAATGGTATTCGCTCCAGAGCGTGCGGCCAAGCGTGCGGCACGCACCTTACTGGTCATGCCACCACAACCAAGCGCACCGCCAGAGCCGGCCATACTATCAAGGTCTGCATCAAGTGCTGGGCGCTCTATGATCATTTTGGCTAAGGCGTTTTTACGCGGATCGCTCTCGTACATACCATTTTGGTCAGTAAGAATGCAGAGCGTATCCGCCTCAATAAGGTTGGCCACCAAGGCGCCGAGTGTGTCGTTATCACCAAAGCGGATCTCCTCGGTCACAACGGTATCGTTTTCGTTAACAATAGCAACAACGCCAAGCTCAAATAGAGTTTTCAGGGTTGAGCGGGCATTAAGGTAGCGCTGCCGATTAGACAGGTCATCATGATCCAATAAGACTTGAGCCGTTTTTAGATTAAAACGACGAAATGCATCTTCATATGCCCCAACTAAGCTTGACTGGCCAACAGCCGCAGCCGCCTGAAGCTTATGAATCTCACGTGGCCGACTTTCCCAGCCGAGGCGTGTCATGCCAGCAACCACAGCACCGGAGGACACCATCACCACCTCATAACCTCTTTTGACGAGGGCAGCCACCTGAGCCACCCAGACATTCATCGCTTCCACATCCAAACCGCGCCCATCATCGGTTAGCAGTGCGCTACCAATTTTAACGACCCAGCGTCGGCTTTGCTGTATTTGCTGTCTTCTGCTCATCTCGCCTCCAAAGTTACGTCGCGGAGTTAAACCCTGCTAACGCACGTATTCTACATCAGTCCCGCCATCATCATCTTCTTCATCATCATCGTCACCATCATCAAAGTCACTAGGCTGATGGCCTCCGCGCTGCGCCTCTCTTAGGTGATCAATGCGCTCTCTTGCCTCTTTCTGCATTAGAGTTTGCACCAATCGCTCCTGCTCTGCGAGCTCAGGGTTTTCTTTTTCAGCAGCCCAACACTCCTCTAGATACACCTGGAGCTTTCCGCACAACACCTTAGTGCCAGTGTGCGCTAGCGCCGAGACAACAAAAACAGGCCCCGTCCAGTCAAGCGCTGCAACAACAGCATCTCGAACTTTATTCGCTTCTTCTTCTCGCAGCAAATCGGACTTATTCAATACCAACCAACACTCGCGATCTGCCAAGCTAGGGCTAAACGCCCGCAATTCTTGCACAATTGCAACGGCATTTTCAGCTGGATCAGAGGCATCCACTGGCAGCATATCTACAAGATGAAGCAAGACACGACAACGAGTCAGATGCTTTAAAAACCGGATACCAAGGCCTGCACCACTGGACGCTCCGGCAATTAGCCCGGGAATATCCGCTATCACAAAACTGCGATGCTCTTGCACTTTAACAACACCAAGGCTCGGCACTAAGGTCGTAAAAGGATAGCCTGCCACTTTAGGCCGCGCAGCGGATACCGCCTGAATAAAAGTCGACTTACCAGCATTAGGTAAACCTAACATGCCAACATCAGCAAGCACTTTTAGCTCAAGCTTTAAATTTTTGATTTCGCCCTCAGAACCAAGGGAGGTTTGACGCGGTGCGCGATTAACACTGGATTTGTAGCGAGTATTACCAAGGCCATGAAAGCCGCCTTGAGCCACCAATAGACGTTGGCCATCTTCGGTCATGTCGCCCACGACCAAGCCGCTATCAACATCTACCACGGAGGTGCCAATTGGAACAAGCAATGTCAGGTCGTCGCCTTTGTGACCGGAACAGTCACGCCCCCGCCCAGGGTCACCGTTTTTCGCCTGAAAGCGGCGCTTAAAACGGTAATCGACCAATGTATTGAGGTTTTCTTGAGCCTGAACATAAACGCAGCCGCCATCACCTCCGTCCCCGCCATCAGGGCCGCCTTTTGCGATGTACTTCTCTCGACGAAAACTTAAACATCCACGCCCGCCATTGCCTGCACAAACGACGATCGGTGCCTCATCCACAAATTTCATTGACACACCCTTTTAAACCAATAAAAAAACAAAAGCCCCACTACCGAGGTAATAGGGCTTATAAATTGCACTTCGAAGCTTGCTGATTAAACAGCTAAAACACTTACGAATCTGCGGTTTTTGTCGCCTTTGACGTCAAATTTAACAGCCCCTTCAATCTTGGCGAATAAAGTATGATCTTTACCCATACCAACGTTTACGCCGGCATGAAACTTAGTGCCGCGCTGACGAACTAGGATGTTACCCGCTAAAACTTGTTGGCCGCCGTAACGCTTAACACCTAAGCGTTTACTCTCGGAATCGCGACCGTTACTGGTACTACCACCGGCTTTCTTATGAGCCATGATTAACTCCTGGTTTTTAAAAAATAACTAGTTAAACAGATATACCGGTGATTTTCACTTCGGTGTACCACTGACGATGACCTTGACGCTTCATTGAGTGCTTACGACGACGAAACTTGATGATCTTCACCTTGTCTGCACGGCCGTGCTCAATCACTTCGGCGCTTACTGTTGCACCAGCAACGATAGGCATGCCAATTTTTAACTCTTCGCCATCAGCAACGAGCAAGACTTGATCAAAATTGATGGTCTCCCCTTTGCCTGCTTCGATTTTTTCTAGACGAAGAACTTCGCCTTCTTCAACACGGTGCTGCTTGCCACCGGAGGCTATAACTGCGTACATATTATGCTCCAAACACAACTGGACGATACGAAGTAGTCATTGCAATCAATGCGCCGACTTTCAAGCATTAGCTCCCCATGAGCTAATGCCGCATAAAAACTTGCATCGTAGTAGGATAAACCTAAAGGGCGCGAATTCTAATCGATATGGCGTATTTAAGCAATATGGCATTGCTACCTAGTGCAATCAGCCCTTTCCCCTTGACACACGCCCCGACGCCCCATAGCATCCCCTACATTATTCAACTCAGCCATAAACCGGTATATTCTGCGAATGTTAGCACTTAACGAAGTCGTCAAAGAAGACTTTGAAGCCGTCAACACCCTAATTATCAAACAACTATATTCCGACGTAAGCTTAGTTGAGGATATAGGCGCCTATCTAGTCGAGTCTGGCGGCAAGCGCCTCAGGCCGCTACTAGTACTTTTAATGGCAAAATGCTTAGGGTATAAGCAGCAACAGCATGTTGATCTTGCGGTTATCATTGAGTTCATTCACACCGCCACGCTACTGCATGACGATGTGGTGGACGTATCCGCTATGCGACGCGGACGCGAAACTGCAAATGAAAAATGGGGCAACGCGCCAAGCGTACTTGTAGGAGACTTTCTCTATTCGAGAGCGTTTCAAATGATGGTTAGCATGCAGTCGATGACAATTATGTCTATCCTTTCTGATACCACCAATACGATTTCAGAAGGAGAAGTACAGCAGCTCATCAATGTGAAGAACCCAGATATATCCGAAGCGGACTATATGACGGTCATTCACAAAAAAACAGCCGCACTTTTTGAAGCCGCATGCGAAACGGCGGCAGTACTCAGCGATGCCGACGAGCAAACATGCATACAAGCAAAACTCTACGGCTACCACCTCGGTTTAGCCTTTCAGCTGATTGACGATGCGCTCGATTACTCCGGTGACAGCGAAAAACTTGGCAAAAACGTTGGTGACGACCTCGCCGAAGGCAAGCCTACACTGCCGCTTATATATGCCATGAAACAAGGCAACCCCGAACAAGTCGCACTTATAAGAGATGCGATAGAACAGGGGAACACAGACAAGGCTGCAGAAATAATCGCAATGACCCAAAGCCTCGGAGGCTTGCAATACACTCAAGAATGCGCCCAACAACACGCGCAAGAAGCAATAAAAATTTTACACGCTTTACCCAAAAATTCATTTAAATCTGCGCTGTTAGATTTAGCTAACTTTTCCGTCGAGCGCTCATTTTAACCCTCAACTTACTCACGAAGTTTCAGTATGTCTAAAAAATCCTTATCCGATCTCTACGCCAACTGGGCACAAGTCGCTGACGAAAAGCAACGCTGGCAAAACACCACCTTACAAAGCCTTTTCGATGCGGATCCAAACCGAGCCGCACGCTACTTTGTATCTGCCGCAGGACTCGAGCTAGACTACTCCAAAAACCACCTAGATGAGCAAGCACTGAGCCTGCTCTTAGATGTCGCAGAGAAGGCGGATCTAAAAGGCGCGATCAAGCGGCTATATAAAGGTGACAAGGTCAACAACACCGAAGATAGGCAGGCGCTTCACACTGCGCTACGCTTTACTGGCAGCCCTCAAAGTGATGAGCAGAAAAGTGTTACTGAGACACTGAACAAAATGGCCGCTTTAATTGACTCAGTATATAGTGGCGAGTGGACAGGCTTTAAAGGCGATGCCATTACGGATGTGGTCAACATCGGTATTGGCGGATCCGACCTCGGCCCACGAATGATTACCAAAGCRCTAACGCCGTTTCATCAAAACAAAGTTAAAGTTCACTTCGTTGCCAATATTGACGGCGCTGAGATATTTGACTTAACGCGCACGCTTGACCCGACTAAGACCTTGTTTTTAGTCGCATCAAAGTCGTTTTCAACCCTAGAAACACTTGAGAACTCTTTATCTGCTCGCCAATGGATGCTAGATAACGGCTGCCCTAAAGAAGGCCTAGCCAAGCACTTTATCGCCATTTCTTCAAAAGTTGATAAAGCTGTCGAGTTCGGCATTGATGCCAACAACGTTTACCCAATATGGGATTGGGTTGGCGGTCGCTATTCATTATGGTCAGCGATTGGCATGCCTATCGCCTTTGCTGTCGGTATGGAAAACTTCAACAAGCTTCGCGAAGGCGCAGCGTTGATGGACAAGCACTTTGCAGAAGCGCCACTAGATCGCAACATTCCTGTACTAATGGGGCTAATCGTCTTCTGGTATGGCAACGTTATGGGCTCACACACCCAAGCGATACTCCCTTACGCTCACCACCTGCAACTTTTACCGTCCTACCTCCAGCAGCTGGAAATGGAAAGCAACGGTAAATCCGTTACTCGTGATGGCGACAGTGTCGACTACCAAACAGGCTCAATCGTTTGGGGCACCGAAGGCACTAATGGCCAGCACTCATTCCACCAATTATTACATCAAGGTAACGTCGTTGCCCCGATCGATTTTATCGCAACGCTTAAAGCTCACCACCCCCTGGACCACCAACACAAGTACTTATTCGCTAACTGCATCGCGCAGAGCCAAGCCCTTATGTCTGGCCGCGACTTAAGCACTTCAGAAGCTGAGCTGCAGGCAAACGGACTAACCGCTGAAGAAGTTAACTTTATCGCACCACATAAAGTTCACCCCGGCAACCGCCCAAGCAATACCATTGTGATGGAACAGCTGACGCCCGAAACGCTTGGCTCGCTGGTTGCGGCTTATGAGCACAAGGTATTTACCCTCGGCACATTGTGGAACATCAACTCCTATGACCAATGGGGTGTTGAACTCGGTAAGCTACTCGGCACCCATGTCGCCACCGCCATCGATACAACCGATGTTCCTGCAAACTGGGATTCATCAACTAAGACTTTGGTTCAACGCTTCACTGAAACCAACAAAAAACTTTAACGTCGCCACTTAACTCGTGTACATTTATTAATACATGTATCGTTTTCCGAGCCAGTACAATTCGTTAAATTACTAACAAACTGCACTGGCAAAGTGAACTTCGGGTTTATAGGCCTGTCCTAATTTGGGCGCGCGGCAAACCTGCGGCAATATAAACGTTGTTTAACTGTATATATAAATTTTATCTCGGGAGCTCGAAATGAAGAAAATGACTAAAGTTTTAGCCGTATCCAGCGCCATCGCCGCAGGCGTTATGATGGCAACAACCCACAGCGCATATGCTGGTGGCGAAATGGAAAAATGCTACGGCGTAGCCAAATCAGGTAACAATGACTGCGCTTCAGGACCCGGCACTAGCTGTGCTGGTACTAGCACCTCCGACGCCCAGAAAGACGCGTGGATGTATGTTGCTAAAGGCACTTGCAAGAAACTTGTTGGTGGCAGCTTAACCGAAGGTTAAGCATCACCAAAGAGCGTGAGTAGCCAGCTCAAACATTTACACTCATGCTCTTCCTTTTTTCAAATACGCCAGCCCCATCTTTACTGCCTGATATAGTGGTCACGCATCACATACCATTCACCGTAAGCAGCTCACGACATTACATTCTTTACACATCATGAAGCCAAGCGTGAGCCAGCCTAGTTAGCATTTTGACAATAGCGAATCGATTATGAAATTATCCATTTTAGACAATGCCGTAAAAAACATCATCCAAATCATTCCACAAGGCATCCCCCCCCTTTTGATGCGAATTGGCATCTTTTTTGTATTTTGGAAATCCGTACAAACCAAAATTGACGGCGCAGATGTTGCTGGGCAAAGCTTTGCTTTTTGGAATGTGACTGGCAGCACAAAAATGCTGTTCGAATACGAATACGGCTTACCAATGCCTGAATTTATGGCCTACCTTGGCACCTTTGGCGAGTTTTTCTTGTCGATTGCCTTGCTACTGGGCTTTATGACTAGATTAAGCGCTTTAGGTTTACTCGTCATGATGGCTGTCATTCAGTATGTATACCCTGGCGCATGGGGCTTACACCTTGTATGGGCAAGTATTTTGCTTTATTTGCTAAGAGACGGCGGCGGCAGCTTTTCTCTTGATAAAATCATAAAGTAAGGCCTTCACAAAAAGACAAGCAGCTGCAAAAAAGCCCAGTGAATCACTGGGCTTTTTTTATCGCAATGTGGCTTGAGGTTATGATTTCCCGACTCATATAGGGACATATCTTACTCGCCTTATACATATCTCTTACACATTCCGTGCGCCAGACCCAAAAAACAAAATATTTTTAAATCTATTTGCTATAAAAAACATTTTATCATTGTGTTTAAGTCTAACAAAGCGGACACGAAACAACATTTATCGCGCCAAACTCCTACCCCCCCCTTCCAATAGTGCATAAAGAAACACATTTGAGTATAGATATACTTATTCCGACCTAAACACTGCATAGTAATGCACTTATCTTATATAACTCCCAGTAATTTCTGCTCATCTAGTTATAAGACAAATGCCCTTTTTGTCATTATGACCACATATTGATCAATCAGTTTCCTTTCGGCAAACTAGCCCCAGATTTGATTCAAACAATAAAAAAAACAAATTTAAAACCACACAAGAAACAGCGAACAAGCACACGTAAATTCCATAATAATTAATATTATAAGAGAACTAAAAACATGCTTTCCCCCCAAATAAAAACTGCTGCGAAAAACACTACACAAAAAAATAATACTATTATTAAAGCCCTCGCAACTGCGGCTGGCCTTACCCTTACTACCAGCGTCTTCGCTGCCGTAACACCGCTTTCAGTTAGTGGAAGCAAAGTCCTACAAGGTGGCCAGGAAGTCAGCTTGCCAGGCATGAGCCTGTTCTGGTCCAATAACGGTTGGGGCGGTGAGCGCTTTTATCAAAGCGCCGTAGTAGAGGAATTCGCTAACGTCTGGGACGCAAAAATTGTTCGTGCCGTCATGGGTATTGAAGAGGGGGGCGGTTATTTTGATGACCCTGCAAGTAATGAAGCCCGAGTCAGAACCATTATTGACGCCGCCATTGCAAATGATCTTTATGTCATTGTCGATTGGCATTCTCATCACGCACATGAGCATGATGTTAACCTTGCAAAGAATTTCTTTAAGGGCATTGCGCAAGACTATGGCCACTACGACAATATTATTTATGAAGTTTACAACGAGCCCTTAAACGTCAGCTGGAGCAACGACATTAAACCTTATGCGGAAGCCGTGATTAACGAGATTCGCATCTACGACACTGACAACCTAGTGGTAGTCGGTACACCGAACTGGTCTCAAGATGTCGATGCCGCGTCCCTAAACCCAATTTCCGGCGCCAACATCGCCTATACCCTTCACTATTATTCAGCCTCTCACGGCGCGACTCTACGCTCAAAAGCTGAGACCGCTATGAACAACGGCATTGCACTCTTTGTCACTGAGCAAGGGAATGTTGATGCTTCTGGTGCAGGCTCGTTAAACGCTGGCGCTTCAGATGTGTGGTATCAGTGGCTGAAGGACAATAAGATTTCTTTCGCTAACTGGGCCACCAATGATAAAAACGAAGCGTCGTCTACCTTTGAATGTGAGAACAACAATTTCGACCCTGCTTCTGGCGACTGTTTGAACGCATTCCCAAAACTTAGTGGTTGGGGCGCATCAGATCTAACCGACTCTGGTGACTACATAAAAGACAAAATGGTGAATTGGGCACCGACTTCTTCCACGCCGTCAAGTCACGATTTGCCCTCTCGTATAGAAGCCGAAGATTACAACGCCGCTAGCGACACAAGCTCTTACAACGAAGGTTCACCAACGGCATGCGCCGATCTCGGCATGGGCGTTGACACTGAAGACACTAGCGATTCCACTGGCGGTAACTGTAACGTAGGTTGGACAAACCCTGGGGAAACCATCACTTACAACATTGGTACTGCGGGCAGCACTTACGATATTAGCGCACGATTGGCCGGCCAGGACTCCGGTATGCGTATGCGTGTCTACGTGAATAATGTCGAGGTTGGCACAGTCAGCACGGCTGGCGGTGGCTGGCAAGCTTGGATGGATGAAACAATTTTCAACGTCAGTATTCCATCTAACTCAACAATTAAAGTCGAGTTCCTCGATGGTGGCACGAACTTTAACTACTTCGACATTACTGACACTTCAGGCCCAACTCCAACTCCAACGCCTACAGCGACACCTACACCAACGGCAACACCAGTACCAACGCCAACACCTACGCCAGCACCAACAACACCGTCTAACTTACTTTCAAGTGATGGCACCTTCAGCGGCGGTCAAGGTAGCTTCGGTACTTACTTGAGCAATGCCACAGCAGCATTTGGTAACAACGACGCTTACTTTGATATTTCATCTGCCTCCTCGCAGGTTTGGGAAGTTCAAATGACACATGACACCGCGGTAACTAACGGGCAGACCTACACTGTCTGCTACGACGCTTGGGCAGGATCTTCACGCTCGATCAATGTGAATGTTGATGATGCTGGATCTCCTTCTTATGCAGGCTTAATGAACATCGCCATCAACGATAACCTAAACTCGAACTGGCAGAGTTACTCACACACATTTACCGCAACAGGCTCAGACAGCACCGCACGCTTAGTATTCAACATGGGGCAAAGCAACGTAAACATGTCTCTCGACAACATTGGTTTATATGAGGGTACGACTTGCGGCAATCCCTAGCACCTAAACCCTAAGCTTCAACTCGAAGGTTTAATCTCTAGCAACTAAACCCCACCTCGGTGGGGTTTTTCTATTCCCGCTTATCGCGCCCGGAGCCCCCCCCACTCAAAACTGTTGGTTTCAATTGCGAATAAGGTGGGCATTAACATCGACACCTTTGGTGGTAATTTAAGTGGGTCGGGCGGTTTAGCTGGCTTATAAATTCACTTTGTTATTAACGCATAACGCCAGCCCTATTGTGGGGCTGGCGTTTTTTATTATTCAACAGAATATAACCGTTTTACCACTCACGCCAAGCTTCTGTTATATCATGCTTATATGCATGACCTGACGCTAAAACAACGAGTTCGATTAAAGCACAAAGATCTTCGCGCTGATTAGTCTCTATTAATTGATTATCGTGTTTGAGATTCATTTCATTTAATGATTTGACCAGCCCCTCGACCTTAGCAACTACCCAAGAGTAATTAAATCGCTCCTCACTTGCAGCCACATCATTAATAAATGCAGTCAACACCTGATCACACGCCAACACATCACCGTTGGTGTAGGCTGGCTCATCGTCGTCTTCAATGAAATCATACATCCAATGAAGTAAATATTTTTTCTTTTCTTCTATTTTTGAATTCATCGCATTATTTTTCTGTAACATTTGTTAAATTTTACCTAAACGAAGGGCTTGCCTATCGGCTACTACAGCACGTTCAGCCTAAGGATTTTCGACATGCGAGGGATTATGGATTTTTGCACGATAATGCCAAAGCCATCGTGAAAGTTGTGTAGTGAGTTATTGATAGATAGCTATTCCTCCAACGAAGAAAGAGCAAAATAGGCACATGGCGTGCCGACACTGCAACAATCGAATACAGATGGTTAATATGCGCCCAGCAAGAACCCCGCTAAGGCTGTAGTAATAGAGTGGGCAGAAAGAGCCTTAACACGGAGGAGTCCCTTATGTAACAGGGCTTTTTTGTTCTATCGACTTCAGGGCGAAACGCGATATGACACACGGGAAGTATCAACTTATCAGTATCTGCTTAAATAGTAGCGGAAAACTATTGAATCACATACAAAGAAGAACCCCACCGGGTTTATTCAACAATAAGGAGATGTCACGACAAGTGCGACATCCCCTTATTCGCTATTCACTGACGCTCTTTACAAATCAAGGTTTCTAGTTAAAACCTCTGCGGATGTAATGATTCGCTTTGTTCGATAGAGTTCAGGATGCTTTTCGGCGTCAACATACCCTACTGGTTCTCCAGCGCCGGTGTTTACGAACCAGGAATTTTCCGGTTTACGATCACCTAGCAATTTTTTAAACTCAGCTGGTTTAACGCCTAACGCTTGAGCTGCTGCATTGTAGGTACAGCGAGTCTTAACTTGGTTAATGTAATCTCGGATTATAATGATTTTTTCTTGCATTAAAAGGGTAATCCCTAAAGAGTTAACGCTATGCACCGCTGTGAGCTGTGCGTAGCTATTTTTGTGTTAGTGTTTGAGCGACAGCGAGTAACGAAGCGACCGCCTATCCACAACGACGCGCTATGAGTGGAAGTTGATCTTGGCATATAATGGCACGCAGCAACAACCCAAATTGACCAAGGCCTTTGACTGGAAACTAACCCGCTTTTTACTCACACCTGCTTGTTAGCCGCTCATTATACACTCAAAATCATTTGGGGATACTCCCCCTATTGAAGAATGTGAACGTTCACAGTAGTTACAGTGCATACATTCGCGTAAAAAAGCACAAAAAAAGGGAGCCGTAAACGACCCCCTTTCCCAAAATCACTCAGCTAAGACCAATAAAAGTCAATCATCAAAAGTCGTCACAAAATCCAGCAACTCTTTTGTTTTTGCCTCCATCAACGCCACATCAGCACGTGACTCAACGTTAAGCCTCAAAACAGGCTCTGTGCTAGACATGCGAATATTTAAGCGCCACTGCTCAAACGACATAGACAAACCGTCAATCTTATCCACACTCACGGCAGCGTCAGCATAACGCGCCTCAACCGCTGCAATGATTGCCGCTGGGTCTTTAACCGTATTGTTAATTTCACCACTACAAGGGAACTTAGCGGTACGGTCTTCAACCATGGATGACAACTTAACACCTTGCACGGAGAGTAACTCAGCAACCAACAACCAAGGAATATTACCGTTATCGCAATATGAAAAGTCCTTAAAGTAATGGTGTGCACTCATCTCGCCACCGTAAACGGCATCCACTTCACGCATTTTGTCTTTAATAAATGCATGACCTGTTTTACTCAACACTGGCTCACCGCCAGCTTCAACCACTTCATCAATGGTATTCCAGGTTAAACGTGGGTCGTGGACAATTTTAGCGCCGGATGTTTTATGCAAGAATGCTTTTGCGAGCAAGCCAACAATATAATACCCTTCGATAAATTCCGCTTTTTCATTAAAGAAGAAGCAGCGGTCAAAATCACCATCCCATGCAACCGCAAAATCTGCACCATGCTCTTTAAGTGCGTCAATTGTCGCCTGACGACGCTCAGGTAGCAATGGATTCGGAATCCCATTCGGAAAAGAACCATCGGCCTCATGGTGTATTTTAATAAACTCGAATGGCAAGTGCGGCTCTAGTGCATCAATTATCGCCCCTGCACCACCATTACCGGCATTGCATACGATTTTTAATGGTTTAAGATTGTCGATGTTAACGTAGGAAAGTAAATGCTCAATATAGGCGGGTCGAATATCACGCTTTTCAATACTCCCTTTTCGATCCGAGGCTTTAAACTGAGAAGACTCTGCAAGAGCTTTAATGTCAAACAAACCATTATCGCCAGAAACTGGGCGAGAATCGCGTGAGACCAATTTCATTCCGTTATAGTCAATTGGGTTATGACTGGCGGTAACGCAAATCCCGCCATCTAGCCCCAAATGAAAAGTACCGAAATAAACCTCCTCCGTGCCGCACTCACCAATATGGATCACGTCCGTCCCGGCATCAGTAATACCGTTAATCAAAGCCTCAGTTAACGAAGGGCTACTCAGACGAATATCATGGCCGACAAGCACGGTTTTAGCGTTCAAAAACTCCGCATATGCTCGCCCAATACGATAGGCAACGTCCTCATTTAACTGCTCCGGAACCTTGCCTCGAATGTCATAAGCTTTAAAACATGTAATTGCTGTGTTCATAAATTATAAAACCAAAATTCTAAGACTTATAAATATTTTCATACACGTAGTTAGTCGCCTCAACAAACCCTGAAACGCTACCGCAATCAAAACGCTGACCTTTAAATTTGTACGCCAATACGCAGCCGTTTTTCGCTTGCGTCATAAGCGCATCAGTGAGCTGTACCTCACCATTTTTACCTGGAGGCGTAGCTTCGATGATTTCAAAAATATCTGGAGTAAGAATATAACGACCAATAATCGCTAAATTACTTGGCGCATCTTCTGGCTCAGGTTTTTCAACCATCTCGTTAACTTGGTACAAGCCTTCTTTCATTTGCTCGCCGCCAATGACACCAAATTTATGGATCTCTTCACTGGGCACTTCTTGCACAGCTACGATACTGCAGCGAAATTGGTTATACAACTTCACCATTTGCGACAGCACGCCTTCTTCCCCGACACAGAGATCATCCGATAGAACGACACCAAAAGCCTGATTACCAATTAAACGGCGCCCATTTAAAATCGCATCCCCCAAGCCTTTCATCTCGGCTTGACGAGTGAATGAAAAAGCCCCTTTCCCCATAACTTCACGTATCGACTGCAAGTACTGCTCTTTAGGTGAGCCCGCGATCTGATGCTCCAGTTCAAAATTCACATCAAAATGATCGGCAATCGCCCGCTTACCGCGACCGGTCACAAAACCCACCTCCGTCAATCCCGCCTCAATCGCTTCCTCTACACCGTATTGAACCAGCGGTTTATTAACCACCGGTAACATCTCTTTGGGCATAGACTTAGTAGCAGGTAGAAAACGCGTGCCATAACCAGCAACTGGGAATAGGCATTTTTTAATCATTGGTGTCACCTCAAGGGTTAAAACGACTGTAATTTCAATTAAATATCTATCAAATATAACACATAAGCCATAGCCCCCTAGGCAAATGTCCACTCTAAAAGCCCATTCCGCCAGCATTCTCCAGTCTTAGCTGGACAAAGGCGTTTTTGACGTTAAAATGTCGTATTTGCCATTTTGACGAGTCCACTTGACAGGTGTCTTGTATCGGATCGATCAATTGAGGATAAAGCGATAATGCCCAAATTTGAACAGTCATCATCCTACAACAAGGAAGACCTCATTCGCTGTGGTAACGGCGAAATGTTTGGCCCGGGAAATGCACAACTACCGACTCTTAACATGCTCATGCTTGATCGAATCACTCATATATCAGAAACCGGCGGACAATACGGCAAGGGCGAGATCATCGCTGAGCTTGACATTAATCCGGATCTTTGGTTTTTTGACTGTCACTTCCCAGGCGACCCCGTCATGCCTGGCTGCCTTGGTCTAGATGCAATGTGGCAATTAGTCGGCTTTTTCCTAGCTTGGAAAGGCAACACAGGTAAAGGACGCGCACTAGGCTCCGGTGCTGTAAAATTTGCTGGCCAAATTCTACCGACCGCTACACGGGTCACTTACCACATTAACTTAAAGCGCGTTATCGAACGCAAGCTCGTTATGGGCATCGCTGACGGTAGAGTTTCAATAGACGGCAAAGACATCTATTTCGCAGAAAATCTGCGCGTCGGTTTATTCGAAAACACTGACTCATTCTAGATTAGATCAAACAGCAAACAAGCTCTTATCGCACATCATTACTCAAAACGCTCACTCAAGCTGAGGCCGTGTCGCTAGAAAACTTTAGCGATGAGTGATGCTCTGTGCGATAATGGCGTTTTTTATTCACTGAATTTCCAGTGGTCATATCGAAGAGGTATATATGAAGCGTGTTGTGATAACGGGAATGGGGATTGTCTCTTGTATCGGTAACGACACTGAAACCGTGCTCAATTCATTGCGCAGCGGAAAATCAGGCATCCGATCAAACGAATCCTATAAAGAAATGGGGTTTCGCAGCACAATCTCTGGCTCGATAGATATCAATCTTTCCGAGCACATTGACCGCAAACAACTCCGCTTCATGGCGGATGCTGCTGGGTTTAACTACATCGCGATGCAGCAAGCTATTAAAGATTCAGGCCTTGAAGCAGGCATGATCTCAAATGACCGCACCGGTATTATCGTCGGTTCTGGCGGAGCCTCAACCAATAGCGTTGTGGAAGCGGCTGACATTATGCGCTCTAGAGGCGTTAAGCGCGCAGGCCCATACCGTGTTACTCAAACAATGGGTAATACTACGGCTGCCTGTCTTGCTACTGGGTTCAAAATTCGAGGCGTGAACTATTCGATTTCCTCTGCTTGCGCAACAAGTGCCCACTGTATCGGTAACGCTATGGAGCTGATTCAGCTCGGCAAACAAGATGTCGTATTCGCTGGCGGCGGTGAAGAAGAGCACTGGACATTAACCGGTCTTTTTGACGCCATGGGCGCGCTATCTACAAAATACAATAATACGCCAGAACAAGCCTCTCGTGCATATGATGCAAACCGTGACGGTTTCGTTATTGCCGGTGGTGGTGGCTGCCTTGTTGTTGAGTCTTTGGATCATGCTTTGGCGCGTGGTGCAAATATCTATGCTGAGCTCGTCGGTTATGGCGCAACCTCAGATGGCCACGATATGGTCGCCCCGTCTGGTGAAGGTGCTGCTCGCTGTATGAGGCAAGCAATGGCGACAACTCAAGGTGATATTGATTACATCAATGCTCACGGAACCAGCACACCTGTTGGTGACCTTGCGGAATTAAAAGCCGTCAAGGATGTGTTCCAAGATAAAGCGCCTCCAGTCAGCTCAACCAAATCACTCACAGGCCACTCCCTGGGTGCAGCGGGCGTGCAAGAAGCGATATACACCTTATTAATGATGAAAAACAGCTTCATCGCCGCTTCTGCCAACATTGATACGATCGACCCTGCGGCAGAAAACCTACCTATCGCAAGAGAAACAATAGACCGTGAACTTACACGCGCTATGTCAAACAGCTTCGGCTTCGGTGGCACTAACGCGACACTTATTTTCCAAAAATACGTGGCGTAGCCGATCACCGACTAATAACGATAGACCAGTCTAATTTATGGCGGCTTTGCAATTGCAACGCCGCCATAATTCGTTTTAAGGCAGGGATATTTTCTGAAAACATGGAACGATTAAAGCAAATTTGGCCTTAGCTATTCACATAATTAATCAAAAAAAGGGTATCTCCTGCGCGCCAATAAGTGCGCTCGCACTCGATACCCCCTTTATTTTCTAACACTTACTCATTGAAAGACATTGCAGCCCATTGCAATCAAACGACTACCTCGCTTCACAAACCGTAATGGTCGCAGCAGGTGCCTGATTGGGAATACCGAGATTCCCCTGAATACCAAATTCAGTGCGCTGACCGGTAGCAAGAGCACCGTTCCACGACAAGTTGGTAGCACAGTTGGAGCTGCTGCCCGTTACCGTCGCATTCCAACTACTGGTTCGAGCGCTGCCATCCGTATATTCCCAGCACACTTCCCAACCACTTACCGCACTACCATTGTTGCTAATATCGATAAGGCCGGTAAAACCTGTATTCCACCGATTACTCACCACATGCTCACAAACAAGACCAAGGGCGCCACCGGAGCTTGAACTTGATGATGAAGAGCTAGAGCTTGATGACGAAGAGCTAGAACTGCTTGAAGAACTTGAACTCGATGATGAAGAACTTGAACTTGATGATGAAGAGCTAGAGCTTGATGACGAAGAGCTAGAACTGCTTGAAGAACTTGAACTCGATG
>NVXL01000061.1 GCA_002746115.1 Alteromonadaceae bacterium
TCAATCACTAACATTACAGAAAAGGCCTATTGATTTATGCAGTATTGTGGATGTGGTACTGATATTATGTAAGCCCTTGGTGGCCAGTAAATCCTTGCAATTGATTAATGCGGTTGATTCAGAATTTCCTCGCGTGAATGCGGATGAAAATCGCTTACAGCAAGTATTGTATAACCTAATTGGTAACGGTGTTAAATTCACAGATAAAGGCTCAGTGACGATAAGCGCCGAGCTTTGTGATGGCAGCTCTGGTCAGTATGTTCGTGTGCAAGTGAAAGATACTGGGATAGGGATTCCTGATCATGCACAGACAGGTATTTTCAATTCGTTTCAGCAAGTCGAAGGCTCTGAACGGCGCAGTTATGGGGGCAGCGGGCTAGGTTTGGCTGTGAGTAAGCAGTTGATTGAATTGCATGGCGGTGAAATTTCGCTTAGCTCGGTTTTAGATGAAGGCTCGACTTTTTGTTTTACCTTGCCAATGACGTCCAGCCCGAGAGGCCTCAGTATTAACGATAGTCTGATTAATCAGTCGATCGAAAATAACCTCACAGCGCATGCTGTGGTGTTTGATAATATGGATGTTAATGAATTTACCGTCGATACAGAAAAGCAAGCGCTTAGCCTTGGCTTCGAAGCGGCTAAAAACATCGTACCTACTGAAAACATGGCGCCCTCTGCTGGTTTGTCGCCAAATACCGATGCTTCGAATTTGCATATTTTGGTGGTAGATGATGAGCCCGTGAATCGCCAAGTGCTACTTAACCACTTAGGTGTATTGCATTATCAAGTCAGCGTAGCTTCCAGCGGCGCTGAAGCTTTGGCTTTGTTTGATAATTTAACTGAGGGGCAGGGTTTTGATCTAATTTTGCTAGATGTGATGATGCCACGCATGTCGGGATTTGAAGTGTGCGCGAGTTTGCGTGAGCGTTATCCCGCACAAGAATTACCGGTGATTTTTCTTACCGCCAAAAACCAAGTAACGGATATGGTCATAGGTTTTGATGTTGGCGCCAATGACTTTATTAGCAAACCAGTGGCTAAAGAGGAGTTGATTGCACGGGTCAAATTGCACTTGCAGTTGTTAGAGGTGAACCGAAATTTAGAGAAAAAAGTTAAGCAGCGCACTCAAGATTTGCTAGAGAAGAATAAACAATTGGAAACGACACAAAGCCAGTTGATGCATTCTGAAAAAATGGCTAGTCTCGCGACTTTGGTGGCAGGTATTGCACATGAAATCAATAATCCAACCAACATGACCAACGCGAGTGTGTTTAATCTCGATCGAGAGTTAACGCGTTTACAAAATTTTATTGCTGAATTAATCCATGATGATGTTGATCCTGAAATAGGCGAAGCCTTCAATCAGCGCTTTGATGTTTTGTTTGGTAGCCTGGATATTATGCGTGATGGCACCACGCGGATTATCCGTTTAGTTGAGGGTTTGCGTTTATTCTCAAGTTTAGATGATACTGAGTACCAAAAAATCAATCTCGGCTCGGTGCTGTATACCTGTCAAGTGGTGGTGCAAGCGAGTTATAGCGAGCAGATAGACTTTAAGTTAGAGGTAGATCCTCAGTTAGAAGTTTATTGCTATAGAGCGCCATTTAATCAGGCCATAATTAATATCATGGTAAATGGTTGTCAAGCGATTGTGGCGCAGTATGAAGACGATGAAAGCGCTAAATCAGGTGTTTTAAGCGTCGATGTGAAACAGGTCGACGATGAGATTGACGCTTCCGGGCAAAATCGGTGGCTATGTATCTGTATTTCGGATACCGGTTGTGGTATGTCGGCTGAGAGTCGGCAACGTATCTTTGAACCGTTTTACACGACGCGAAAAGTTGGGGAAGGTATTGGTCTGGGGTCATCAATGGCCTATGGTGTTATCGAGCAACACAAAGGTCGTATTGAAGTGGAGTCTGAGCTAGGTGAAGGCACCTTGATACGGGTATACTTACCTCTTAATTTATAGGGCTAAGTCATCAGAGCAGGTCATTAGAATAAGCTATCACCTTAAGCCTTTTGTGACCCTGAATGTGCTACCCGGACATCGAGTTTTTCTTTAGAAATCAAAAAAATGATGGTAATTACTCCACATTTCCATCATTTATGCTATGGGGCGTTTTGTCTGCGAGACTAATGGCGTTGACACCCCTGCTGTAAAGCGAATAGAGTACGCTTTCGCTTTTGTCCCTCCTAAAATGGATAGTATTAGTATTATGGATCGTAATGTCGCGCTTTAACCTGAAGTTTTCGCTTGTTGTTGCTGTTGTCTTGTCGTTATCCTTTCTTACTGGGTGGGAACTCTATTGGCGTACACAGACCGACTTCTATCGAGTAGGTTTGGACGATGACCGTAACTTATGGGCTGAGCATCGCGCGAAGCTTGAGAATGCGGGCAAGGATGATGTGGTAATTTTGGGCTCGTCGCGATCTGGGTTTAACTTCCGAACATCTGTTTGGGAAGAGGTGCAGGGGCGCGCGCCAATTAATCTTAGTGCTAACGGCAAGTCTGTAGGTCCCATTCTTGTCGATATTATTACTAATACAGATTTTAGTGGCACACTAGTCGTTGGTGTTACGCCGTTGATGTTTTTTTTCAGCGGCGGCGGCCCTAGTTGGGACGGTGCCGCGGATTGGGTCGAATACTATTATAAGCAAACTTACGCGCAAAAACTTAATTACGCATTGTTAAAACCACTCGAACGTAATCTCATTCTGCTTAGTGCCTCTGAAATGTCTAATTATAACGACTTGGATCTTAAGTCGATAATTAATAATATCCCTTTAACCGGGCGTATAAGCGAAGGGAAAAAATTAGTAAGTTTTGGCTATAACGATGAAGATCGTAATATTTATATGTACCCGCGAATGAAGCCAAATACTGAATATAGTAAAGCTGTGACTGATGTCTGGGCGGAATTTATGCATTATCTTCCTGATTATTCGGCAGTGGAGGGGTATATGCCTGGGCTCTTAGAAGGCGGCAAGCAGCTGATTGATATATTTAAAGCTCGTGGTGGAAAAGTTATTTTTGTACGCCATAAAACCGAGCAGCAATGGACGGACACTATAAGCCGGCTTTTTCCGCGGGACAAAGTCTGGGATGAATTTGTAAGACTCGTTGATTGCCCTGCCTATCATTATGAAGATCATAGTTTTATGAGTCAGCATGTATTGCCGGAATGGTCACATATGAGTGCAGAGTCGGCGCTAGTTTATACGCGTGATATGGTTGAGCGGATGATTGCGGATGGCCATCTTAAATCATACGATTCTCAGCCTGAAAAAAGCTCTAATCACCAATAACTCTCCACGATTTTTCTAAAGGTATCTTTCTGTGCTGTTTAATTCCTTAGGGTTTATCCTATTTTTTATCGTGGTCTTGGCGCTTTACCATAGCCGGGTTTTACAGTGGCAGCAGAAGAAAGTCATGCTGCTTGCTGCGAGTTACATTTTTTACGGATTATGGAATCCGCTACTTGTATTGATCCTGTGGTTCTCGACTATTGTTGATTGGTTGGTCGGGAATGCGATGTTTAAGACGGAAGATGTAAAGCGTAGAAAACTGCTATTACTGGCAAGTATTTGTGTGAACCTAGGGTTCTTGGCGTTTTTCAAATACGGCAATTT
Organism: Alteromonadaceae bacterium; assembly: GCA_002746115.1. Classification (GTDB taxonomy): domain Bacteria; phylum Pseudomonadota; class Gammaproteobacteria; order Pseudomonadales; family Cellvibrionaceae. Next base: position 3,634 of record NVXL01000061.1, read on the forward strand.
TTTAGTTGATAATTTCGCCTATATCGTTAGTTTTTTCGGGGTGGAATTCACCCCTTTAAAAGCCGATATTATTTTACCTATGGGGATTTCATTCTATACCTTTCAGTCGATGTCGTATTCGATTGATATCTATAGAAAGCAGATAAAACCCGCCGAGAAATTCACTGACTTTGCGCTTTACGTTACATTTTTCCCGCAACTGGTTGCGGGGCCTATTGTGCGGGCTTCATTCTTGCTTGGGCAGTTCGTAAAGCCAGTTAAGGTCTCCGTTGAGCAGTTTTACTGGGGGCTTCTGATGCTAACTTTTGGTGTGTTCCAAAAAGTCGTATTGGCGGATGTGATTCTGGCAGATGTGGCCGATAAGGTATTCTCCGCTGGCGCCGGGTTAAACCCTTTGGATGCCTGGGTGGGCGTATTGGCATTTTCCGGGCAGATATTTTTTGATTTCTCGGGCTACTCGACATGTGCGATTGCCATAGCTTTAACCCTGGGGTTTGTGATCCCCGAGAACTTTAAATCGCCTTATGCGGCTATTGGGTTTTCTGATTTTTGGCAGCGTTGGCACATCTCTCTGTCGAGCTGGTTAAGGGATTACCTTTATATCCCTCTAGGGGGGAATCGTTTAGGTCTAACGCGTACGCATATCAATTTGATGATTACTATGACGCTCGGTGGCTTATGGCATGGCGCCTCTTGGAATTTCGTTGTTTGGGGTGGTTTACATGGACTCTTTTTGATCCTTGAGCGGTTCTTTAGAGCGCGTATTAATTTTAAAATCAATATTTGGAATGGGCTGGTCTTGGCCTTGCTCACTTTTGTTTGTATTAACATCACTTGGGTTTTCTTTCGAGCGGATACCTTTACGGCAGCAATCGATTTATTGGCCGCCATGTTTCTTTTGGGTGGTGAGGGCAAGATGGTTTTACAGCAGCTGGCCATTGCTAAGGTCGGTGTGTTAATGCTTGGGCTTACAGCTGCGCATTGGTACATGCGTGAGCGGAGTTTGAGGTCGGTAATTGAGTGCACACCAAGCTGGTTGCTTGGTGTGATTTGGGCGATTATGATCGTATCACTTGTGATTGCACAGGGTATGGGGCAGCAGTTTCTCTATTTTCAGTTTTAAATAAAGCGAGAGCTGTGATTGGCGTTTAACTTTTTGTGTTTAACCTTTGCTGTCGCGCTTAGACGTTATCTTGCGCCCGTGCAGTAATGAGTAATAACGAACGGAACTGGGTGCATGCGATATAAACCCGGAGATAAGGATGATGCTAACAAGGCAGGGGAGTGCATAGCTCGGCACTGCATATGCGGTATAAAGCAATGAAAACTTGAAGTACATCACGACGCCCCTAATTTGCACGAACCAAATAAGGTTAGACAAGGCCTCTAACGCCAGGAGGCCGCCGCCGCTGACCAGTGTTAAAATCCAATAGAGTTTGAGCGACTCGCCACTTAACGTTGCTGCAAACACGCCAGCAAAGCCTAATAGGTGTATGCACCGCAAGCTTATTTTTAGCCAGCGTTTACCTGCAAAGTCGGGGATAGGGGAGCGTAAGGGCACCGGAGGGTTCTCTATGTAATAAAGTGGAGCTGAATAGTAAAGTATTGTGCTTGAGGCAGGCAAACCTCACGCGGCGTTTTTTGACGTTTTTCTATATTCACTCGGGGTTTGACTTGGCTTCGCAATAAATTTACTCGTGGTTGAGTGGGTTCTGGTACAGGAGCGTAAGCTGATAATTCGGCTTACGCTCCTTGCGCTCCTTACGTTACAAAAGCTCCCCGAACAGGTCGGTTCCAATTAAAATCTGATCATCAGGGTTGTCATTCGTCTCATCGGCAATCCAAGGCGCCAAACACTGACGGCTTTCAATGCAAGGGTCAGTTAAGGCCTGTAAAAATGCCACCAATGAATTAATCTCATTATTATTCAAGCGGGGCGAATCAAACAATGACTGATTTGCATTTCGCTCTTGGCGTAATTTAGCCAGTGAGTTCTCACTATTGACTCGGGCAAAGGGATACAGATTCTCGCAATTATCGATATTGCTGAATTGATCCAAATTACACCAAGCGGCGTCATCAAAATAATCTTCAATACTGTCTGCTGGATTGACGTAGTGGCGGATGACATCACGTAAATTCTGATAACTACCGCTATGCCCGTAAGGTGCCGTGTGGGTAATATTTAGCAGGCTAGGCGTGCGAAATCGATAGCGGTCGGCTTGCTCGCCAGTCTCGCGCTCGCGTCCGAAATCGTCATTGTTAGCATCGCCTTTACCGGAGCCAATCTGCGGGAAGGCGACGGTGTGGTGTTGCTCGTCACTAAATAAACTACCTTTGTGACAACTGGAGCAGCCCGCGCCGTTATTATTGGCTGAGGTGAAAAACAAAAGCGCGCCGTTTTTTTGCTGATTTGTTAACGCGGTAACATCCCCCTCTAGATAATTTTGCCAAGGGTTATTGATAAATACCAAGGAGCGTTGATATTCGCCTAGCGCGTGAGCGATGTTGTCAAAGGTGACGAGGTTTTCTGCGTCGGTCGTCACGCCAAAGGCTTGCTGGAATTCTCTTAGCCATTGGTTGCGTGCTAACTCGCCTTCGCCCACGCCGTAGTTACCAATGCGAGCGGCAAGGTGGGCGCGAACATCGGCGTTGTCGCCGCCGACTTCAAATGCGTTAGTTTTCATCTCATCGGCAGAGGTAACGGGGAAGCGTGCTTGTGCGGCTACCAAGTTGTCGCCAGCATTTGGGTCGGCATTTAAAAAGGGTGTATCGGGTGTGCGAATGCCAGACAGGCGACCATTGGCGTCGGTATCTTTGCCCAGGCTTTCGACGCGAGAGTCAAAAAACATGCCGCTATCCCACAGGCCGGCATTAAAATTAGTCGGGGAGTTGCGTGGCACTCGAGGTAAGCCGCCGTTATGTGCGCGCCCTCGGCCAAGCAGGTCTGGGTTAATGGCGTCGACGCCGACCGCAAGCGATAGCTGATCGGCACCACCGAGGCTTGGGTGATGGCAGCTAGCGCAGGCGGCATCAAATCCGCCGCCAAGGCTTTTACTGAAAAAGAGTTTTTTGCCTAGTTGGGCAATAGGGTTGTCTATGCTGGGAAGGTCACGATTGGCGAGCGGATTGTTGTCCCAGTCAAATCCGTTGATAAGTTGTAGTAGCTGCTGATCGACTCCGGTAAGGGCGATAGGGTCGTTGATATTGTCATTAGGGTCGTTATCAGGTTCGGTATTGTCGTTGTCAGTATTGTTATTGTCAGTGTTGTCTTCGACGATATCGTCATTAATTGTGCCGTTATCGGTGTCATTCGAGGTGTTGTTAGTGGGGGTGTCGACTGTATTGTTGCCGGTGTTATTACCGGTGGCGCCTGAGCCACCACCACAGCTGCTTAGTAATACGATCAGTAGGCATAATGCTGGAGCAATTATTCGTAGTGTTTTGGGGGGGCGGGTGATCCTCATGCTTGCTTCCTCTAAAATCCAATGTTTGTTTAGTTGTCTATTCAGTGCGGGTTTAAACCGGTGCTGTTAAGGCTAAGGTTACGCACACAATTGGGAGGAATCGGGGCTAAATTTCGCAAGCAATTAGGAAATGGGCGCCATCTTGCGCATTGAGGTTCCGCTTTGTGATGAAAGTCGCTACATTAAAAATGGAACCATTCGTAAATCAATGGTGATTACGGTATACACCATTGCTTTAAGCAAAGGCCTATTGACGAGACGGAAACAAAACATAAGCACTATGCAAATTCGATCCAAACTGATCATTGCTCTGTCGGTATTAGGCTTGTTGCTGTGCGCGATCCTCTATGTGCTAATGCAGTGGAGTTTTGATCGCGGTATGATCCATTACATTAACCAGCAGGAGCGCAGCGTACTCAAAGAGCGGGTTGCGCGTCTTGCGGAGTATTATCAAACCGCTGGCAATTGGCAGTCTTTGGTGGATGATCCTGCGTACTTTCATCGTATTGTGCGCGGCGAAAATGAAGATAACTTGCGTCCTGAACTTCATTCCGGACTTCGTCGTGACGGGCATCGGCCACCGCCACGAAAGGGGGGGTATCGTCGACCAGAACATCGCCGTCCAGAGCCGCCACCGCGTGATTCGGGTCGAGGGCGACCACACCGAGGGCCGCCGCGCGCCAGTAGTCCGGCACTGCTCGACGTATATAAACAGTCATTGATAGGTCAAGTCAATAACGATGACATTACCGAAGTCATTATGGTGAGTGGCGACACCGTGGGCTGGTTGGCAGTGCCGCCACCGAAGCATGCGCCCAGAGATAATAACCTTTCGATTAAAGACAACCTCGGTTTGGCTTTTGCCCTGATTGGGTTAGCACTGGTATTTTTAGTGCTTTTTGTTGGTTTACCTTTAGCGCAACATTTCGTCAAACCTCTAAGGCAAATTGCTAAAGCCGCCAATGCACTGACGCGCGGGGATTATTCCAGCCAATTACCGTTTAAGCGTAAAGATGAAATAGGAGCATTGGCGAAAGATTTTGAGGTATTGAGCGCTACTTTAAAAGCCAATGAGGCTTCGCGTAGCCGCTGGGTGGCTGATATCTCCCATGAGCTGCGGACACCGCTGGCCATTGCTGCAGGTGAGGTAGAGGCGATGCTGGAGGGTGTACGAGCGTTTGATAAAGACAATTTAAGCTCCGTCAAGCAGGAGATAGACCAGTTAAATCGCCTAGTGAATGATTTGTACGAGTTGGCTAATGCCGAAATAGGCGCGTTACGCTACAACAAAGCGCCGTTGAATATACGCGAAGCGCTTATGCACGCCGTACAGCGATTTGAAGAGTTATTTACGCAAAAAAATTTACAGCTCGAATGCGATATAGGCGCCGCAGCACTATGGGTCAATGCGGATGTACAGCGTTTAAATCAGTTATTTAATAATCTATTGGTCAACGAATTAAAATACGCCGATACAGGTGCAAAAATACGACTATCTTTGCAGGAAAATACGCACACTCTACAATGCGTAATAGAAGACTCCGGCCCCGGTTTGCCTGAGGAACATGTGGCGAAGCTGTTTGATTATATGTACCGTGTGGACAGTTCGCGTAATCGTAAAACAGGTGGAGCCGGGTTGGGTTTGTCCATTTGTTTTAAAATTGTAGAGGCGCATCAAGGGCAAATTCAAGCCGCACGCTCGGAATTGGGCGGCTTAAAAATAACGGTGACCTTACCGTTGATGTCGCGTTAAAATCCCGTGCTAAAAATACCGATTAGATCTATAAAAATACGTTTATAGCACGATATTAGAACGATATTTAAAAGCTAGTAGAAGGTTATATATGCAGAACATTCTTATCGTTGAAGATGAACCCAAGCTTGCCCAGCTTCATCAGGATTATTTACAGCAGTCCGGCTTTGGTACCTACATAATTGATAATGGTGATGAGGTCATTAGCTGGGTAGAAGCACATACGCCGGATTTGGTGGTGCTCGATGTCATGCTTCCGGGCAAAGACGGCTTGACGCTATGCCGAGAGATTCGCCAGTTTTCTAATGTGCCGATCATTTTAGTGACAGCACGGGTGGAGGAAGTGGATCGTATTGTCGGTTTGGAGCTTGGGGCAGATGACTACGTCTGTAAGCCGGTCAGCCCGAAAGAGTTGGTCGCACGGGTGCGAGCTAATGTGCGTCGATCTGTTTTGCAGCAGCCCACACAATCCGCGCCACCTAACGGCGACAGTGATGGCCTGGAGGTGGATGAAGTGCGCTATAAAGCGTGTTTGAATGGACAGGAGTTGGCGCTGACGGCGATTGAATTTCAATTGCTGCATACCCTAGCAAAACAACCCGGACGAATATTTTCACGTGAGCAAATAATGCAGAGGATATACAGCGATAGCCGTATTGTTAGTGACCGTACTATTGACAGTCATGTCAAAAAAATACGCAAAAAAATGCATGATATTGATGGCAATTGTGAGTACATTCACTCGCTTTATGGCGTAGGGTTTAAGTATGAGTGCCTGTTAACCGTGCGGTAATGTGAAATTTAGTGACAGATTAAGTGTGTTAACAAGGAGGAATACCCTCGGCACTGCAGGCCTCCCCCTCTCCCCCACACAGGTCGCCATGTCGGTACTTTCTGTGCCGATGCCAGTACCGGCAGAGATTGATAGCGCGAAGACTGGAAAAACAAATGAAACGCGACTATAAAATGTCTATGGGAAGGTAGATCTATTGGAATAGATAATCATAGTCGAGTGATCCGACTAGGGAGCGCTGCAAATATCATGATTTACAATGACAGTCGACATTTTTTTGACTTGTGCCAGTTCGACAGCGAGCGAAATAATAAATTGTTATGTACTTCAACATTTTTATATCTAGGGTATTACCTATGAGCAGACTTTTCCGTAAACAAAAACATATACGAATCGCTTTCTTTTTTTTGCTTTGTTGTAGCATCTGTTCGACGGTTCAAGCGGGCAAAAATAGTCAGGGTGGCTTTCTCGACTTTAACCTCTATCCCTACTTGTCAGACGTTGACAATGACAACGTGCTGACCATAAATATCGCAGCGAAATTGAATAATCGTTTCTCCTACTTCAGTTTGACCAACTTTGGTAGTCAGAGCGATCAAAGTGAATTAGGAGATTTAAACACATTTTATACCGAACAAAATATCCGCTGGAAAACGGCAGACAAATCACCTTTTGACTTAACCTTGCAAATGAACTTCCGTACTGGCGAAGATAATGATCGACATCGCTTCGGGGTTCGTTGGCGACTAAATGATACCGAAATATTTTCAAGTATTTTTAAACGTATTCACATGTCATATTCCATTAATCTTCATGCAATTCAATTCGATAGCGAAGATGCGGATGTCGTGCAACTCGAGCATGTGTTCAAACTTAAGTTTCCATACTTGACAGATCGCTTATATTTGGCAGGGTTTATCGATCATACGTTTAACCAAGATTTGCCCGCCAATTTTCCTGACAGTCCCATCGTTGGTGAAGTACAGCTGGGTTTACAATTAATCGAAAATTTGTTTGTCATCACGGAATACCGTGTCAATGAATATCGTCGATCCGACGTTAATAATTTGGCTGCGGGTATTCAATACAAAATAATTTGGTAATCACTTTCGTATTCAATAATGAAAATCACCACCTTAATTGAGAGGAGTGTCAACATGTTAATCGCACATCTTAAACATAGTTGTTTTGTTATTATTTTTCTCGCATTTAATGTCTCTTCTGAGCCTGTGACGGTGGGGATATCAGTTTGGAGTGGCTACCCCTCGAGCGTTGCAGGGTTTAAGTCCTCGTTAAAGGACGCGGGGTTCATCGAAAACGAAACAGTTAAATACCTTTACCGCAACGCTGGAGCCGATAAAGAGAAACAGCAAGACATTGCCAAAGAGTTTACCGAGAAAAAGGTCGATCTTGTTTACAGTTTAACAACCTCAGGTACTATTTTGATTAAAGAATATATGCCGCCAACAACACCGATTGTATTTTCCGTGGTGACCTACCCAGCTGATTCAGGGCTGATAGAGTCTTTTGATTACTCAGGCAATAACTTAGTAGGTACGAGTAATTTCGTGCCGCTACAGAATTACGTAAAGTTGTTGAAAACAGTCTTACCCAATGCGAAAAAGATTGCTATATTTCATCGAGAAGGGGAGCCTAATTCAAAGATTCAAACCGTCAACCTGATTCGATTGTTTAAACGTGTCGGTATCAACGCCATTAATGTGGCCGCCGTTACTTTGGATGACGTAGAGCGTAAAGCCGTTAAACTCGCGAGGGAGGTGGATGCTTTTGTAACGACGACAGACACGCTCATGCAAGGTGGCGGCGAGTTACGTCTAATAGCTGTGTCAAAACGCACTAAAACGCCCATTTTGAGTTCAAATAAACAAGGTGTTATTGACGGATCTACTTTTGGTTCGGTCGCTGATTTAAATACATTAGGGAAAATGTCTGGCGAGATGGCTGTAAAAATTCTCCATGGTGAGGCGGTTCCTGCAGGCTTACAATCTAAAATACAAGACTCGCCATTAGTACTGGTGAATCGAAATAGTTTGCAGTTGATTGGACTAACTTTGCCAGACGCACTGAAAAATTATTCGTATGTTGACTAAATTAAAGCTTAAGCTTGGTGCAAAACTTATTTTGGTTGCGGCGCTTTGCATTGTCCCCCTCTCGATCGTGGTAGGGTATGTATTAGCAAATTATCAGCGCGAGCTGTTATTAAGTACGGTGAATACTTCTTTGGATATTACCTTGAACTTTGTTAAAGATGCCATTCAGCGTGATTTGTACCATATGCAAAATAAAGCGCAAACAATTGCGACAGATCCGAAGTTACGCCGTGCGTTGGATACGGCTAGTAGCCTAGGTATCAATAGTAGGCTAAACCATATCGCTAAAATTCAGCCACAGCTCAACTATATTTTGTTGATCGATGAGACAAAATCTGTTTTTGCCGCGACGACTTTTAATCATGAAGAAGGTTTGATCGATACTGCTGTATTGCTCGGAAATTCAATAATAGAACACCCTATGTTTGGTGAGTTGCTGAGTAGTCAAGTAAGTATCAGTCGACCGGGAAAAGATCCATATTTGCCTCAGGTAGGCCTTGCTAACAGTTATACCGAGGGGATCATCGCACCGGTTAACATTCGTGGAACCACTCAGGGGTGGGTGGTTCTTTCGTACAAGTTTGAAGATACGTTTTCAACATTACTGCAAGGCCTGATTAAACGTCTTCAAACCTTGGGTTACCCGGTTATATCAAGTTCAATTATAAATTCTCAAGGGAAAATTTTAGCTGCAACTGAAAGTTCAGCTCAAGGTTTGATTCGAAAGGTTAATATGACGCTAGGTGACTCGAGTGTTCAACTTATTATTAAGTTTAACCGAGGGCAAGTTTTAGCACCGTTAAAAACACTACAAACAACAATTTTTATTGCATTTGGCATATTGTTAACATTGCTGGGTTTGTCACTATTTTTGGTGATCAATTATATCTTACTCAGGCCGATACGTTGTTTAGATGAGGCGGCGGTACGTTTAACGCGAGGTGAACTCGGTCACCGTCTTAATCTACCTGGTTCAGACGAATTGACCGTGCTCGCTCAAACATTTAACGCAATGGCGGAGCAAATCGAGGGGACACATTCGTCTCTTGAGGCGAACGTGGCTCGTCGAACAAAACAAGTAGAGGAAGCTTCTAAGCAGTTGGCAATACAAAACACCGCATTAGAAACAATTAACGCTAATCTTGAGCGCAGCAATAAAGATCTTAATGACTTTGCTTATGTGGCATCCCATGATCTTAAAGCTCCTTTGCGGGGGATTACGCAACTGGCCGAATGGATTGAGGATGATATTCACGACAGCGCAGAAGATCAAACCAAAGAGTATTTAGCGTTGATGAAAAATCGTGTTTTACGCTTAGACCGATTATTGGATGACTTACTTAACTACTCCCGTGCCGGGAATAAACATGGGGGTTTGAAAGAGGTTTCGATTGCCGATTTAGCTAATGATGTTTTCCAGTTGTTAGCTCCACCGCCAGATTTTCGGCTGGTTTGCGAGCAATCATTGCCGACGTTGGTAACCCTATCGGTTCCCCTTGAAGTAATTTTACGTAATTTGATAGACAACGCGATAAAACACCACAATAGTGATAAAGGTACTATCCATATTTCAGCAAAGTCTGAGGAGGATGGTTTTGAATTTGTTGTGTCTGACGACGGGCCGGGGATTGAACTTACGCATCACAATAGGGTGTTTGAAATTTTTAAAACGCTTAAGCCTCGTGATGAAGTCGAAGGTAGCGGTATTGGGCTGGCTATTGTGAAAAAATTACTGACCAACTATGAAAGCAACATCATAATTGATTCAGATGGTGTGAACGGCACAAAAATGTGCTTTAGCTGGCCGGCAGAGAATAAACTGAGGAGAATTATCAATGCAGAATAATGCTTGTCCGCTTGTTTCGATCCTGTTAGTGGAAGATGATGATGTGGATGCTATGGGGATAGAGCGAGCTTTCAAAAAATTCAAGGTAACCAACCCTATCGTCCGCGCCCGCGATGGTCTGGAAGCGTTGGAAATGCTGCGAACCAACGTTGTTAGCCGCCCCTATATCATTTTGCTCGATCTCAATATGCCACGGATGAATGGCCTTGAAATGCTGGCAGAGCTGCGGAATGACGCCAAGTTAACCGACAGTATCGTCTTTGTGTTGACCACGTCTAAGGATGACACAGATAAAACATCATCCTATAAAGAGCATATTGCCGGTTATATGGTTAAATCATCGCTGGAAAGGGGCTTTGGTGATCTGATTAAACTATTAGACAACTATGGGCGCTTGGTTGAGATGCCAGTTGACCGTGATTGATGGTTTTTCGGCTTTAACTTGACATCGAATATGAGAGTCTTGCAAATCGGGTGATATCTTGTCTATTATTTTAGCTATAGTGAGCGCTGTCATGTTGGCAGCGCGACTATCTTCCAATAGCAATTGACCAATTCGATGACCTCTAAAAAGCTACTTTTTATTTCCGATTTAACCACGTAGCCTGCGACATGTTTACTATAAGCCGTCATGATATCTTTATCGGCGGCGGATGTTGTGAGGATAAAGACGACGGTGTCACTCAGTTCTGGATCCTTCCTAAGCGCCTCTAGTAACTCAATGCCGTTCATGCGGGGCATATTTATGTCGAGTAGTATAATATAGGGCTTGTTAAGCTTGGTTTTGCCATTTTCGCCACGCAAGTACTCTAGTGCGTCGACACCGTCTTTGGCGCGAATCAGCGGGTTCAATAATTTTAGCGCTTTAAATGATCGTTTGATAGCCATGGCATCGAGATCATCGTCTTCGACGACTAATAAGGTAACGTCTTGCTTAACTGTCTGATTCATGTGTTCTCCTAACTGAGTAGCCTGACTGTTTTTTCATAGTGTTCAAGCATCGCGGCTAAGTGACTGTATTGCGGGCCTGCGTCCGATTTAACAATATAACCTGCGACATGGTTTTTATACGCGGAGACTCTATCTTTTTCGGCGGATGATGTCGTTAATATAAATACGATATTTCCCTGTAGTTTTGGGTCTTGGCGTATGGCTTCGAGTAGTTCAAGTCCACTCATTTTTGGCATATTTAAATCGAGTAAAATCAGAAATGGGGACTCAACTTTTGGGTCGTGGTCTTGGAGTATCTTAAGCGCCTCAAAGCCGTTAATCGCGCGCACTAATTTGGGCGGAGTACTGCGTTTTTTCAGCATACGCTCGACGACTTTTGCATCAATATCGTCATCATCGACCAATAGGATTGTGAGTTTTTTTCCTACGGGGTTAGGGGGCTTCATCATGCTTGTATTGCCTAATAAAGATTGGGCATTGTTTTGTGTTGATGGTTTCTGTATTTGGGGTAGCTTATGCGGGTACTTTAGAATTTTTTCGAGCTCGGTAGCGGGCAGGGGTTTACTGAAATAGTAGCCCTGGAGAAAATCACACTCCATCGCCTGTAGTAAACAGGCCTGCTCCTGAGTTTCAACCCCTTCGGCGATGACGGTCATGTTCAATGCCCGTGCCATTACAATGATGGCTTTGACAATTTCGTGACTTTTGACCTTTGTACAAATATGGTCAATAAACGTCTTGTCGATTTTCAATGACGTTAGCGGCAGCTCTTGTAAGTGCCGGAACGAGGCAAAGCCGGTACCAAAATCATCAATGGCGATGGGGATTCCGCATTTGGATAAGGCGTCCAAGCGTATTTTACAGCGTTCAATATCGTCTATCAGTGCATTCTCGGTGAGTTCCAATTCGACTTGAGAATAGGGTAGTTGGTATTTATCGATAATTTCACAAACTTTGTCTTTGAGTTCTTGTTGTTGAATTTGGTGGGTCGATATATTAATCGCCATATTCAGCTTAGAGTGCTTACCTTTGTAGGATGCCAGCCAAAGGCTTAATTGTTTGCAGGCGGCGTCGATAACCCAATCACCCATAGAATTGATTAAGCCGGTGGATTCTGCGACAGGAATAAATTCGTCGGGAGGTACCATGCCGCGGGTTGGGTGGTGCCAGCGTATGAGCGCTTCTACACCGGCTATGGTGCCATCTGAGGCATTAATTTGAGGTTGATAATATAGTTCGAATTCCTCGCGGCTTAAGGCGTTATATAAATCAATTTTAATGTTGGCATATTTGTCCGCGAGTTGCTGCAAATCGGCTGAATAAAAGTAGTAGTTGTTGCGCCCACTTTGCTTGGCCTTGTACATCGCAAGGTCGGCACATTTGATTAACTCCGAGGCATCTTTGCTGCAGGTGGGGTAGGTAGCAAGACCCAGACTAATAGTCGTATGGATTACCTTGTTGTAAATGTTGATGGGCTCTCTCACAGCGTCTAGTAAGAGTCTCGCAATTTTGATCAGCGCATCGTGTTTGACAATACCCTCGATCAGCACCGAAAATTCGTCTCCGCCTAAACGCCCAACAATATCCTCACCTCGCAAGGTTGACTTGATGCGATTGGCAATGGTTGTTAGCAGTTCATCGCCGCCCTCGTGGCCGAGGGAGTCGTTAATGCTTTTGAAGTTATCCACATCAATAAAAATAATTGCAAATAAGGTGTCCTCTCGACGTGCGTGAGCGATAGCACGCTTAACGCAATCTATAAAGAGTCGGCGGTTGGCTAAACCGGTTAAGGTATCGTGTTGAGCCAAAAAACGCAGCTGTAAGGTGACTTGTTTTCTTTCTTGGGCATAGCGAATTGCACGCAAGAGGGAGTGAGTGGTAATTTCGGATTTTAATAGAAAATCCTGGGCGCCCTCTTTTAAGCACTTGAGCATCACCTCTTCGTTATCCAGCCCACTGAGCATAACAATGGGCGCCTGGCTCAAATTCTCGGCTTGTATTTCTTGAATGAGCTCTATCCCATCGCGGCCACCTAAACGGAAATCAAAGAGAAGGCAGTCAAAGCTATTGTCTCGTAGTAGTCGTGTTGCCTCCTGGAAGCCATGTGCCTCGATAATTAATAGTGCCTGCTTCGCTTTTTTTAAGGCCCGTTTAATCACCATGCGATCGAGTTCATCGTCGTCGACAATTAATATTTTTAGCGGTTCAAGCTTAGTCATTGTTGTTGTTTTCATTTATAAGCGTATCGTTAATGATCGGTTTTTTGGGCCAAGTAATTATAAATTTTGATCCTTCACCTTTGCTGGACTCGATGGAGATATCTCCTCCGAGTAATGTGGTGATTTTTCTTACCATCGCCAAGCCCATACCGCTGCCCTCGACGTCATCTTTTGACTCTAATTTTTCAAACATTTTGAATATTTTTTCGTGATATTTCTTGTCGATACCTGGGCCGTTATCTTGCACCACGATTTCGATCGTCGCGCCTTTATCTACTGCATTGATTTTAATAACACCTTCTTGTTTGTCATTATGCTTAATGGCATTACTAATGAGATTTTGCAGCACTTGGGTTAAGGGTGCTGCCAAGGCTTTGAAAGCCGCTATCGGTTCACCTAATTGAAGCGCAAAGGTTTTCGGGGGCGAAGACAGCTGATACAGGTCTTCTACCATAAGGTGGATATTGACTTCACTCACATTTAACTCCACGTTGCCCACGCGGGAATAAGCGAGTAGATCCTCGAGGAGTGTATTGATTCGTTGAAGACGGCTACGAAGCATCTGTATATGTTCATTGACTAAGTCCTTGTCGTCGATATCTTCTGTAATCCATTCGATTAAGTTTTCGATTCCACGTAGTGGCGCTTTTAAATCATGGGACGCCACGTAGGCAAATTGGGCTAGCTCTGTGTTCGAACGTGATAACTCCAATTCGGTGAGGCGAAGCTCATTCACATCCATGAAGGAGGCCATAACAAAGTGTCCGTCGGCGGCCTCGAATGGCGCTAGGCTTAGTTCAATATAGACCGTACTTTTGTCTTTGCGCAGAACTTTTAATTGCTCGCATTTTACTCGCTGAAGCGCTTCAGAGCATTTATCAAGTTGTTGAGTTCGACAAGCCCAAAAGGTGTCTGCACATTTAGGGATTATCTCCGTCATCGCTAAATGTTTGAGCTCGTTAGGCGCATAACCAAGTAGCAGTTCGGCGGCGCCATTGGCATATTGAATTTCGCCCGTGAGAGTGGCGACAAGTATGGGGTGAGGAGTAACGCCAATAATTTGCTGGTAGGCGTCGCTGGCCAAAGAAACTTTGTTGATGTTCATATTCTCTTTTTCCGCGGATGTAAGTACGGCATCCTATGTGGCTAGCTCATCGGGTAAGGGGTTGTCGGTTTTCCAGCGGACGATCATTTTTGTTCCCCGTCCTAGATCCGATTGAACACTAATAGACCCCCCTTGGGATTCCAAAGTCTTCTTAACTAACGCTAAGCCAATACCGCTGCCTTCCACTTTATCTCTAGGCTCTAGCGTTTGGAAGACTTCAAAAATTTTGTTGTGGTATTCGGGGGCAATGCCCGGACCATCATCGGCGACGATAATCTCGATTACATCATTTAGCGCTTTGACTGAGACGGTGATGATGCCGTCCTTACGGTCGTGGTGTTTAATGGTATTGCCAATCAAATTACGAATAACCGTCTCAAACGGCGCGACTTCCGTCGTAAACAGAGGCGCTTCACCCTCGAGTTTAAGGGTGAACGTCACTGGAGGCGCGGAGAGCTCGTATATTTCGCGCACACGGGAAAGTACATCGATTTCAGCACTAGATTCTTTGGCTTTGCCGATACTCGAGTAGGTGAGTAAGTCATCCAGTAATCGCTCCATACGCCCAATTCGCTGATGCATCATTGGGATATGTTCTTGCAGTGCTTCTTGATCCTCTCGATCTTCCTCGATCCAGGTGGCAAGGTGGTCGATACCCCGCAATGGCGCCTTTAAATCGTGGGAGGCGATATGGGCAAATTTATCTAGATCATCGTTGGAGCGTTTGAGCTCCTTGGTATAAATCTTAAGTGCAATTTCGGCTTTTTTGCGTTCTTCCGCTTCGCGTTCTTTGGCTTGATAGGTGTGAATATAGTCGACTAGTAACCCACAGAAGGGCACGACATAGGCAAAAATTTTGAGAAAATGTGCGATATTAAAATTGTGATCGAACAGGGCACTTGAACCAAATGCCATATGTAGCTCGACCACGACTTCGGGGATCATTGCAATGACCAATGCGTGAGCAAATACGCTGGGTTGTTGGCGATAGAAGTAGGGAAAGAGAAACATGCCGGCAAGGGCAAACAAAACTAAGGGTATGACATCATAAGGGCGAGTGATCAAGCTATCCGGGTATTGGGTTTGCGGTAATACAGCACTGACCGCGCAGTAATGGATAATGCTATAGGCGACTACCGCCGACACTAAAAAGACGAAGCATAAGAACTTTAGATTGGCTTCACTACTCTTCTGTTTTCGGAATAACAGGAGCGATACACCACCAATCAAAATCAAGGCGTTAAATATCCGGCAGATCGCCCAAGTAAAGGGAATTAGGTTGCGGTTGTCGGCTACAGCTTCAATTAATCGATTGGCAGCTAAGGTATGAAAGGCATCCATACAGCCGGCTAAAAACAATGCCGCGCCAATCACTGGGGTGGTGTAGTCTTTTGACATAACGTAGTGACTGAAGGCCAGTGCGACGGTAAAAATGGCGGCGCAAAAGGCTGTCCACTCAAGAAGTGTATGGGTGAAGGCGCCTGATAAACGATAGAAAAATGCATCTAGCTGTTGATGTTTGGGCCAGTCAGCAGCCTGGTTTAAATCGAAGGGGGTGCCTGATGAGGCGAAATTAACCCCCACTAGGGAGAGCGTAAATGGGGCAGCGCATATAAAGATAACTAGGTAGAGGAAATAGCTTGGCATCTTTAAGACGTCACTATTTACAAATGTGGCTTCTGAGCCTGGCTGTAAATTGATCGGATTGTTCGGCATGAAATATAATACCTGTTTTTTTGGAGCTACTTTCTACACGTTCATAATGATCATCTGTAAATGTTGACGCTTCCAGCAAGGTATTTGTATTTTTCTTCAATGAGTCTGTATTTTAATGAGTACACAGGTGCTGCATCTATGTTTTCAGCCATAGATGTATTGGCGAAGTTATGAATGTGTGAGTACTCAAATAAATCATAGCACACAGAACTGAGAGGTGTTTTTATTGGCGGTAAAACTGAAAAGTCTATCTTAAAAAGGGGGGTGCGGTCTGGGGCTTGGTGTCTGCTCCCCGGTATTTAGCAATGAGGTACGCCATCCATGGCTTTGCCCACTGATATATAGTAGGTATTATGGGTGAATATAAATTTAATTATATGCAGCTATATAAACAGCTATATAAATTTGTTTATAACCATAATAAATGTATTGGTTAATGCCCGTGAAAAGTATTACAAAACACGTGAGGACGTTAATTTGATGTCTGCCCACTCCCAGCTTTGTCGAAATTTAGCCTGTATATCTTTGGCCTCTTTGTTTTTGTTTTGTCCAATTAACGCTTGATGTAAACCGTATAGGGACCATCCATTGTCTGGGAATATACTTAGATCTTGTTTATATATTATCTCTGCGCCAGCGTAGTCTTTAGCGTCTATGAGTATCGCACCAAGAGATTGTCGTACAGGGTAATGCCAATCGGATGGCTCGTTGTAGTTTAAAGCAGCCTCAAGCGAAATCGCCTGCGTAAAGGCATGAATGGACGATTTAAAATTCTGTGCCTTTCCTTCTATTTCACCTTCTAATACGAGTGATGCAATTTGAAGAACGTTTTGTGCATTGTTAATTTGCCAAACTGTAATTTCTTTTAAATCATCGTCTTCGGCCAAGGCCTTCACGGCTGATAGTTCAAGCCGAGCGCGATCTAATTTGTTTCTAGCTGTAAACGCGATGCCGCGAGCGTAATGCCAAATACCAAGCGGGTACTTTAAATCAACGCTGGGTTGCTTAGTCGCGAGGATTTTGTCCCATTTGCCAAAACGCGTGTAGGCATAATACGGCGTTACCCAATAGTGCTGGAGAGTKCCTAATCCGGGTTCTCGCATTAATGCGGAATCTATGTGGTGCGACATGTGTTCAGCCGCGTGTATTGCTTTTTTGCTGTTCCCTTGCATCGTTGCCATAGCCCAAAGAAAATGCCGGTTATGAGGCACATAGGCCAGTGGGTAGACGCCTTGTGCTTGGCACTGTGCAATGTAGTTATCGTCCACCAACATAGCTTTTTCGTTAGCCACTACACCATCTTGATAGCGACCCACGCGTAAATAAATGTGTGCCGGCATATGCACGAGATGCCCAGCGCCTGGCACTAACTCGCGAAGCGTATCGGCATAGGCTTCGGCACGCTCTGGATGTTTAGAGGCTTCTGTTGCATGGATATAATAGTGGATAAGYCCCGTATGGCGAGGGTTTTGCTTTAATGCCGACTCGATCACGCTAAGAATTTCGGGTGTCCACTCTTTTGGTCGACCATCACTGTGCCAATAATCCCATGCGTGAATAACCATCAAGGACTCGGCGAGTAAGGTGTAGATATTCGGATCACTTGGGTATTTTTTGGCAAGGCTGCGCATGGCATTGGCGTATGCCTTATCCAATTGCGCGCGATCTACCATTGTTTCATCATTTGAGTAACGTGAAGCTAAAGCATCAATTAAATCTCGCTCTTTCTTAGAAGCAAAGKCTTTTAAGCTAATGGCTTTATTAATGGCTTTAAGCGCAGGCTTAATCGCATCGGCTTCCATCGCACCGTTAATATTTGGACCGAGTACTAAGGCCTGCCCCCAGTATGCAATGGCAGAATTTGGGTCTATTTGTGCAACCTGCTTGTAGGATCGTCCGGCTTCTAAGTGGTTAAACCCATAAGTTAGCGCAATCGCCTGATTGAAGAAGGTGTTAGCCATTTCCTCCTTTGAGGATATTGTAAAATTATGCTTGCCCATCCCGTCTAAAAGAGGGGCTATTTGCCCTTCAAAGGCCTTCCTGCCCGTGTTGGTTTCAGCCAACACGGCAGTATTTAGCGATGCCATCAGCACGACAAACAACAACTGAAACTTGAAAGTATTCATAGTGTTATTCCTGTATTCGATTACTTGTTGATCTACAGTGTAGATATAATGCGCTTAAGAAGCCTATGGGAAAGCTAATGATTGTCTAACGACTATGTAACTCGTCAAAAATCAGGGTTTAGTGGATACAAATTAGGCTCTTCCCTTGGTGCACCTTATTTTTTGGGCGATAGACGGTCATGAAATTTCACTTTGATGAGTTTGAGATAGATACCCAGCAGTATCAAATAAGAAAGTCAGGGAGAGAGCTTCCGGTCGAGCCTAAGGTGTTCGATGTTGTTGTGTATCTGATACAACACCGGGATCGCTTGGTTTCAAGAGATGAGCTGTTTGAGCAGATCTGGAGTGGGCGCTTAGTCTCCGATACCACGCTGAGTAACCATATTAAAAGCTCTCGTAAAATCTTGGGCGATAGCGGTGATCTGCAGGGTGTCATCAAAACTATCCGAGGGCGTGGCTACCAGTTTGTGGCGGATGTCTCTGAGCTCGATCTGGAAAAAGGTGCTGAGCTTAGCTCTCAAGGCGAAGGGGAGCCGGTTTCTAGTCATCGAGGCCTTGCTATTAAGCTAGTAATCTCTCTAGCGATACTCGCCGTTTCAGTAATATTGTGGTTAATCATTAAGCCTGTGAATATAAATGATGAGCCGCCTTACGTACTGGTTGTACCTTTTTCAGTTTCGAGTAATGAACTGGCAACTTGGGAGCCTTTTGCCGATCAAATCACGCGAGAATTAATTCAAAGCCTTCGGAAAGTTTCGGGGCTAAATGTCGTTCCGCCGGCATCCACATTTACGTTTAAATCCAATAAAACGCGTTCGCATATACAAAAGCAATTACCCGATGTTAATTACGTACTTGATGGCGTCGTGCGCGAAGGAAATAATGGCAATATGCGTATCACCGTGGAACTAGAGGACTTAAAAGACGGCAGCCTAGTATGGGATGGGGATTTCGATATCTTGGTAAATAGCGCCAATAGTTTTACTGTGCAGTCGGATATCGCTAAATCAGTGACTGACTCTCTTCGGGTTATTATCTTAGAAGAAGAAAAACGCGTCTTAGCAAAAGTCCCCACGTCTAGCTTGCCTGCATATGAATTGTATGTTCAAGGGCAATATCTATTTTCAATGATGACTCATGACTCTGTGCTTAAGGCGATAGATTATTACTCTCAGGCAGTAGCATTGGATCCGGAGTTTGAAGAAGCCTACGTCGCGAAATCGAATGCGTACCGTATGCTCATGGTGCTTTTCGATATACCCAAAGACGTGCTGCCACGGGTGATTACATCGACAATAGACGTGCTTAATGTGAACCCAGAGTCGGCACAGGCACGTTCCTCTTTAGGTTTGGCATATGTTCACGCTTGGCTATGGGACGACGCGTGGAGAATGTTGAACGAGGCGCGTGCACGTGATGCAAACTTGGCGACTACGGAGTTAGCTTATGCGCTTTATTATTCCGCGATAGGGGATGCAAAAGCGCTTAAGCGCTCTTTAGCTCGAGCAGACGCTTTAGACCCGCTCAACGAAGAAATTGCCGAGTGGGGCTTATGGGCTTTAATGATGATTGGTGAAATGGATGCTGCGACCCAGTGGGGGCAAGAGAAGTTGCAACTCCACCCGAATATTCCCTACCCGCTACTTAGTTTGTCGGTCGCGCAATATATCAACGGTAATTACGAGCGCAGCATCGCTTTGGCTGTTAAAGGCGTGGAGATGAGCCAGCGGGCACCTTTATCGCTGATTTTCCTAGCGCAATCTTATGCCGCAGCAGACCAAACCGATAAGGTTCAGGCGCTCATAAAAGAAGCTGAGATGCAAAACAAATATGTGTGCCCTTACGAAACCGCCGTCGTTTATGCGTTAATGGGCGAAATCGACACCGTATTTATCTTATTGGACAAAGCCGTAGAATATCGATCTAACTGCCTTATATTTACGAGGCATGACCCACGACTGAGACCTATACGACGTGACCCTAGGTATTTTAAGTTATTAAAAACTATCGGTTTGGATGATCAGGCATTAAGCCGGTATTTGAAAAAATAAAAATCAAGATAGCTGTAAATATGTATGCAAAATATTATCCAAAGCCTCTCGATCAACAGGCTTACATAAATGCCCGTCAGCGCCAGCCTCCTCGCACTCATTCAAGTCTGATTTTTCCGTATGACCGGTAAACATATAAATGGGGGTTTTGTTACCTTTTTCCCGAATTGTTTTCACCGCTGTAATGCCATCCATTACGGGCATTTCAACATCCATTAAGACTAAGTCAAATGCGTTATTCGATAGCTCCGCTATCGCTTCTTGGCCATTTTCGACGGCGACCACCTCAATATCTTCGCCAGCTTTTTCAATGTAACGTAAAATCAACATTTGATTTACCTTATTATCCTCAGCGACTAACACCTTTCCTTTTAATTTCACAGAAACATTTAAATAATTGGTCAACTTAGCATACAAGTTTTTTCGGTCGACAGGCTTGCCAATATAGTCATCAAACCCCGCCTCGTAATATCGATCTAGCTGATGCCGCATAACGTTAGCCGTAAAGGCTAATAATGGCATTTTAAGCCCGTACGATCGGAGCTTTTCAGCCACTTCCTCTCCACCCATCTCAGGCATTTGAATATCTAATAAAATAAGGTCGAATGGTTTATTGTTTGCAAGCTCAAGTGCCTGTTTGCCATTGTGAGCAATCGTCACTGACAGTCCAACAGCCTCTAACAAATGTTGGATAAGTATCCGGTTGTCGTCATTATCGTCTGCAACCAATACCGTGCCGGATAAGACCGGCATATCAGCGCTATTGTGCTTTAATTTGCTATTTTCAATCGCCGACGCTAATTCGCTTTCATTTTGTAACCATGGGACATCTGTAATGTCCCCCGGGCTGATGGTAGCCGTAAAGCAGCTGCCTTTACCCAAGGTACTACTTTTGACCTCGAGTCCTCCGCCCAGTAGTATGCTCAACTGCTTGGAAATATACAGTCCCAAGCCGGTTCCTCCATAATTGCGCGTTGTTGAAGCGTCGCCCTGCACAAAAGCATCAAACACCTTATCCTTCTGTTGTTCACTCAAACCGATCCCGGTATCGATAACACTAAACACTAGTGCGTCAATGTTCTGGTCATTATTTTGCTTGTAATCTTGGCCATAAGACAGGTCGACCACGACGGATCCATTCTGGGTGAATTTAATGGCGTTGCTTCCCAGATTAAATAATATTTGCTTAAGCCGGGTTGGATCGGTGTGAATAATTTCCGGTAAGGGGTAGTGGGCTTCAATTGAAAACAGTAGGCCTTTTTCTTTTGCTTTCAAGTCTAGTTGTGAGCGAACATCCTCAATAATAGTCGCTAGTGGCACAACTATGCTCTCGATCTCAAGTTTATGGGCTTCGATTTTGGATATATCAAGAATGTCATTAATCACCGATAAAAGATGCTTGCCACTACGGATAACCGTTTCGGTATATTTATTGCGTGTTTTTGCTTCAAGGTTTTCTTCTTGTAAGGCTTCGGAATAACCAATAATGGAGGTAAGCGGTGTGCGAATTTCATGACTCATATTGGCTAAAAAACGACTTTTCGCCTCTTCAGATCTTTCGGCCTGCAGTTGTGCTGATCGCGCGCGAATATTTGCCTCTTTTGAGTCTTGAAATAACTGGGCATTCCTAATAGCGGTACCTACTTGAACAAGGTATTTATTCACCTGTTCTATAAGCTCGTCACTTAAGTCAAAGGGAACATCAAAACTGCAAAAAGCAAAGCCTCCGATGACTTTACCCTCGACGCTCAATGGGTAGTACGCGAGGGAGACTGAAGGCTTCATCTCATAGAGTATTTGATCGGCTTTGGACTTAGACGCACGCATTGATTTGGCCGTGACATTAGGTAACTGGATGGGTTTCCCATGCAAAAGTGCTTTAACAAACACGCTTTCTGCATCTGCAGTCATGGAAAGCGTAAAGCTTTCGACTATTCTTGCATCAGCTTCGGTCAGGTAGCCACCGTAGGTTTTGACAATTTTAAGCCTGTCGGGGTCGTCATCAATGAGTAATATATATACTTGTTCAAAGTGAAATATCCGACGAAGCGCGACGATGACATTGTCCATGATCTGATCTAGATCCAAATTGGCATTCACGGTTTGAGCAAGGTTGTTAATATCTGTTAGTTCGTCTTTTTGCTTAGACAGACGGGTTCTAACATTCACCAGTTTTCGGTTTATTCGATAGGCAGAATACCCCAAGGTTGCGGTGTAACCTAGCAAGCCAACCGCTGCGAAAGTCATGGTGGAATAACTTAGTGTCTCTCTAAAGTACACGCCATAAGAGGCGGCTCCAAGCAAGGCCCCTGTCAGGCTTGCGACTAAACCAAGCACAAACATGCGAACGCCGGAGTACGCCATGTTTGTCATAGCCGTTCCAGAGAGGAAGAGCACGGCGAGCATTGGGTTAAAGCCCCACACTCCGACGTATGCCCCATAGATAAAGGAGTCGATAAGGATGTTGCGGTTTTCTGCTTGTTTGGAAAATGAGATTAGATAGCTGATGTGTGGGTAGAATACGGTATGGCATATAATAAGGAGCCAAAGATAGCGGTTCCCTTCGCCCCAAAATATTGTGCTATGAATGATCAATGCGACTATGCAGGCAATCATTCGGAGCGCGTAATGGTTACGCACGTCGCTGCATTTAGACTTGTGTATCGCCTTAAGCCATCAATCATTCAACATCTATCTC
>NVXL01000062.1 GCA_002746115.1 Alteromonadaceae bacterium
TTGTGGCAGTTGGGTTTTCGGCGTTTGGGGCTGGGGCCGATGGTTTCGTGAACCGGATGACCCATCCCGCCGATACGACGCGCGCAACTGTGTATCTTTTGTCCGCTGTGGTGGTGGCATTTTTTACTTGGCGTAAGCTGTCCAAAGATCAACCAATAAATGAACAACCTAAATCAGGTGGAATGGCCTATCGCATGGCTGCACTGGTTTTCGTGATACCGATGATTCTAATCGGGGTCGGGAACTTGGCGGGATCCACTTATAGCGTTGTTGTGAAAAGGTCTAATCCAGACCTATTGCTTGGCAATACCCGTTCTGAATTGCAGCAGAATATGCCTCGCAGTAAGACGGCTCCGTTTTGGGTAATGATAAGTGAGAAAGCACCAGAAGACTTTGCCAATATTATCCGCTCCGCAACCACCGGTAACTTTACCGTCCCAGCGCCCGAGCTAAGTTCTGATCCAAACGGTGATGAAAAAGCAATTTTAAATTCCGTTCAGAAATTTACCGAATTACGCGTTAAACAACGCTTAAGTGAAACCTTAGAGTTACCGCCATTACCCGAGTCTGCGCAGCGTATTATCAAATTACGCGCTGACCCCAATGCTGACATAAATGACCTAACAGACGTCGTCGAGATTGACCCAAGTTTAGCCGCACAAGTGGTTAGCTGGGCCGCATCCCCCTACTATTCGGCACCAGGTAAAATTCGTTCAGTGCATGATGCCATTGTGCGTGTACTCGGTTTTGATATGGTCTTAAATTTGGCTCTCGGACTGGCCTTGGGTAAATCGCTGTCTATGTCTGCGATCAAACCTAGTCAAATCGACCAGTACTGGCGCAGCTCGGTTTATACCGCTGCAGTAATCGAGGGGCTGGTAGGCAAAATCCCACGAGATTCACGTCCAACTTTTGGCATGGCTTACTTATCCGGATTGTTAAATAATTTTGGTTATTTAATCTTGGCCGAAGTATTTCCGCCTTATTTCGAAAGCGTCTCCCGGCTCACCTCAGGTAACCCACATATTCCAAACGCGGCTATTGAACAGCACCTCATTGGTATTACCGGCAACCAAATTGCCTCATGGTTACTCGATAACTGGAATATGCCAGAAGAGGTGGTGACCGCTTTACGCCAGCAAAACAACCTCCAATATGACGGTGAATACAAGGAATATGCGAAACTAATCCACCTTGCAAAAGGCTTGCTTGCCAACGCGGGCATTGGTGACAGTTATGGCCGTAATATTGATGACGTCGAGATTGAAGCCCTAAACCTCACCCGCGGTGCGGTAACCGAAGTGATTGAAAATATTGTTGAAGCCAGTGACGATTTAGACTCCATAGCGGAGAAAATGCGCGGCTAAACCACCGATACTCCCCCGCTTAGCGGTAAAGTGTTTAATTATGCTTTACCGCTCTTATTCTTAGCTATATTTAATCATATACCCTTACAAACCATTCCATTCCACTCAAGGATTATAATCGCATTGGTTTTACTGCCTTATGAAACCCAAACAAGCTCTACGTGATATTTCTGTTGAACGGCTCATACCCGGAATGTACGTAGTCAAGCTGGATATTCCGTGGATGCAAAGCCCATTCATGTCCAACAAGGTAAAGATTAAAAGTGAACGTGAAATTGCCTTGTTAAAAAAATCTGGCGCCAAAGTGGCTACCATAGATCTTAGTAAAAGCACCATTACCAAACAAGGCGCGAGCGCACTGAGCAAAACTGCTCAAGCGGCAGCTAACGCTAATACTTCCCCCAAAAAACCTGAAAACAAAACAGCACCCGCCACCGACGACAAAAAATCAGACGCTAACAAAAACGCCGAAGCACAAGAAAAGCGACGTAATGAATTCAAGCGCTCATTAACCGCGGCAATTAACCTACGTGCGCAGGCAAAGAAAGCCATTATTTCTCTGCAGAATGATTTAAAAATTGGCAAGTCCGTATCGCCAAAAGTGATGGCACCACTACTGAGTGATACCCTCGACTGCCTAGAAAAAAACAACCAAGCCTTACTTAACTTAGCCCATGTTAGCTCACGCTCACAAAAAATTGCGGATCACGTTTTTAGTGTCTTCTGTGTCAGCCTAAACCTTGCCCTACAGCAAAAAATGGATGCGAAAGACATTGAAGCTCTGGGCATAGCTGCACTGTTACACGAAGCTGGCTGGGTGCAAATGCCGCTACAACTAATGGGCAAGCGAAAGCCATACAGCGCTATGGAGTTAAAGCTCATCCATCGCCACCCCCAAATTGGGGTCGATAGCTTAAAAATGTCGGCACTTCCAAGCCTATCCATGCGCATCATTAGCGAGCACCATGAACTTTGCGACGGCAGCGGTTACCCAAAAAAACTCAAGATGGAAGCGATTCATCCCTTAAGCCGTTTATTAGCGGTCGCTGATATTTACGACGAGAAAGTCCACCAATTAATTGATCGCCCTGGAATGCTGCCCGCCAACGCCTTACGTGACCTATACCGACTCGCTAAAAAGGGTGCTTACGATGAATCCTGGGTCGCCCGGCTGATTACCTTGCTTGGGGTTTACCCAATATCCACTGCGGTAAAACTCAACACTGACGAAAAAGGCATTGTGCGTGAAGTAGCCGCCGACAATCACTTACATCCGGTCGTTGATATTATTTATGGTCGCGACGGGCGTCTATTAAACAAAGTTAAGAATATTGATTTAGCCCAGCCGACTTCCGATACAGAAGCGACCCATATCGTCGAGGTACTCGACCCCAACAACCCTAAACACGATCCCAAACGGCGCCTTATTCTTGACATATAATCCCTATTTATAAACATATAAACTCTATTTATTAACATGTGAACCCAGTGATTAAAAGACACCCCTACGCCAACAGCCGTCAATAATATGCCTGATAACATATCTAATAAACTACCGACTCTCGGCGAGACCGATAATTGGTTCGCGCTATGGCCAGACGGTTTAATTGCACTGGACGCCAGTGGCAAAATTGTGGCGCTCTCACATACCGCCGAGCAATGGCTGCACTTAGACTGCGAGCAATGGCAAGATGCCGATCCGCATCACCTACTTTGCACCCCCAGTCGTGAGTATCATCACACGCCTGATGAATGCCCCTTGCGTTACTCGGAGCAAGAAGTCAAAGTCCGCTCCACCAGTTGGAAATGCGCCAACGGGCATTACCTCGCAGTCGACTATAGAGTATTGCCATGCATCAACGGCAAGGTCTGCTCGATAATTAGCTTTACCCAAAACCAAGAGGATTTACACAATCAATATGAAATGGAGAAGTTCTCTCAGTACGTTGAAAAAAGCCCTGCCCCTATCGCTGAGTTTGATTTAAACGGACAGCTCCTTTTTGGAAATTCTGCCCTACAAGGCCTCTTACTCGATTATGGCTTTGACGAGTACGGGCTTGCCTTGGCAATACCCAACAATATTCAAGACGCCTGCGGACGGCTTGCATTGGACTGGGAAACTTGCGAGGACCAACACAATCAGAATGATGAATATGGTGATTCGGTAGAAAACTGTATAGGAGAAGAAAGTGGAGGCCAAAACATTATCGAGGTCAAGGTCGGCGATCGAGTTTTATCATGGTATTTCCACCCTATGGAATTAGATGACGAAACCACCATTATGGGTTACGCCTTTGATATTACCGCACAAAAAGCCGCCGAGACCTTAGCTGAAAAGCAAAAATCCCGCGCACGCAAAGACTTCTACGCCCACATGGTGCACGAATTCCGTAACCCATTAAACTCCATTTTAGGCTTCTCAGAATTAATGATAAAACGCCAAGCCGACAGCTTTGAGCCACAAGCCTTAAAACGCCTTAAACTGATTCACTCTTCAGGCAAACAACTGTGTGACTTAGTCACCAACACTTTAGACGCCTCCAAAATAGAATCCGGTAAAATGAGCCTGCAGATAAGTGAATTTTGCTTAAAATCACTTGGCGAAGATATCAGTGAGCAAATGCGGGTATTATGCGAGCCTAAGCAACTCGAACTCCAATATATCTCGGTCACAGAAGGCCGTATTTGTTCAGACAAATCAAAAATCCGCCAAATCATCACCAACCTTATATCAAACGCCATTAAATACACCAATCAAGGCGGAGTCACCCTTATTCTAAGCAGCACCGCCGACCCCGAACTCGGTGAATGCTATAGCTTTCTCATCAGTGACACCGGAACCGGTATCCCCGAAGACAAAATCGCCACCCTGTTTGACTCCTACCAACAAGCCGATGAACACCTCAATCGCGACATTATCGGAACCGGCTTAGGGCTATCTGTCGTCAAAAGCTTCACCGAGCTACTGGGCGGTAAAATAAACGTTACTAGTACTTACGAGCAAGGAAGCGAATTTGAATTACTCCTCCCTTACGCCAGTGATTTATCTGGATTGGGCGATGACAGCTAATTCAATTGCTAAAGTAAATCACTAAATCAACTGTAAAATAGACTAAAGGAACAGCTCAGACGACGTTAACTGAAAAAGTCAGGCCTACCCATATCCCATACCCCAATTGCAGACTACTATTACTGGTAGGACGCTGAGCCCTCAACGGGTTGCACGCCCCCCGGTAATAAACCTAAACAAGGTGCCACAACATGCGCTTAGCAGCACTGACATTCATACTCCTGAATTTATTGTTTAGCGCCTGCGCTGAAAACAATCGACCCGCTATTACCATCGCCATTAACCCATGGCCTGGCTACGAATTCCTTTACCTAGCCGAACAAAAAGGTTTTTTTGAGCAAGTCGGGCTCAATGTCGAACTTAAGCAGCAAAGCTCCCTCGCAGATGCCCAGCGAGCCTACATTAACGGCCAAGTGGATGGTTTAGCCAGCACCCTAATAGAAGTCGTTCAAGCGGAGCAATTTGGCGGCGCGCCACTGCTAGTTGCCCTTGTACCTGATTATTCTGATGGCGGCGATGTCATTATTGCCAACACTAGTATCGACAGCGTCGAAGCACTAAAAGGTAAAACCGTTGGCTGCGAGATCAGCTCGCTAGGGATTTACATATCACAACGTGCCCTGCATAAACACAGCTTGAACTTAGGCGACGTAAACCTTGTGAATACCGAGCAAGCAGAGGGCGAGCAAGCCCTACTCTCAGGCACCATCGACGCCTTTGTCTCCTATCCGCCTGTATCCATAAGTTTGGTCAAGCATACGCAATTTCACGAAATATTCACCAGTGCCGAAATACCCAATGAAATTATCGACACTGTCGCACTATCCAAAACCGTCATCGCCGACAACCCAGATCTTATACCTAAACTACATCAGGCTTGGCAAATGTCACTGGATTATTATCGCAGCTTCCCAAAAGAGGCGGCTCAGATAATGGCCGAGCGCGAAGGTATTCGCCCAGAGGAGTTTATCGAGGCGCTCTCAGGCCTCCATATTCTGGACATTAATGATCAACAAGAAATATTCTCTAAGCCCAAAATACTGCAAGATAAAGCACGCTCTGTTTGCGACACCTTAGTACATGTGGACGCGTTGTCACTCGACTGCAGTACCTTACCTAATATGGTCTATCAAGGGCCAATTCAATAACGAACGTTTGCGAAAACGATGAATATCAATAAGCACTCAAAATCATCCCTTTCTTTTAAACTTAATATTCCTATTGCGATTATTAGCTTACTGACACTCATAATTATTGCTTTAGTACTCGATAAAATCTCCTCAAAATTAATTAGCGATAGTATATCAAAAGAAACACTCTACATTACTGAAACACTGGTTATCAGCACCCAAGTTAACGCCTCACCAAACACCATCCGGCGTTCCGTAAATTCACTGTCGGCCAACAATGCGGTGCGAAAACTTCGCATCATCAACAATCGTAATTTGGACATTATTGCCGATAGCAGCAACCAGCACATAGGTAAAAACTTCACTTCTGTCGGTAATGATTTGGAGTTAAAACTACTACAAGAACACTTAAGTAGTGGCGGCTATAAGCCGCTATCCAAACATACAGACAACACCATTTACCAAACCGCTGCAATTAATTTAATCGACCCAGAGATCAACCGCTTAAGAGCCTTTACCATATTACTAGCTTACGACAATACCGAGGCCAAAGACATTGTTAGGATACTTTTAACTTATATCATTGGAACAACGAGCATAGGAATTTTACTCCTCCTCGCCGCCGTATATGCCGTGCAACGAAAGGTACTATTAAAACCGATTCAGCATATCAACGAGACCTTACAAAAACAGCGTGGCTCCGACCAGCCCTTCTTGTTACACGTCACAAGTAATGATGAACTCGGTCAAATGGCCGACGTTTACAATCAACTTATTTCATCTCGAGAGAAAAAAAATGACGAATTAAAACGCACACGAAAATACATCGACGGAATCACGGAAGAAGTCCCCGTCATGCTGGCGTATCTTGACGCAAATCAGAATTATCGTTTTGCAAATAAAAAATACCGAGACAATTACCACTTAGATCACAACACACTAAAAGATACCACTATACAAGCTAACATAGGCCAAGAGGAATACAACAAAATTGAGAAACAACTAAACAGCGCATTCGCAGGAGAGTCAATCTGCTTTGAATTTCAATCAAATCTGTCCAACAAGAGCATACAAGCAACTTACTCGCCTGATCACGATAACGACAACAAGGTTGTCGGCGTATTTATTTGCCTAGAAGACATCTCCAAAATCAAAGAGACGGAACACAAACTCGCCGAATATGCACAAGATCTAGAATTTAATACTTGGGCACTAGAAGACGCCAAAGAAGCGGCCGAAAGCTCCACCCGGGCCAAATCAGAATTTTTAGCCAATATGAGTCACGAAATTCGTACCCCCATGAACGGGGTGATTGGCATGTTAGGTTTATTACGAAAGAAAGACCTTAACCCTGAGCAAGAGCATTACGCCAAACTGGCTTCGTCTAGTGCAAGTTCTTTATTATCCCTCATTAATGACATTTTAGATTTTTCTAAAATTGAGGCCGGACAATTAGTGCTAGAAGACGTCAACTTTAACCTTCATGAGGTCTTAAATGAATTAATTGAAACAAGTTTATTTCAAACTCAAGGAAAAAACTTACGCCTACACCTCGACATTGACTCAGGCGTGCCGCAATGGCTACGCGGTGACTCTTTACGAATTCGGCAAATACTAACGAATTATCTTAGTAATGCCATTAAGTTTACACCAACCGGTGATATCATCATCGCAGTCACCGTTATCAATAATTCAATAGCCCACGCTAAAGTTACTAACACCAACGTGCACGAGACGGAACAAGCTCCCGCTTTTCACGAAAGCGCGATGCTAAAATTTACGGTAATCGATACCGGTATTGGCATCCCCGAAGAAAAAATCTCAGCCTTATTTAGATCTTTTTCACAAGTCGACGCCTCCACAAATCGTCAATATGGTGGCACAGGTTTAGGGCTTGCCATCGCAAAGCAATTAGCTAAACTCATGCAAGGTGAAGTCGGCGTAAGTAGTCAATTAAATCGAGGTAGCAAATTTTGGTTTAGCGCCATACTCGGCCTAGGCAAAGTGGAGGCTCCGGAGCTTACGCATAGCTCAATCAAGACAAGCCCGAATCAACAAATTGCTCGTAACATTTTATTAGTGGAAGACAATCTGATAAATCAAGAGGTGGCTTTAGGCATTTTGGATGATTTAAATCACAAAACTGAAGTCGCCCACGACGGCTACAAAGCTTTATATCTACTCACCGCTAGGCGAGCCCCTAAATTCGACCTTATATTAATGGATTGCCAAATGCCCGGGCTCGACGGTATTACTACCACCCAGATGATTCGCGCTGGCAATACCGGCGCGCCCAACAGCAAAATTCCAATCATTGCAATGACGGCCAACGCAATGAAAGGCGATCGAGAGAAATGCCTCCAAGCGGGTATGGACGACTACATCAGTAAGCCTGTAGACCCAGACATACTAGAACAAAAAATCAACCAATGGCTGCCGTATACCTCATCCGTAGCATCCGAACAGCAAACACAGAGCAACCTTATAGGCAACAATCCGCCAGATCCTGACAAACTATGGAATAAGGCGATGTTTTATCAGCGTATAAAAAACAAGCCTGAGCGCGCAGCTAAACTGATTCAATCTTTCCTACGGCATTCAGGCACTTGGTGTGACGAGTTGGAGCAAATTTTAATTCAGGGAGATCAACAGCAATGTAAAGATCTCGCTCATCAAATCAAAGGAGTAACTGCCAACCTCTCCGCTATCATCCCTCACGACTTAATCAAGGTCGTCGAGAATCTCGCCCGTGATGACGATATGGAGCAAGCCAAGATAGCTGGGCAAGAATTTATCAAAGCCCATCATCAACTGATTTTTTTATTGGAGCAAGAACTAATAGCTCTTCAATAACCCGTCAATAGACGAGCCCAATTTAGCCGCCCGGCTATTCACCTGCTCAGTTGCTCTACAACTAGGTACTTACCTAAGCAATTAACCCCCATTCACTAATTCTTTAAAGTGCTTTCCTGGCTTGAAGGCGACGCGACAACTTTTACCAATCTCCAGCGACTCCCCCGTTTGCGGATTAATGCCTGTACGCGCGGCTCGCTCCTTTGGGTGAAATGCACCAAAACCCACTAGATTTACCGATTCACCTCGTGCAAGGGCATTGGTAATATGCTCAACAAGCCCATCAACCGCATGCTCAGCATCCCGCGCAGACATATCTGCAATATCCATGACCGCCTCCACTAAGTCCGACTTACGCATATTACCTCCAAATCAGTATCCACTCACATACCCGCTAAACTTTGGTATAGCGGTTTCGCAACAGTTATTCGCTATAGTTTTTCACCACAGTATGGGACTAGCGATGTTAGAATTATTAGCATAGCCCAAACGCCTTTGATCACAACCGGCCAAACAACAAAATAATGCCTATGAAACCTATACTCACGCGCAAGCAGCTCTCCGCTTATGCCCGGCTGATGCGCTTAAATCGCCCAATTGGTATATATCTTGTGTTATGGCCGACGCTCTGGGCCTTATGGCTAGCCGCTGAAGGCTTCCCTGACATTAGTACACTGCTTATTTTCTGCCTAGGCGTGGTACTGATGCGCTCTGCAGGTTGCGTCATTAACGACTACGCCGATCGCAATATTGACGGTCACGTGAGCCGCACCGCGGATCGCCCTCTTGTCACAGGAGAGGTCAGCCCAAAAGAGGCGCTATTTCTGTTTGCTGGCCTCTGCGGCTTGGCATTCCTACTCGTACTGTTTACCAACCGCTTAACAATTTACCTCGCCTTTGGCGCACTCGCACTCGCTATGTGTTACCCCTTTATGAAGCGCTATACCCACTTACCACAGGTAGTGCTAGGTGCCGCCTTTGCCTGGGCTGTGCCAATGGCCTTTGCCGCACAAAGCGGAAAACTCGAACCATCCAGCTGGTTAGTTTATACCGCCGTAGTACTTTGGACCGTCGCTTACGATACGTTTTACGCAATGGCGGATCGTGAAGAGGATTTAAAAATCGGGGTTAAATCAACCGCAATATTATTGGGTGATATGGATCGAATGATGATCGGCAGCTTGCAAGCCTTAATGATGTTTGCGATGTTTTTAGTCGGCGGTCGTTTCTCGCTATCTTTTTGGTACTACCTCAGTTTGGCGATCGCAACCGTACTTTTTGTGTATCAACACATTATCACGCAGGAGCGTGAACCCAAGCGCTGTATCGACGCCTTTTTAAATAACAATCTCGTTGGTTTAGTCTTGTTTATCGGCATCGTGCTTGGCAGTTTTTAAGCTACAATTTTTAATTACAGCCTTTAATTACGCCCTATTAGTTTCGCCCTATCGGAAATATTTTCATGGATATACCTAACAATAAAAAGTTACACCAACGCTTTCCAGACGATTTCGTCTGGGGCGTAGCAAGCGCCGCCTTCCAAGTTGAGGGTGCCGCGCGTGAAGGCGGACGAGGCCCAAGCATATGGGACGCATTCAATTACACCCCCGGTAAAATCCACCTCAACCAAACAGCTGACATCGCCTGCGACCATTATCATCGTTTAGAAGAGGACGTCGCCATGATCGCCGCCTTAGGCGTTAAAGCGTATCGCTTCTCTATTTCTTGGTCACGTGTATTACCACAAGGCTATAGCCCAAAGAACGCCCCCTCAAGAGCAGACAAATCGAAACTCATTAACGAGGAAGGTTTAGCTTTTTACGATCGCTTAATTAATTTATTGCTAGAAAACAATATCCAACCTTGGGTCACCTTATTCCACTGGGATTTACCCCTGGCATTGCAAATGGAGCAAGACGGGTTGCTCTCCTCAGAAGTAGCCGATTATTTTGCCGACTATGCCGAGTTATGCTTCTCTCGCTATGGCGATCGAGTCAAACATTGGATCACATTAAATGAGCCTTGGTGTAGTGCAATGCTCGGACACGGTATGGGCCTTAAAGCCCCTGGCCGAATCTCTACCGAGGAGCCATACCTTGCCGCGCATAATTTATTACTCGCGCACGGAAAAATGGTTAAAAACTATCGCGATAATTTCCAAGCGCAACAAGGCGGTCAAATCGGTATTACCAATAACTGCGACTGGCGTGAACCCAAAAACCCAAATGCCAAAAACGATCAAGCCGCTGCCCAGCGTGCTTTAGAATTTTTCCTTGGTTGGTTTGCTGATCCTATTTATCTTGGCGACTACCCTCAATCGATGCGAGAACGGGTGAAAGAGCGCTTACCCAAATTTACCGATGAAGAACGCGCGCTGATATTTAAATCGAGTGATTTCTTTGGGTTAAATCACTACACCACCCGATACGCTGAGGACATGGCTAACATCGACAAAGACGACCCCCAATCGTCACACGGCAACGGCGGCATATCTTCAGATCAAGATGTGTATTTAAGCCAAGACGATGCGTGGGAAGAAACCGACATGGGCTGGGCTGTGGTGCCTTGGGGCTGTCGTAAGCTATTGGAGTGGATAGATCAACGCTACGATCACCCAGATATTTATATCACAGAGAATGGCTGTGCTATACCCGAGGAAGATGATCTCGCCAAGGCACAAAATGACTCCAGACGTGTGGAGTTTTATGAAACGTATTTAGATCAATGCGCACAAGCTATCGAAAACGGCGTTAAGCTAAAAGGCTATTTCGCATGGACGCTGATGGATAACTACGAATGGGAAGAAGGCTACAGTAAACGTTTTGGCCTTTACCATGTGGATTTTGCTACGGGTGAGCGAAATATCAAAAACTCTGGACGTTGGTTTCAAGCTTTGCTGAGCAAGTAAATAGAACTTAATTTTATTTACTTGCCACCCTATCAAGGTTTACACCTAAAACTCTTATATCCATAATATTGGATATAAGAGTTTTAAGACAGAATAAGTAGCTTACGCCAAAACCTCAATCCGCTCCACTATACTGCCACGCTCACCTAAACGAATTATTTTAGTCGTAACACCTCCAAGAACACCCGGGTAACGAACAACTTTGGCAAAAGTGGCAATTTTCTGATCTTTTAACGAGATTTTYTCTAAYTGCTGTGCCGTCTGYAAAGGTGCAAGCTGTTCAGCAAACTCCCATGCKGCGTCACGWGCKTTTTCCATACTAAAATTAATTACCGTCTCTTCRACACTCCCTAAAAAACGATTCATTAATCCKAAYAATGGCCAAATTYTYGCCAACTCTTCCTGCACGCCACCAACAAGTGTCGCYAAGGTTTCGTTAATACGGTTAAAATCATTTTTTAATTCAGGYAATTGCTCRCCGGGGGAGGTTTGCGCCGCGGCAATTCCAAGATCAAGATTAATATGAGCGTTCATTCCAAGTAATAAATGCTGTAAAACAATCGGCCACCAATCTCGGCCGGTATCAAAAGCAACTAGCCAAGAAGCTGAAGGTATTTGACCGGAGCGATATTGATAAAAAGCATCAATATAACGATTCGCAAAAATAATATCTAAACGCTCCATCCGTGGCCCATCTTCAAACGCCCCCTGCTCTATGCCCGTTTTTACTTGCACTGTTACCTTACGATATAGCGCCGCAAAATACCCAAACGACGAGCGATTTACTTTTGCCCATATAATAATGTCATCTAACTGATCAATTACTTCATCAATACTCTCTGCTGTATCTACCATTTAACGCTATCTCCCTTTGTCCGTCTCGGTACCGGCCTAGTTTTCTCTAGCCTTTCCCTAGTTTACTGTATTATTTAACGATTAACATTTTAGAATGCAACGGCACCAATAAGCAACACCTTCCGTAAGCCATGCCGACGATACGCTAGACAGGCCTTTTTAACCAAGGCGTTAACACCTGCGCCATTAACTCAGCACTCTGCAAGCGCATCGCGTCCTCACCACATTCTAGTACACGCTTTATTTTATGAAAATCAAATGCGTCAATACCTTCAGTGTTGGGCCTAAATACAAAGTCTGCCGGATGCTCGGCCAGCTGTTTCTGGCTGGCAGTACGAATCATAATATTTATCGCTGCCGAAATCACGCCAGTATTACTAAGTGACGGCTCAGTCGTGAGAGAAATAACATCACTGGCAATAATGCAGTCCGCCTTGCCTCCAACATAGTCCCCCACATAACTGCATGGCAAGTTATTGAGAATTCCGCCATCAATGTAAGTCTTACCCTCAATTTTGACCGGTGCAAATACGCCGGGAACCGCCATACTCGCAAGTACCGCAGGCAGTAAGTCTCCAGTGGAGAATGCCGCTTCTTCAGCAGCGTATAAATCCGACGCAACCGTAATCAGAGGTATTTGTAACTCGGAGAAGTCGCAATCGATGATCTCACTAAACAAATAACGCAACAACCCATCTACCGACAACAGCCCACCACGCTCACGCTCGTATGAGAATACCTGCATCCAGCGTAAGAGCTTTTTACTCTTTTTAAACACGTCACGCTTGCCCTCACCGTCATTGATGATATGGTCACGTATTCTGGCCTCGATCTCTTCACCACTAAGCCCATGAGCGTACAACGCCCCTATTAGGGCACCAATACTTGTGCCTACAATAATGCTCGGCCGCACACCCATCTCGTCGAGCTTTTTAAGCAGCGCAATATGCGCAAGGCCTTTAACACCGCCGCCGCCCAATACCAATGCAACTTTTCCCATTTACAGCCCTCTATAGCATACGGTTACTCACCAGCCGAAAGTAAGCACTCTAAGCAATTCTTATGTCATTAAACCTCAAGTTTACCCTGAAAAGCAGGTAAACCTTCGTCAAAACTGAACTAACGGCGCGCAAACACTCATATCAAAAAGCTGTATAAACCCGCCCGGTCTATCTGATTTTTTACTAAGTAACTATACGTCATTTAACGTAGTCAACTCAGCCAATAAGCGCATAGTGGCACTAGCCCTTACTTCTCCATAATAGCGATCTCAATATTTTGGCTATGAAAGAGAGTGAACTATGAACGTGTCTTTAGTAACAATGGCAGCTGTCTCAGCCGCAAAACAATTGCGTAGCGTCAAAGCAATCGCCGCTGTGGCTGCGCCTGCAACCTTATTGGGAGCCTTGGCCTTCGCACCAAGCAGTGCCCTAGCCGGTGCCAATTTTGACCTTGGAGACGGCAAATCATTAAGCCTAGGCGCAGGTTTGCGTGCTCAGTACGTCTATACAGATGCTGGTGATATCAATACTCAAGACTTCTCAGTGCAAAGCATCCGTCTTTATATGAACGGACAAGCGCACGAAAACGTCAAGTTTACTTTCAACACTGAAAAGATCGACGGGCAATCCGTTGACGTTCTAGACGCCATCGCGCGTTTTGAGTTCAGTAAAGGGTTTAACGTGTGGTTTGGTCGTATGCTAACCCCTGCTGATCGTATCGAAATGAACGGCCCTTACTATGCCCTTACTTGGAACCAATACACTCAACCGCTATACCCCTCAGATCAAGGCGGACAAGCCGGTCGACTCGGTCGTGATGAAGGTGTTACCGTTTGGGGTGCTGCAGGTAAATTCCAATACGCCGTAGGTCTGTTTGACGGTGTTCGTGGCTTTGGCAATTCCGGAGACGATAAATTACTCGTTGCGGGTCGCTTTGCCTATAACTTCCTTAATATGGAAGACAACCCCGGTTATTACACCAGCTCCACCTACTTTGGCAGCCTCGGCAACATTTTCACTCTAGGCGTCTCATTCCAAACGGAAGACGGCGGCACGGGTAGTGCTGAGCAACCAGGTGACTTTAGCGGTTATACCATCGACCTTCTCTCTGAAACCGTACTTGGCGAAAGCGTCTTAACCATCGAAGCGGAATACAAAGACTTTGATGCTGACTACACCTCTGGAACTCCCACTACCGTTGGCAATTGCTTCTGCCTATTTGACGGCGAATCCGCCTTTATCAGTGCTGCATTCCTCACACCAGGAAAATCCTTTCAGCCTTATGTTCGCTTCGTATCTAACGAGCCAACTGACGGTGAAGATAGTGACCTAGCTGAATTGGGTCTGAACTACATCATGAACGGCCACAATACACGCTTGAACCTAAACATCTCCAGTGGTGACGCGAACATTAGCGGTTATCAAGGTCCCGACGTTGACAGCTTAAGCTTTGGCGTACAGCTGCAGTTCTAATTCAAGCTCTAATTGCCAAAGAATGAAACCAAAAAGTCTAATTATAAAATTCACTAAGAATTAAAGGTTTTAATTTATGAAATTTTTAAAAACCGTTTCCAGCATCGCGCTGGCAACCAGCTTAGCGTTTACCGCTAACAGCGTTTTAGCCAAAAAAGACGAAACCATCAAAGTCGGTGTTCTACATTCACTAACAGGCACCATGGCCATCAGTGAAACCACCTTGAAAGATACCGTCTTAATGATGATAGAAGAGCAAAACAAAAAAGGTGGTTTGCTTGGTAAAAAACTCGAAGCCGTCGTTGTCGACCCTGCGTCTAACTGGCCTCTATTTGCAGAAAAAACCCGCGAATTAATTTCCAAAGAAAAAGCTGAAGTTATTTTCGGTTGTTGGACATCAGTATCTCGTAAATCAGTATTGCCAGTCCTTGAAGAATTAAACGGCTTACTTTTTTACCCCGTCCAATACGAAGGCGAAGAGTCCTCTAAAAACGTTTTCTACACTGGCGCATCGCCCAACCAACAAGCCATTCCTGCTGTCGATTACTTGATGAACGAGCTTGAAGTAAAACGCTGGGTTCTAGCCGGTACAGATTACGTTTACCCACGTACTACCAACAAAATCCTCGAAGCCTACTTGAAATCTAAAGGCGTTGCCGATGAAGACATCATGATCAACTACACGCCCTTTGGTCACTCTGATTGGCAAAGTATTGTATCTGATGTGAAAAAGTTCGGTAAAACTGGCAAGAAAACGGCTGTTGTTTCTACTATCAACGGCGATGCCAACGTACCTTTCTACAAAGAACTAGCTAACCAAGGTATCTCTGCTGAAGATATTCCAGTGGTTGCCTTCTCTGTTGGTGAAGAAGAACTATCCGGTATAGACACTAAGCCTCTTGTTGGCCACTTAGCGGCTTGGAACTACTTCCAAAGCGTTGAAGGCAAAGAGAACGCAGCTTTCATCAAGCAATGGAAAAAATTCACTAAAGATCCTAAGCGTGTTACCAACGATCCAATGGAAGCGACTTACATTGGTTTCCAAATGTGGGTCAAAGCCGTTGAGAAAGCAGGCACTACTGACACCGATAAAGTTGAGCAAGCCATGATTGGCATTACAGCAGCTAACTTGACTGGCGGTGTGGCCGTAATGAATAAAAACCATCACCTGTCTAAGCCTGTACTTATTGGCGAAATTCAAGACGACGGTCAGCTTGAAGTGGTATGGGAAACCGAAGGCCTAGTCGCTGGTGATGCATGGTCTAACTTTTTACCTGGATCAAAAGACATTATCGCGGATTGGACCAAGCCAATTAAATGTGGTAATTACAACAGAAAAACTAAGAAGTGTTCTGGCCAAGAATATTAATACTTAAAGTAGAACAAGCTGTTGTTCTTTGATTACTGCTCTTTAATTAAGGCTATTTAGTTAAGTAAAGTTAACAACAGCTATTAACTCCCCCCATAGGGCGATAGCCGGTAAGCCCGGTTATCGCCCTATATTTTTAACGCTTACAGATTCAGACTTTGCCCGATAAAAGTCTCAGGAGATCGAGTGAAGCCCTTTATAGTAAATACAATCATTCTGATACTAGGATGCTGGCTATCCAGTGCGCTAGCTGAAGGCACAGCGCCAACTATGCCAAGCAGCACCAGCAGCACCAGTACGAATGTACAAACCGCTGAAAATATTGCTCCACTACTCACGGCCTTAACAAAAGCCAAGCTGTCTAAGTCAGCAAAAATACTCGTACAACTAGAGCAAACTGGCGGTACCGCCATGCTGCCGCTATTTGAACAAATGCTTAATGGTAAGCTTTATTACCAACGTGCAGATGCCCAGATAATTTACCAAGTCAAAGATAGCAACGATACCAAACAATACTTCGACATTTTCAGCAAGGCTCCTCTTGGCGCCTTGGACAGTAGCCTCGTCAAAAAAATTAGAGTCAACTCCAAGCTCCGTACCCACCTAAAAAATACCATTGCTCGTATACAACTTAATCACGGGAATGACGAAGAACGTCTGCACGCGGTTATTAAGCTAACAGAGAAACTTACCCAAGCGAGTATTGACGAGCTAAGCGCTGCACTTAAAACCGAAGTTAACGGCAAAGTTCGCGAAGCCATCGAAAAAGCCATTGCCCTATACCAATTGCAAACGAGCGAAGACACTCCCAGCAAACTTATTGCCATCGCCGCCTTATCCGGCAGCTTAGATAGCAAAGTGCGCAACGCCTTACTTAAACTGGTCGAAAAAAATAGTGAAGGTAAGTACATCGAAAAAGACAGAAAAGTCCGCGTCGCCGTACAAGCAGAACTCAAGCGCATTGATGGCCGCATTAAAATCTTTGGTTTTATCGAAAAAATGTTCTTCGGTTTAAGTGCAGGCTCAGTATTACTCTTAGCCGCCATCGGCCTTGCCATCACCTTCGGGGTTATGGGCGTGTTTAATATGGCCCACGGCGAGATGATTATGATCGGCGCCTACACCACTTACGGCGTTCAACTGCTGATGCCCAACTTTATGGAATACTCCTTATTTGTCGCCATTCCCGCCGCCTTTTTGGTCGCAGGTATCGTGGGCATGATCATTGAGGCAACCGTCATCCGCCATTTACATGGTCGCCCCTTAGAAACCTTATTAGCCACCTTCGGTATTAGCTTAATACTACAACAA
Source organism: Alteromonadaceae bacterium (assembly GCA_002746115.1). Lineage (GTDB taxonomy): Bacteria > Pseudomonadota > Gammaproteobacteria > Pseudomonadales > Cellvibrionaceae. Next base: position 17,338 of record NVXL01000062.1, read on the forward strand.
GCCGTTCGTAGCTTTATCTCAGCCACCAACCGCCCAGTGGTAACACCTGAGTGGATGAGCGGATCACTAGAAATAAACCCGATATTCTCACTCACTTATAACCGTATTTATATCCTGATATTTTCACTCATAGTCTTCTTTTTATTATTAACTATTTTAAAGAAAACCGCACTCGGTTTGCATGTACGCGCCGTCTCCCAGAACCGTGCCATGGCAAAATCTCTCGGCATACGCACTGCTTGGGTAGACTCTATGACCTTTGCTTTAGGCTCGGGCATTGCCGGGGTGGCTGGGGTAGCACTTAGCCAAATCACCAACGTCGGGCCGAACATGGGGCAAGATTATATTATCGGCTCATTTATGGTCGTCGTCTTCGGCGGTGTCGGTAATTTATTTGGGACCTTAGTCGGCGCCTTCTCTTTGGGCATTGCCAATAAATTCTTAGAGCCTGCCACCGGAGCGGTATTAGCGAATATCCTCGTACTAGTATTTATTATTTTATTCATCCAGCGTCGGCCTAAGGGCTTGTTTCCACAGAAAGGGAGGGCGGCAGACTAATGCAAATCAAACGCGAATCTTTATTACAAGGCGCCATACTCGGCAGCCCAATTTGTCGGCGCTTTCTACTGATATTAGGTGTGTCCACGGTTATCGCTTCACTGTGTAACCTACTGTTTCCGCCTGAGTCGTTCTTTCATGTGAGCACCTTCTCAATCACGTTGATGGGCAAGTACTTATGCTATGCACTACTCGCGCTTTCTGTCGATGTGATTTGGGGGTATTGCGGTATTTTAAGCCTTGGCCACGGAGCGTTCTTCTCCCTTGGCGGCTACGCCATGGGCATGTATTTAATGCGTCAAATTGGCGAACGCGGCGTCTACGGTCACCCGACATTACCTGATTTTATGGTATTTCTCGATTGGGATGCCCTGCCCTGGTATTGGATGGGCATGGATAACTTTGGCTTTGCGATGTTAATGGCCTTGGTTGTACCGGGAATATTGGCCTTTGTCTTCGGTTGGTTGGCTTTTCGCTCACGTGTGACCGGGGTATATCTATCCATTATTACTCAAGCCTTAACCTATGCATTAATGCTTGCCTTCTTCCGTAACGAGATGGGCTTTGGCGGCAACAACGGCATGACGGATTTTAAAGATATTCTCGGCTTTGACTTACAATCCGATACCACCCGCGTGGTCTTGTTTGCCACTACGGCATTCATGCTTGGGCTCGCCTACATCTGCAGCCACTACATCATGAGTTCGCGCTTCGGCAAGTTAATTGTCTGCGTGAGAGATGCGGAAACACGCACCCGCTTTATGGGTTATAAAACCGAACGCTTTAAAGTGTGGTTATTTGTTTATTCCGCTTTATTAGCCGCGATTGCTGGCGCCTTATTTGTCCCCCAAGTGGGCATTATTAACCCGGGCGAGTTCCACCCATTAAACTCGATTGAAGTGGTCGTATGGGTAGCGGTTGGCGGCAGGGGAACTTTATATGGTGCAATTATTGGGGCTATTTTGGTGAATTTTGCCAAAACCCGTTTTACGGCCATTATGCCAGAAGGTTGGCTATTTGGTTTGGGGGCTTTATTTGTCGTCGTAACGGTATTTTTCCCCGAGGGAATTGCCGGTTATATGAAAAAAATCCGCGCCAAATTCAAGAAAAAATCCGACGTCGATGACAATCAAAACAGCACTGATAACAAACTCAAACTTGCACAGGAGCGAACATGAATAACTTAGATAAAGTTCGCGGTACCATGCGTCGCGATAAGGTATGGCCATTTTTAATGCCTAAGCAACGCAAGGTCGATATCTCTCATGATATTATTTTATATATCGAAGGCTTAACCGTCGCCTTCGATGGTTTTAAAGCCCTGAACGATTTAAATCTCTATATTAAACAAGGTGAATTACGCTGCCTCATCGGTGCAAACGGCGCCGGTAAAACCACCTTAATGGATGTGATTACCGGTAAAACCCGCTGCGATAGCGGCTCAGCTTATTTTGGCCAAAACATTAACTTGTTAGAAGAGTCCGAGCCTGACATCGTCAACCTTGGTATTGGCCGAAAATTCCAAAAGCCTACCGTGTTTGAATCGCACACGGTTTATGACAACCTCGCACTGTCATTAAAAGACAATAAAAGCGTGTGGTATTCCTTAACTGCAAAAATCAGCGCCGAGCAGCAAGACCGCATCGACTCAGTGCTCGATACCGTCTCCTTAACAAAAGAGCGTTTCATGCTCGCAGGCGCTTTATCACACGGACAAAAGCAATGGTTAGAAATCGGCATGCTACTCGCCTCTCAACCCCGCCTACTACTCATTGATGAGCCGGTAGCCGGTATGACCGCTGACGAGACAGAGCGCACAGCAGAACTACTGCAAGAGCTTGCAGGCGAACACACCGTCATTGTGGTAGAGCATGATATGGAGTTTGTCCGCAGCATTGCGCGCACCGTAACCGTATTACATCAGGGCTCAGTACTGGCTGAGGGCAGTATGCACGACATACAAAACAACCCGGATGTGATCGAAGTATATTTGGGAGATGAAGCATGATATCGGCAAGTGGCGTTAACCAACGTTATGGCAGCACTCAAATCCTTTGGAATTTAGATTTACACATTGAGCCCGGTGCCTGCATCTGCATCATGGGTCGCAACGGCGTCGGCAAGACCACCCTATTAAAAGCGATTATGGGTTTGCTGCCGATAGAGAGCGGCGATATCACATTTGATAACAAGTCACTCCAAGGCATTAGTACCGAAGTCCGCGCACGCAAAGGTATTGGCTATGTACCGCAGGGGCGAGATATCTTCCCCTTATTGACCGTAGAGGAGAACTTACGTGTTGCCCTAGCCGGTCGCCGTGACGGAGCAAAGCGCATCCCCAACAAGGTCTATGAGCTATTCCCGGTGCTAAAAGACATGCTGCACCGCCGAGGTGGTGATTTATCCGGTGGCCAGCAGCAGCAATTAGCGATAGGGCGCGCCTTGGTCTTAGACCCTAAAGTGCTGATTCTAGATGAACCCAACGAAGGCATTCAGCCCAATATCGTCAAACAAATTGGCGATGTCATTTTAAAATTAAATAAAGAAGATGGGCTGACGGTTATCTTAGTTGAACAAAAGCTAGGCTTTGCCCGTAAAGTCGGAAAACATTTTTATTTGATGGAAAAAGGACGTATCGTAGCGAACGATGTAATGGCCAGCTTATCTGAAGAGTTAATTCGACAATACTTGGCCGTTTAACCTGTCCGTTTAACTTAACTATTTAAAGAATGGGCTTAACAGTTGAGGTTTCGGTTTGAATGAAATGCTGAAAGAAGCGCCAAGCGCCGCTTCACAGTGGCAAGCTTTTTTGCAGCTGATATTACGTGAGAAGAACGGCGGCAGTATTCTTGCCCGCTGCCGACACGAGGGCCCGCTTTACGTGCAAAAGCCCTTTTACCCAGAAGGGCGCGAGACGGCTCACGTATACATATTGCACCCACCCGGTGGCATCGTCTCTGGCGACGAACTCAACATCGACATTCAGCTGGAAGATAAAGCACAAGCCTTATTCACCACCCCCGGCGCAGGCCGTGTTTACCGAGCACGCCACGACAAGCAAGCACAGTGCGTCACTATTACGCTTAACGCCGCCGAAAATGCCCAGCTAGAATGGTTGCCGCTAGAGAATATTTTTTACCCTGGCGCCCATACCCGCATGAACACACGGATACGGCTGCATAAAACCAGCCGCTTTATTGGTTGGGATGTATCCTCCTTCGGGCTGCCAGCCCAAGGTGAAAAGTTTAACAAGGGTCAAATTTCACAACGCCTTGAAATATGGCGAGACGATAAGCCATGCCTGATCGAACACCTATTGAGCAACCCAGAGAACGATAATTTACTCAGCGCTAAAAGCGGCATGCAAAATTTGCCCATCAACGGCATTTTTGTCGCAGGCCCCTTTGATGACGAGAAACAAGCCGAAGCCCTGATAACCCAGCTGCGTGAACTGCCCTTAACACCCCTCGAAACAGACACTCCTGCAAGAGTACTTTTGGGCATTAGCTATGTTAACCAATTTATCGTCGCGCGTTTCTTAGGCGAATGCTCCCAATACGCCAAGCACGTATTTACCCAATACTGGCAAACACTGCGGCCAGAACTGCTCTCCCGACCTGCGTGTTTACCACGTATTTGGGCAACTTAAACATTATGACCCCAACACCGTGAACTAAACTTAACGCCACAAGCAGTCGTACAATATTTAACAAGAAAACTTACATCATCTTCGCTACATAGTGGTATTTTTAACACATTGATTAAACAAGGTCGGTTATGGAACTGTTGCCAAGAGAAAAAGACAAATTACTGGTATTCACCGCCGCATTGATGGCTGAACGTCGTCTCGCACGTGGGTTAAAACTCAACTACCCAGAATCCGTCGCGCTGATTACGATGGAAATCATCGAAGGCGCACGCGATGGTAAAAGCGTCGCAGAGCTCATGAGCTACGGCCGCGAGATACTCTCCGCCGAGCAAGTCATGGACGGCGTCGTCGCTCTTGTACCCGAAGTGCAAGTGGAGGCCACCTTCCCCGACGGTACCAAACTCGTCACCGTCCATAACCCCATCACATAAAGCCACAGGGCAAACATCATGATTCCAGGTGAAATGAAAATCGCCAGTGGCGATATCTACATTAATGTCGGTCGCGAAACCATACGCGTCAGAGTCGAAAATACCGGCGATCGCCCGATTCAAATCGGCTCCCACTACCATTTTTATGAGGTGAATTCAGCCCTCAGCTTCGACCGTAAAAGCACCCGAGGCATGCATTTAAACATCGCCTCCGGCACCGCCGTACGCTTTGAACCCGGCCAAGGCCGTGAAGTTGAATTAGTCGCCTACGCAGGCAAGCGCGAAGTTTACGGCTTTCGTGGTGAAATCATGGGTGCACTCGACACAGAAACGGCAGACTAGGAGATTCAGGCATGAGCGATAATCAAAAGTCCAAAACCAGCACCTCCAAAATGAGTGCCAAAACGGGCGCCAAAATGGACCGACAAGCCTACGCGCAGATGTTCGGCCCCACCACTGGCGACCAAGTACGCCTAGCCGATACCGAGCTTTGGATAGAAGTCGAAAAAGACTACACCCACTACGGCGACGAAGTAAAATTTGGCGGCGGTAAAGTCATTCGTGACGGCATGGGCCAAAGCCAGCTCGGCAGCGCCGATACCGTTGACACCGTGATTACCAACGCCTTGATCATGGATCACTGGGGTATTGTCAAAGCCGACGTCGGCATCAAAGACGGTCGGATTGCAGGCATTGGCAAAGCCGGCAACCCTGACGTGCAAGCCGATGTCGACATCATCATAGGCCCCGGCACCGAGGTCATCGCAGGTGAAGGCTCCATCCTCACCGCAGGCGGTATTGATGCACACATTCATTTTATTTGCCCTCAGCAAATAGAAGAAGCCTTAATGTCAGGCGTGACCACCATGATCGGTGGCGGCACCGGCCCCGCCACTGGCACCAACGCCACCACTTGCACCTCAGGCCCTTGGAATATTGGCAAAATGCTGCAAGCCACCGACGGCTTGCCGATGAACTTTGGCTTCCTCGGTAAAGGCAACGCCAGCCTACCGCTGTCACTTGAAGAGCAATTAGCTGCTGGCGCCTGTGGTTTAAAACTGCATGAAGACTGGGGCACCACACCCGCATCAATTGATAACTGTCTAAACGTCGCTGAACGCTACGATGTGCAAGTCGCCATCCATACCGATACGCTCAACGAGTCCGGTTTTGTCGACGATACTTTGGCCGCTTTTAAACATCGCACCATTCACACCTACCACACTGAAGGTGCTGGCGGTGGTCACGCGCCAGACATTATCAAAGCCTGTGCGGAGGCCAATGTACTGCCCTCCTCCACCAACCCCACAAGGCCTTACACGCGTAATACCGTCGATGAGCATTTGGATATGTTGATGGTCTGCCATCACCTTGACCCAAATATTGCCGAAGACGTCGCCTTTGCTGACTCACGCATTCGTAAAGAAACCATCGCCGCTGAGGATATTTTGCACGACCTTGGGGCATTCAGCATGATCGCCTCCGACTCTCAAGCGATGGGACGTGTAGGGGAAGTAATTACTCGCACTTGGCAAAGCGCCCACAAGATGAAAGTACAGCGTGGCGTACTTGCCGACAAAGACAGCACTGACGATACTGGCCTTGCGGATAACTTTAGGGTGCGTCGCTACATTGCGAAATACACCATTAACCCTGCCATTGCTCACGGTATCTCGGATGAAGTTGGCTCGATTGAAGTCGGCAAACTGGCCGACTTAGTCCTTTGGAAGCCCGCCTTTTTTGGCATCAAGCCATCGCTTATTCTTAAAGGCGGTTTTATCGCCGCAGCGCCAATGGGTGACCCTAACGCCTCGATCCCAACACCGCAGCCCGTACATTATCGCCCCATGTTCGGCTCTTTAGGTGCAGCGGCTTTTAATACTAGCCTGACTTTTACCTCGCAAGCCGCGATTGATAATGACGTCGCCAAAAAATTGGGTTTAAACCGTCGCCTTGTTGCATGTCGTAATACCCGCACGATTAAAAAACAAGACATGTTACTGAATGCTTGGACGCCGACAATTGAGGTGGATTCACAAACTTATGAGGTACGTGCCAACGGCCAACTGCTGACGTGTGAACCGGCCAGTGTTTTACCGCTCGCTCAGCTTTATTGTTTGTTTTAATTAAAAGTATTTAACGAGAAGCACTTAACGAGAAACAAGAATGTACGAAATTTATGAACGCCTCGGCACTCACATTCACGAGCCGGTTGAGGATAAAATATTCCTCACTCACGAGCAACGTGAGCGCGGCCGTATTCGCACCGAGTCTGAGCAAGGCAAGGAAGTCCGCATTTTTTTAGAGCGCGGACAAGCCCTTTTAGTCGGTGAATATTTACGTAGCCAGTGCGGCAAAAATATTAAAGTCGAAGGCGCCGTCGAGCAGGTAGCAACAGCCACCTGTGACGACTGGGCGCTATTTAGTCGTGCCTGCTATCACCTCGGTAATCGCCACGTCAAAATTCAAGTCGGCGAGCGCCGCCTTAGTATTACCCCAGATCACGTCCTAGAAGAGATGCTGCAACAACTTGGCCTAACAGTCGAAGCTGAGCAAGTCGTATTTGTCCCAGAATCTGGAGCCTATAAACATGAGCGACATGAGCAACATCACCACCACGAATAGCGCATTATTGCGCCTACTCCAGCTAAGTAGCGCGACCTTGCCGGTCGGCGGTTACGCCTTCTCGCAAGGGCTGGAGTATGCCGTGGAAATCGGCTGGGTCAACAATGCACAAGCGACACAAGAATGGCTACACGAGCAACTGTTTAACTCCCTCGCCAGAGTCGATTTACCACTAATACAACGCCAGATGCACAGCTTACGTGAGCAGGATTTAGGCGCATTAAATTATTGGAACCAATACCTACTCGCCTGCCGAGAAACAAAAGAGCTGCACTTAACCGACGTCGCAATGGGTGAAGCCCTGCAACGTTTATTAAAGCAACTGAACGTCGCCTTACCGGATAACACATTAACAGAGCCGAGTTTTCTAAGCCTGTTTTGTTTCGCCGCACACACTTGGGGCATTGATGATTCTGCAGTCCAGCTCGGTTATACTTGGGCTTGGCTCGAAAACCAAGTCAGCGCAGCGACCAAGCTTGTCCCCTTAGGGCAAACCCAAGCTCAGCAAATATTAAGCGCTATGCAAGTGCATATCGACCAAGCTATCACCTTGGCAAATACCGTTATCGACGACGATATTGGCTCGAGCATGCCCGCCCTCTCAGTGGCGAGCGCCAATCACGAGATACAATACACGCGCCTTTTTCGCTCCTAATGTAACGACACTCTCAACAAAACAAATACGCGCCTACAGACACAACGGACACAAGGAAAGACTTTATGAACACCACCACACATACCAAGCAAACCTTACGCATAGGCGTAGGTGGACCCGTTGGTTCAGGTAAAACAGCCCTGCTACGTGCCCTGTGTTATACACTTCGTGAACACTACAATATTGCTGTCGTCACCAACGACATTTACACCAAAGAAGATGCTCAATTTCTTACCCGCCACGAGGCGCTAAGTGAAGACCGTATTATTGGTGTTGAGACTGGTGGTTGCCCGCACACCGCCATCCGTGAAGATGCCTCAATGAATTTGGCGGCAATTGACACCCTAATGCTACGCCACAAGGCCCTAGATATCGTATTTATTGAAAGCGGTGGCGACAACCTCAGCGCAACGTTTAGCCCTGAATTATCGGATTACACTATTTACGTGATTGATGTGTCCGCTGGCGATAAAATCCCCCGCAAAGGCGGCCCGGGCATTACCCGCTCGGATTTATTAGTGATTAATAAAACTGATCTTGCGCCTTTAGTCGGCGCCTCTCTTGAGGTGATGGATAGCGACACTAAAAAAATGCGCGGCGATAAACCTTTTGTATTTTCGAATTTAAAATCAGGCGACGGTTTAACCACCATTATCGAGCATATTGTACGCGAAGGTATGTTGCCCGAGATTGATCTATCTAATATTAAAACAGCTATTTAGGAGCACTTATGCTTTTTTCAAAACTTATTAAACGTTATTTAATTCAAATATTAGCTTCTGGAATGCTGTTTTTTTCTGCCTTCGCCTCGGCTCATGAAGGCCACACAACTTACGGCACCGCCTACCACTTGCTCGACCACGCGCTAGGGTACGCGCTTCTCACCTTAGTGGCAGGTGTTGCGATCAGCTTATATTTTGGTAAGCGGTCTTCGGAGCAGGGTCAGAATCAGGACAAATAACGGGTTATTTATTTTTCAAGTTACAAAGTAAATATACTATTCAAGAAATAATTCACCCAGAAAAAAGTTATTCAAAAAACAAAAACCCCAGCAGCGCGTTAGCGTTACTGGGGTTTTGATCTGTTTTTTGTTTTTTGTTTTTGCTAGGCCAGCACCTCCAACCCCTTTTCCGCCACCAAATTAAGCAGCTTTAGCGATGG
>NVXL01000063.1 GCA_002746115.1 Alteromonadaceae bacterium
AGCTCGTGGTGGCACTCTTGAAAAATATCAAACAAATCCAAATGTGCTAAGTCGTTTTGTTTCGCAAGTGAGATGACTTTTTGATGTTCTTGCTCGAAAGGGTAGGTACTGCGATTGAGTATGTGTGCGTCGTTTTTGCCAAAGTCTGGAAATATCATCACTAACACTTCAAATTTGTACTGTTTGGATAAGCGTGCAAGTTCTGCAAAGTTTTCGCCAACAGTGTCGCTGTTAAATGTCTCCAAACCGTTTTCCTGAGTTCGTGTGGCAGCTTTGGCAGGGCGAAGTACAACGAAGTTTATAAAGCGTAAAAAATCACTGTGTTTAACTATTGGGTTAAGTTTTTTAACGGTAGATTCTTTGCCTTGTTCATTTTGTTTACGCTCTTCAGCTAGCAATGCGGAATATACACCGCCGTCATCACGGAAAGTATCATTCAAACAATAACCGAGTACGACAAGGTCTGGCTTGAATTGTAGGCCCCGATCTTTCAATGTCTCAACTTCTTGTTGGGTGTTATAACCTGAGACGCCAAAATTCATAACGTCGACTTTTTTGCCGAGTTTGCGCAGATGGGTTTCCATGACGGTTGGGTAGACTTTGTCGTCTTCGTTAATCCATAAGCCTGCGGTAATACTGTCACCAATCACGGCGATACGGTGAGAGCCGGGGGCTTTTGCTTCTGAGTGGTCATAATCACGGTAGCCAAAGTTATTGCTGCGCCCATCGTAGGAGTAGTACTGCACGGACTTGCCGGTGCTGTCGAGGTTTGGGATGGGTTCAAAGCCGACTTTAGGGTTAGCCGATAAACGCATTCGCCATTTCTCGATATAAACCACTTCAGGGGCGAGGTCCATTGCGCGCACAGCCGCTTCACATGCCAGTAGCGCGATGAGTAAGCTCGACGCGAGGAGTAGGGTATTGATGGTGATTTTTTTTATTGTCATTGTTTTCACGCTCACTTTCTGCGGCTAGGTCTCGCTTTAGGGTTGTGTTGCTTGCTTGGCGCTGAGCGTAATTTACGCTGATGTCGTTCGCGTTCTTTGATGGTTTTGGCAGAGTATGTTTGCACTGCGGGGCGCTTCATACCTGCGGTTTCGTATATGTCGCCAATTTCTTTGTCATTAAGATCTATCCACTGGCCACTGCGCACATGGGAGGGGATAAATACGTTACCGTAGCGCACTCGCTTTAAGCGGCTGACGCGCACTTCTTGGGATTCCCAGAGGCGTCGGACTTCGCGGGTACGCCCTTCCATGACGACGCAGTAAAACCAGGGGTTGCTAGTCTCGCCCTTGCTTGCGCGCACGACGATGTCGGTGAATTTGGCTACGCCGTCTTCTAGTAAGACGCCTTCTTTTAGGCGTGCGAGCATATCTGCGTCAACGGAGCCATTAATACGCACTAGGTATTCTCGGTCGATATTAGACGAGGGGTGCATTAATTTGTTAGCGAGTTCACCGTCAGTGGTAAATAGCAGTAGGCCGCTGGTATTAAAGTCGAGGCGGCCTACGGATATCCAGCGTCCGCTTTTTAAGGGGGGGAGTTTGTCAAACACGCTCGGGCGACCCTCAGGGTCGGAGTGGCTACAAATTTCGCCTTCGGGTTTGTTGTAAAGTAATACGCGCAGGTGATCATTGCCGCGCTCACTTGCGCTGATGTAGCGCCCATTACATACGATTTTATCGCTACTGCTGACGCGGTCTCCGAGTTTAGCTTTGCGCCCGTTGACTTCGACTTTGCCTTCGCTTATTGCGCGTTCCATTTCACGGCGAGAGCCTGTGCCTGCGCGCGCAAGTACTTTTTGTAGCTTTTCGCCACTCGGTGGAGGGGCTTCGGTTTCTATTTGCTCGTTTGGAGTCGTTGCTGTTGTAGGGGCTTCTGTTTGTTGGCGATTCTTTGCGCCGCGTGCCCTTTGTGGGCTAGGTTTTTTGTTATTGCTGCGCATTGTCGCTGTCCTGAGTATTATCGCTTGTAGATGCTTCCGACGGTTCGGGGGAATCTGTGATGTTGTTTTCGGTGTCGCTGTTTTTTGAGTTGTGAGTTTCTGCGTTGTGAGTTTCTATGTTGTTGCCTTCGGCTTCAAAGAGGGATGGGAGTGCTGAGCTGAGTGCGCCGGGGTCGTATCCGTCTGGCTCTGTCTCGTCATCTTGTGGTTTTGATTCGGGTTCTGTATGAACTGTTTTTTCTGTTTCGGATGTTTCTTCGCGGTCTTTTATGTTGTCTAACTCTGTTTCTTCGTTATCAATATCGTCTTGAGCTTCCGCTTCTAAGGCTTGTTCAAGTGTTAGCTTTATTACGCCATCTTCAGTCTTGTTTTGGTCTGACACGGAATCAACGGGTGATTCGCTTGCCTGTAATTCGGCAACGGTGTTTTCTGCTGTCTCGGTAATTGCCTCAGCAACGTTCTCAGCAGTGTTCTCTGGCGCCTCCTTTGTTGTATCAATGGTGTCTATTGAAATAGACACGTCGAGTTCGGCTTGTCCGCCTTCCTTGTTGTCTGTATCGTCACTAGCATCTATTGGCTCTTGTGAGTCGTTCAGGGTGTCTGGCGTTTTGTCTTCCTGGCCTGCTTCAGTTTGCTCTGTGCTTGGAGCGTCTTCAGGAGTGCTTTCATTGTTGCCAAAATCGAGAGAGGCGTTAAGGCTGTCGATGTCTTTTAGTTCGCCTAAGGTCGGCAATTCTTCCAAACTTTTTAAATTAAAGTGATCGAGAAATGTCTTGGTAGTAGCGTACAGTGCTGGTCGACCCGGGACGTCTCTGTTGCCAACGATTTTTACCCAGCCACGTTCTGATAGGGTTTTGATAATGTGTGAACTAACGGCAACACCGCGGACTTCCTCAATATCACCGCGAGTTAATGGTTGGCGGTAGGCAATTAGGGCGATGGTTTCCATCATGGCGCGTGAGTATTTTTGAGGCTTTTCTTGCCATAAACGGTTGACCCAAGGTGCGATTTCTTTGCGTACCTGAAAGCGCCAGCCACTAGCGACCTCGATTAAATCGAAGCCGCGCTGTTCGCATTGGGATCTGATAGCGCTTAGCACTTCCTCAATCTCGCTTTTTTCCGGGGCTTCGTTTTCTTCGAAGAGACTGATCAGGCGCGCGGTGTTCAGCGGTTCGCCCGCGGCCATAATGGCGCCTTCGATGATGCGTTGCAGTTGTTGCTTATCGTATGTCATACAAAATGGCGTAGTTGCTCATAGTAGTTGCCCATGGTAGTTGCTCATAAGTGATTGCCTGTGATTATACCGACTTTGCTTTCAGGTGAATGGGGCCAAAGATCTCGGTCTGCACGATCTCTACAAGGGACTCTTTAATTAGCTCCATTACGGCTAAAAATGTGACTACAACCCCCAGGCGGCCTTCATTGGCGCTAAATAAGCTTACAAAAGGCACAAACTGTTGGCCTGAGAGGCGATCTAGCACTTGAGCCATTCGTTCGCGTGTTGAGAGTTTCTCTCGTTCGACGAAATGGCTGGTAAACATGTCGGCTCGGCGTAAAACCTCTGATAAGGCAAGCAGTATATCTTTCATATCGACTTCGGGTTCAGGGCGTGTGGTGCTTCGGTCGGGGCCTTGTGCGCGCGCAGTATGGGTGTCTCGGTACTGTCTCGGCAGGGTGTCAATGTCCTCGGCAGCTTGTTTAAATCGCTCGTATTCTTGTAGTCGCCTGATGAGCGTTGCTCTTGGATCTTCTTCCTCGTCTTCTTCGTCCTCGTTAGCGCGCGGTAGCAGCATGCGGGATTTGATTTCGGCAAGCATGGCGGCCATGACTAAATACTCGGCTGCAAGCTCAAAATGCATGGCTTCCATCACTTCCACATAAGCGACATATTGACGTGTAATTTCAGAGACATTGATTTCGAGAATGTTGAGATTTTGACGGCGGATTAAGTAGAGTAATAAATCTAAGGGGCCTTCAAATACTTCAAGAATAACTTCTAGCGCATCAGGTGGGATGTACAAATCTTTTGGGAGTTGGGTAAAAGCTTTGCCTTCGACAATAGCGAAGGGCATTTCTTCTTGGCGACCTTTTGCAGCATCTTGATGTGCAGGCTCGGCTACGCTGGCCTGATCACCGCTGGCCTCGTCTTTGGTCGAGGGGGTGCTGGCGGGGGCTTCGTTTGTAGCTGCTTCGGGCGCTGTGATTTCCCCGGACAAATGAACCTCTCAGGTGTACATGATTCAAAAAGACCGGGCATTATAACGGCACTTGGGCGTTTAAGCTATAAACCCAAGTGCTCTTGATAGTTTGAAGTTAAAAAAGATCGCTGGTGTCGCCACAGCCTTGGCGGATTAACGAGGGTTCGTCTCCGGTTAGATCAATGACTGTGGTGGCTTCCATTCCGCAATAGCCACCGTCGATTACAAGCTCAAGCTGATGCTCAAGCAGGACACGAATATCGTAAGGGTCGGTTAAGGGGTTGTCGTCTTCCGGCAGTATGAGTGAGCTGGACATGATTGGCTCGCCGAGGGTTTCCATAATGGCCAGCGCAATAGGGGTGTTTGGCACTCGCATGCCGAGTGTTTTACGCTTGGGATGCATTAAACGCCTAGGAACTTCGGAGGTGGCGTTCAAAATAAAGGTATAGGGGCCTGGCGTACGGCTTTTGATTAAGCGATAAGCAGCGTTGTCAACACGCGCATAGTTGGCGAGTTCGGATAAATCGCGACACATGAGTGTGAAGTTGTGGTGCTTATCCAGTTGGCGAATGGCGCGGATACGGTCGAGCGCGAGCTTGTCGCCTATATGACAACCGAGTGCGTAGGCTGAGTCCGTGGGGTAGCTAATTAAACCACCTTTACGTAATACCGCAACGGCTTGATCGATCAATCGTTGTTGAGGGTTTTCTGGGTGGATGCTCAAAAATAACGACAAGATAATACCCTTCTGTAATAGTTCCGGAGGCCAGGATGCCAAGCCGACTAAGGAGCGTAAAATGATTGTAAATACGCTGTTAAGCTTTCTCGTTTATAGGATAAGCCAGTTTTGCATTGAGCTACTACTGAACCACTGAGCAATCAATGTTAACTCGCCCTTTGGATGGTTTGTTGTTGCTTTGTCTTATTATAGTTGTTTATCAGTTTATTGGTTTTTTATGAGTTGTTTGTTGGCGGCTTATCAGATGCTCGTCGTTTGAATGCCAAGGCGAGTTAACCCCAGTCATGCCAGACCGGAGTAACGGTCTCTGGGAGTTGGGAGTGGCGACCCAGCTCTTGCCATTCGCTGCCGGGGCGGTGAAAGTCGCTCCCGCAGGATGCTAACAATTCATATTTGTTGGTGATCTTTGCTAGGTCATTGGTGTGAGCTTGAGATTGTTTCCCTGAGACAACCTCGATCGCGTGACCGCCTGCTGCTTTGAAGGCGTCTACCATTGCGCAGAGCTTGGTGCGTGTTACCTTGTATTTCATTGGGTGAGCAAGTACTGCACAGCCAGACGCTTCTGAAACCCAGTGAATCACCTGCTCAAATGTAGGCCAGAATTGCTTTACATCGCCCGCCTTGCCGTTACCTAAGTATTTTTTAAAGGCTTGCTCAATCGAGCTGACGTAACCTTGCTCTACCATGTAATGAGCAAAGTGTGGTCGGCAAATGACGCCTTCTCCCGCCTGTTTTTTAGCGCCCTGCAAAGCGCCTTTGATGCCTTTAGCCTCTAAGCGCTGACCGATTTGTATGGCGCGTTCGTCGCGTATTTTTTCTTGAGAATCAATGGCTTCAAGTAATGCGGAACTTTTTAGGTCTATATTTAGACCAACTATGTGCACGCCCATATTCCCCCATTGGCTGGAGAATTCGATTCCGGGGATCAGACGCATGTTTTCCTGCTCCGCTTGGCGGGCGGCGCGGGCGAGTCCGTTGGTTGTATCGTGATCGGTAAGAGCTAAAACTTCAACATTCTGGCTTTTTGCTCTCGACACCAGCGCCTCAGGGCTTAAAATACCATCTGACTGATCGCTGTGGCAGTGCAAGTCATAAATAACTGTCATAAACCGATAAAGACCTGTTGTGTGTAGTGAAGCTGTTGTAATTGTAGGTAAGCTAATGGCTCTTAAACTCATTCAATGCCCATTCTCTCAACCATAAGCTAACTAAGTCTAATGCAAAGCGAACCAGAGCAACACCAAAATAAGCCAATACCCTCACAAGATCAACTAGCACCTGATGCTGTTATCACGTCAGGCACCGATCCGGAAACCAGGGCTGACACAAAGGTTGATACAAAGGCTGATACAAAGAAAGTCACGGATAATTTTATGGTCTTGGCGGCGACTTGTTTGGTCGTTCCCGGACTCCTGCTAACTAAGGGAGTCGCTTTGGGGCATGTGAATGCGCAGCTCGCTGTTATCTTGGTCTTTATCATGTTATTCGTATTCGCGATTGTCGATGCGCGCGGGGCGCCGAAAGATAAATCCGAAAATATGCTGTTGAATTTGGCCTTTAATATCATCATTCCCACGCTCATTCTTAGTAACCTCAGTGGCGAAGAACATTTGGGCGTGAGGCTTGGGCTTGTTGAGGCATTGATCTTCCCGTTTAGTTACGGCAGCTTTGATTTTATTCGCACCCGGAAGTTAAATTTCTTTTCGATCTTTGGCGTGGTGAGTGTTTTGCTGACCGGCGGCATTAGTTTGATGGAACTTGATCCTATGTATATTGCTGTCAAAGAGGCGTCCATTCCAGCGTTGTTTGCGGGGGCTACCTTAGTGTCGTTGAAAACGCGCTACCCTTTGGTGAAAACGTTCTTGTTTAACGAGAAGTTGCTACGTGTTGATGTGGTTAATAGTTCCCTAGCTGAGAAGGGCAATACAGAGGCGTTCGAACGTGTGTTGATAAACGCTACCTATATATTGGCGCTTTCATTTGTTGTGTCATCGATATTGAATTTTGTGCTCGCTCGGATAATTATGGTAAGCCCACCGGGGACTGCGGCCTATAATGTGGAGCTGGGGAAAATGACGTTCTACAGTTATTTTGTCATTATGATTCCCTCTATGAGCATTATGTTAGGGGCACTTTACTATCTGTTTCATAAGATCAAGCAATTAACCTCACTGGCCTTAGAGGATATCTTTCACGACCCTGATGCACCTAAACCCAAGTAAAACATGTATTTGGGATTTACAATCGTTGCCGACTTGCGTAAAAAGAGCGTCTAAAAGGTAAGGTGAAAAACGCACATACGTGACTATTGTTGCCTTACATTGATAATAAATATCTATTCGGTCGATTCACCGATTTAACGACGGGCTTGAGTAAAAGTTCGTAATGAGGAGAAAATCTAGATGTTGTACGCCATTATTAGTCAGGATGTCGAGCATAGCTTATCCCTTCGCCTTGGCGCCCGTCCGGATCACCTAGCGCGCCTGAATGAGCTAAAAGAGCAGGGGCGCTTAGTTTTGGCCGGCCCTCATCCAGCCGTAGATAGTGACTCGCCAGGAGAGGCCGGTTTTACAGGCAGCTTAGTTGTCGCGGAATTTCCCTCACTAGAGCGCGCAAAAGCTTGGGCTGACGACGATCCTTATATGGCGGTGGGCGTATACGCTAATGTTACGGTCAAACCCTTTAAGAAGGTATTACCTTAGGAATTAGACGAAGTTGGCAAGAAAATATTGGACTAAAGGATCAGCTAAGCCTTAATATCTTTGGTTGACCCGTTGTTTCGTATCGTTGTTTCATGTCGTTGTTTGTAGGCTGCGATTAATACAAATTTACTG
This sequence comes from Alteromonadaceae bacterium, assembly GCA_002746115.1. Classification (GTDB taxonomy): domain Bacteria; phylum Pseudomonadota; class Gammaproteobacteria; order Pseudomonadales; family Cellvibrionaceae. Next base: position 7,720 of record NVXL01000063.1, read on the forward strand.
TGTAAAGAACCCATTATGTATTATCTTCATTCGCTGCACTTCACTCGCTCGCGGCTGCCACTGGCGGCACTGTCTTTGATTATTAGCTTTGTGAGCGTATTCGCGCAGGCTCAGGAGCGTGTTGGTTATGTGAGTGATGTATTGTACGTGCCGATGCGTAGCGGGCCCGGTGTTGAATTTCGTATTGTTAACAAAGGAGTTCGCAGCGGTACTCAACTGCAGGTACTTGAAAGCAGTGAAGATAATAGCTGGACGAAGGTTGTTACCGCTGCGGAAACTGAAGGCTGGATGCGCACGCAATATGTGTTGTCAGAGCGCCCTGCAAAATTGCAGTTAGTTGAACAGGGGAAAAGTTTAGTGAGTTTAAGGAAGAAAAACTCCAAACTGAAAGCCGAAAATATTAAGTTTAAAACTGAGAATGAAGGTCTATTGTCCGGCTTGGGAGACTCCGACTCTCGTACGGTGGCGCTTGAGCAAGAGCTGAACTCGCTTAAAGAGCGTTACGCAAGTGAGATAGATTTAGATAACGAGCATCGTAAACTATTAGAAGAGCATAAGTTGCTGCGTACTAATCGCGACTCGCTTGTGGCTGAAAATGAGCGCTTAAAAAACGATAAGACGCTCAGTTATATGTTTTATGGTGCCGGCCTTCTGATCTTGGGTATGTTGTTATCCATAATTTTGCCATTGCTAAAACCTAAAAGTCGCCATTCCGACTGGGCATAACAGTTTGCTAGGTGTTTTTTAGATCCAATACTTGAATCTATCTTTTGCTTGTTTAGTTGTATCGAATTTAATTTAAAGGTGGTTATGAAAATGATGTCCCGATTATTTCAACAGACGTGCACACTCGTTGCAGCTGCAATGCTATCGTTTGCATTTAGTCAGTATTCCTATGCGGGTAGTCCTGCGGCAGATAGCAAGCTTAAACCTACGCAAGCGAAAATATCTAAAGTTGTGCTTTTGCCTAAAGTCGAGTTGAAAACGTCGTTAGGCAATATAGTTATTGAGCTCTACCCAGATAAAGCACCAATTACCGTAGCTAACTTTTTAAAATATGTTGATGATGGCCACTATAATGGCACCATCTTCCATCGTGTTATTGATAACTTTATGGCGCAAGCAGGTGGATTTACCTTTGATTTCCAACGAAAACCAACACGTGGGACGATCAAAAACGAATCGGATAACCTGTTGGAAAATGCTGAGGGCACTCTTGCCATGGCACGCCTGAAGTCTCCAGATAGCGCATCGTCGCAGTTTTTTATTAACTTGCGTGCAAACCCTCACCTCGATGCTCATGGTGCGCGTCTAGGCTACACCGTATTTGCTAAGGTTATTGAAGGTTACGACATTGTTAAAAACATTGAAGCACAAGAGCGCGGTATGCATAGGAGTTTCCCCAATGCGCCTAACGTAGCCATTATTATCGAAAAAGCTAGCCGTAAAAAATAAGCGAATTATTAATTGAATTCATAAGCGAACCACGAAGGCAAACTCTGATTATGGGAAATTCTAATGCATCGACGATTTCGCTGAGCGTCAATTTAAATAAAATCGCACTCATTCGAAATTCTAGGGATGGAGACTTTCCCAGCGTGGAGCGCTTTGGGCAGTTATGTATTGATGCTGGTGTGGGAGGCTTAACTGTGCATCCTCGGCCTGACTTACGTCATATTCACCCCAAAGACGTTTATGCCTTATCGAAACTTACTAAGCAGAATCCAGGCGTTGAGCTTAATGTTGAAGGTAATCCAGAGGCTAGTCCTAATGAGAATTACCCGGGTTTAATGGCGATAGTGGAGCATGTTCGTCCGACTCAGTGCACCTTGGTTCCGGATACTGATGGGCAAAAAACTTCGGATCATGGCTTCGATCTTAAACGTGACTCCGATAAGGTTGCTCCATACGTTGAAAAGTTACGAGCGCTAGGTGTGCGTGTCAGTTTGTTTATGGACCCGGATGTTGAGCAAATTGCCCTAGCAAAAGATATCGGTGCGGATCGCATTGAACTTTACACCGGGCCTTACGCTTGGGCGTACGAGCGCGGAGAAAAACATGTTAAACAGCTATTTGATCAGCATTGTAAAGCAGCCGAGTGCGCACAGTCTTTAGGTTTGGGTGTGAATGCAGGGCATGACCTCAACTTGCACAATATGCTGTTGTATAAAACCTTACCCGGGTTGGCGGAAGTGTCCATTGGTCATGGCTTGACAGTTGATTCGTTGTTGATGGGCTTTAATAAAGCGTTAAAAGCTTATTTGGACGTTTGTCGTTGATATTGGCGCGATCATTTATGGTCTTAGTTGTGTCTCACGAGTGTGGTGATACGACGGTAACGGTAGAGTAAATATAGCATGGTGAAAGAGTGACACAAGATACTGAGGAATATTTAGCTCGCAAACGTTTTTACGATAATGTATTAACAGTTTACGGTCGTAAACCCGTGCTTGAAGTGATACAAGCGCCCGATATTACGGTGCACCGTTTACATTTGGCTAAGAGTAATAAGCCCGCTTCAGTACTTGATGAGATTATTGCATTTGCAGAGAGTAAAAATGTCGATATCATCTACCATGATAAAGCAGCGCTGTCGCGTATTTCAAAAAATGCCAAGCAAGATCAAGGTATTGCTGTAGATATTCACCCTAAAGGGTTTACCGACTTTGAGAGCTTTATTGAGGAATTCCCAGCTGAGCCTTTTGAGCTGATAGCGCTTGATCGCATCACTACACCACAAAACCTTGGGCTCATTATTCGCTCAGTTTGTGCGTCCCCGGCTTATGGTTTGCTTTTGCCTAAAAAAGGTGGAGCCAAATTAGACTCTCTTGTCATTAAGGCCAGTGCCGGCACATTATTTAAGGCTCGAATTATTCGTTGTGATAACTTGTGTAAGAGCCTGCGACAATTGCGTGACAGGGGCTTGGATGTGCTCTCTCTTGAAGCCGATGCTAAGTATGATATTGCCGATTTGGACGATTCTCGTAGTAAAGTTTTTGTGTTGGGAAATGAGTCTGATGGTGTTTCAAAAGAAGTGAAAGATTGCTGTAACAAGCAAGTCAGTATTACTATGGCGCGCGGTGTTGAATCGCTAAATGTTGCCGTTGCGGCAAGTTTGGTTTCTTTTCGTACAGTGCTTTAGCCCTCTAATTCACGTCGTCCTTCCAGCGAGTCTTTCAGAACTAAGTCGCCGCTTTCAATGTACCTTGGTGGGTTATGCATGAGTTGCGGGACGCTTAAGCTTTTGTTGCCGCCATGGTAGAGGCCGGCCCAGCCATTGCGACCACTTCGTTTGACTAAATATAGGCACCAGTCGGCGATATCAATGGTTTGTTCGACGTTAATAGCGTCCGGATGATCGATGTTAAAAGGGTAGCAAGCAAAGCCAATGGAGCAGGTTCTCTTCAGTGTGAGGTCGTCATTGAACTCAATTAATAACTCTTCGATCTCTAGGCATACTCGTGCAGCGATTTTTGGCGCTCGGTCTCGGCTGGTAAAGCGAATAACAATTAAAAATTCTTCGCCACCCCAGCGAACTAAATAATCCGAGTCACGGTTGTATCGTTTCAAAGTTTTAGCAATTTGAATCAATACCGCGTCGCCCTTAGCGTGGCCGTGTTCGTCATTGATGGATTTAAAATGGTCAATATCGAGTAGAAGTATGATCAGATCGCTGTCACCTCGGGCAAATACATCTCCAGGGCTGTCACATAAATAGTTGCGTGTAACTTGTGCAATGTCAGAGGGTAGTGAGTGATTGAGATAGCGGCGGTTATTCAGACCTGTTAATGGATCGCAAAGACTGACTTCTTCCATTTGTTGATATGCAGAATGTAACTCTTTATTTTTCGCTTCAAGTTCTCGAGTACGATTGAAAACCATTTTTTCGAGATCGCGGCTATGTCGTTCGGCAATCTGACGCTTGCGTATTTGTATGTATATAATAGCGGTCAATAAGGCGATAGCCGCGATATAATAAATGCCATATGCCCACCAAGTGAGCCACCATCGGGGCAGAATGTGCACCTCTATAACAGTTCCAGCTTCGTTCCATACACCTTCGTTATTGCTGCCTTTTACCTGGAAATAATAACGCCCTGGATCTAAGTTTGTGTAAGTTGCGCTGCGTTTATTGCCGACATAGGTCCAGTCTTTGTCGAATCCTTGCATGCGGTAGGCATATTGGTTCATCTCGGGGATGCGATAATTTAGTGCAGAAAATTCAAATGTAAATACAGACTGGGAGTGCTTTAAACGGATTTTGCTAGTATAGGAAATTGGTTTTGTTAAAATGGTGTTGGAATGACTTGTTACCTTAACGGATTGGTTAGATAGCTTAAAATCTGTTATCACGATTGGTGGTGGCTTGGAATTAAAGCCAATTTGTTTCGGGTTAAATATTGTTAAGCCATTTGTACTGCCAAAGGCGAGCTCATTTTTCGAGGTAAAATAATAGGCGGGTCTGTTAAATATATCTCCGGGTAGGCCGTGTTGCTGGGTGAAATTTTTAAATCTTCGGGTGCGTGGATTAAACTGCGATAAACCGTTGCCGGTGCTAAACCAGAGGTAACCGTGACGGTCATTAATAATGCCACTGACGGCATCATCTGCCAGCCCCTGCTCAAGGCCGTAAGAGTTAAATTGCATGTTGTTGAGGTCTAACGAATTGACTCCGCCGCCCAAGGTTGCGATCCAAAGGCGTCCCGCTTCATCTTCTTCGATAGCAGATACGGTGTCAGAGCTCAGGCTGTGAGAGTTTTTATCATCGGCTCGATAGCTTTTATAGCTGCCGTTGCTGCGGTTCATCAGGTGTAAACCCGTATCGCTGCCGACCCAAAAATTGCTGCGGCTGTCTTCAAAAATGGCAGTAATGCGCCGGGGCACTTTATCATGGCGATCAAAGATGAATTGTGTGAAGTCATTGGTGTCACGATTGTAGCGGTTTAGCCCGCCGTCGTAGCTGCCTGCCCAGATAACGCCTTCAGCGTCTTCGTATAGCGCCCATATTTGGTTGCCGCTGAGGGTGTTCGGCTTATTTAGAATGGACTCGTAAATGGTGAATTTACTCTCACCACGTGGAAGGCGAGCTAAACTGCCATGCCAGGTGCCTGCCCAGACATCACCTTGTTTGTCGACGAGTACCGACAGTACAGAGTTAGCGGGTAAAGAGCTTGAATCTTTGGGCTTGTGTAGGTATCGCGTAATAAGGTTTTTATCTCTATCAATGCGATTTAAGCCTTGTTCGGTACCTACCCAAAGGTGACCTTCGTGATCTTCGGTAATACTTAAAATGGCACTGTTGCTAAGGCTGTTTTCGACCACTGGGTTATGGCTGTAGTTGTGAAAAGCGCTTGCGTACTGATCCAGCATCGTGATGCCGCTTGGGAAGTGTCCGAACCATAATTCTCCAGAGTTATTCTGGTAAATAAAACGAACTTTGTTGCTTCTAATACTGCTGTCGTCATTGGGGTTATAAGTAAAATATTCAAATTGGTCGCTATTGTTCGTCAATACATTTAGGCCGTTGCCGTCGGTAGCTACCCAAATGCGCCCTTGCTTGTCCTCGAACACATATTTAATGACGTTGTGACTTATCGAGGTATTATCGTTGGGCTTGTGTTTGAAGTGGGTGAAGTTCTCTCTGTTGCTGTCGAGGCGGTTAAGCCCGTTATCAGTGCCAATCCAAAGGCGCATCTGACGGTCTTCAATAATGCTCCAAACCGTTTTATCGCTTAAGCCATTGGGTGTTCCGGGTGGGTAGTGATGATATAGCTGATGTTTGGGGTCAAAGCTATACAGGCCGCTGCCTCGGGTACCGATCCATAATATCCCTTGATGATCTTGGTATAGGGATGACAAATTGATCGGCGTATTGCTTTTGTTTTTACTGGGACCGGAATTATTCGCGCCGGTATAGGGGAAATGGCGAAATTGATCGTGCTTGAGGTTCAGTCGATTTAAACCATTGCCTGTGGCCAACCAGATGTCGCCATGGCCGTCTTGAAGGATTGCCGCCACGTCATTATGGCTCAGGCTATTAATATCTGTCGGGTCGTGTAAATATTGGCGAAATGTATCCGTCTCTGCGTTGTAGCGATTAAGGCCGTTCGCGGTCGCAACCCATATGTCCCCCTGTTTATCCAGCATTAGGTCCGATACAAAATTATTGCTGAGGCTGCTTTGTATATTTATTTGGTGGCGGTATAAGGTTACTTGGTAACCGTCGTAGCGTACCAAACCGGATTCGCCACCAAACCACATAAAACCCAACTCGTCTTGAATAGCGGAACTTATTGGGCCGGCTAAATCAAGATGTTTATTGATGAGCGGTTTGAAGCGTAGTTGTGAACTCGGTGGTGAGTGGGTTCTGTTTTCGGCGCTGAGTTTTTCGCTGCTCTGAGCGCTATGTATTGGCCACGAGGCGATAGCTATCAATGTTGCGTAGCAAAGCGCTATGGTCGAAAGGCGTTTGCCTTGACTCAAACACTTAGTACCTAGGAGAGTAATGAACGTAGCCACCAATGAATTTTTACCTATATTATTGACTGGGTTGAACGTGTCGTATGCAGTTTGGCGCTTCAAGTCCATCTCTTTTATTTGTTAATTATAGATCTTATTGACGCCACTTGAGATAGTTTATGTTAGTGGTTTTCATAGTGCGAGTACTCGTTTCAGCTACGGAGAGTTCTTGGGTGTTAGGTGCTAGCTGTTCGGTAGCTGTGAATTGTTTTTATTCGTTATTGATGGTGATTCTTAGGGTTGCACCTATACTTGTCGTGAAATGTGATCGCTGTCAAGCCGCTTGTCTTGAGTGGGAATAATTTGGAATTGACTTTTAAAGGTTAATATTATGTCGGTATATGAAACTATTGGCGGTGAAGCCGCCATTGATGCAGCAGTGGATATTTTTTACCGTAAAGTACTTGCTGATGATCGCATCAGTGAGTTTTTTGATACTGTGGATATGGAAGCGCAACACGTTAAGCAAAAAGCATTCTTTATCATGGCATTAGGAGGCCCGAATAGTTACACCGGTAAAGACATGCGTGAAGCGCATAAGAATATGAAATTAAGTGAAGATCATTTTAATGCTGTTGCTGAACAATTGATTGCCACATTGTAAGGAACTTTCGGTACCGCAAGCGCAGATTGATGAGGTGGTTGCAATTGTGTTAACGGTTAAGGATGACGTACTGAACGTTTAACTTGCTGTTCTTCTATACTGTATTGTAATACCATAGAGAGCCATTGCTCCCTTTTGTTTGCTGAGTTATCCTTCTTGGATGATTTTTATAGCTTTGGTTCTATAGCTTTGTTTTTAGAGGCTCGCTCATTTAACTTCCGGGTTAGATGAAAAACACCTGATAGCTCACATTTTTTGTCCTTTCTTATATTTATTGCCTTGTTTGTATCCTTCTGTAGCTCCTTTGTGAGATATGTCTCACAAAGACTGTCGCTCATTGCCACTATTCCTCCCTCATCACTTGCCCGATAATAGCTACCACAAGGACGGCAAAGCACGGAGGCCGCAGCTAAGGACTTAGGATGATGGACGAAGTATTAAGGCAACTCAGATGGATAAAGCATTTTTAGGATATGGATAGCAGGATAGGGATAGCCGATACGGAAATAAGGTCTACTGGATGTGGGTCTGCTCGCACGACGCGAACAAAGGAAAGCGCCCAACGGAGTTTGGGTCATTATAGGCGGGGAGGATGAGTGCAAGGTATGCATGGCCTAAGATCACTGGACGGATCATTGGATGCTAATATGGATATCCGCTATGGAAGCAGTCGCCCATGAGGAGTTTGGGCACATGGCTACAGGAATGTAGCAAGTAATGGAGTTACCTAGGGTAAATAAGGGAAGGGAGGAAACAGGGATGATTAGAGTGCAAGGCAGCACAGCGATGGGGATGTCGCTAAGGGATTAATGCTGATTGTGCAGGGATGTAAGGGATATGGAAATAAGTGTAACGCATGAATAGATGCGTCATTGACTGAACAGTGGGATGTTCTACCGAGGGATAGTGGTATGTTTTTATAAAAAAGCTCAATTGGCAGTTGCTGGTTGAGCTTTTTTTTGTCTCGACTTCCCCTCAATTACACCTTTTGCTTTTTAGATGATATCCAGGTGCTTATCGGGGATAGCACAGCCAGTGCTATAGCTCCCGCCGCGACGCCAGTAAATGCGGTGAATAGAGTTTCACCGAACCAGGACAGCAATGCAGAATATGCTGCTAGGGAATGACCAAGTGCTTCTTGCAAATGATGTAACCATGGAACCCCATGTGCAATAATCCCGCCCCCAACCATGAACATCGCCGCTGTGCCGACAACTGATAGTGTTTTCATTAGCTTTGGCGCGAGAGCAAGTAACAGTTCGCCGAAGCGTCGTTTGAATGTGCTGTTGTTTGCACTTTTAATTAGATAAATTCCAGCGTCGTCTAATTTGACTATTCCTGCGACCAAACTATAAACCCCTACTGTAACGAGTAACGCGACGGTTGATACAACGCCCGCTTGTACGGCAAAGCTTGCGCCTGTTACGGCGCCTAAGGCAATGACAATTATTTCGGCTGATAAAATGAAATCTGTGCGTATAGCACCGCGAATTTTATCGCGCTCAAATTCAAGCATATTGACAGAGCTGTCTGCCACGGCGCTTAGTTTTTTTTGCTGAGCTTCGGCGATATCATCAGTGCTGTGCAATATTTTGTGTAAGCACTTCTCGCAGCCTTCAAAGCAGAGGTAAACCCCACCTATCATTAATAGCGGGAGGATTGCCCAAGGCGCCACAGCGCTTATAGCGAGCGCTGCCGGCACTAAAATTAACTTGTTAATAAATGAGCCTTTTGCCACGGCCCAAACAACTGGCAGTTCACGTTCTGCCCGAACCCCGGAGACCTGCTCAGCATTGAGGGCTAAATCATCGCCCAATACACCAGCCGTCTTTTTGGCGGCTACTTTGGTCATAGCGGCGACGTCATCTAGAACTAAAGCGATGTCGTCAAGTAGTGCGAGTAAGCCTGCTAATGCCATGTTTATTATCTCGTGGGTGAGGGGTAGGCTGCGTGCCTAAATGTGCTTGCTGATCATAGCGAATTATATACTGCGAGCCACTCATGTAGGAATATCTTTGGGGCATCTATCATTCTAATGTTGTTCTACTCTTCTTCTAGTATGAGCTTAACTTGTATTTGGTACCTGTCGTCAATAACGCTTTGTGGGATATTGACCATGTGCACTAGTGTCGAACTCTACTATCGCATTGGACGACTTGTGTATATCATGCCGGGTCAAATCATACCCGCATGTGAGTGCATGTTTTGTGCTGGGTAAGGAAAACACCAAGTTGATTGGAAATGTAAAAACTGATGATAGGTAATTATATGAAGCTTCTTTTGCTGCTCGTGTGTGGTGTCTTTTTGTTTAATACTGTTCACGCTGAGCAAATCCCGGTCGAAAGCTTTGCGAAGCCTAATGAATATTATGATATGGTTTTGTCTCCAACTGGTAAATACCTTGCCGTTTCCCGCGCAGCAGACGAGGGGAAATCCTTGGTGGCAATTTTAGACACTAAAGAACTAAAGCTGATTAGCCATGTGCCTGCCACGTCGAAAAATTCTCCTATTCTCCCCTTATGGATCAATGATGAACGTTTTATCGTGCGTTTTACAGAGGAATCGTCGCTCTACGAGCAGGAATTCCTTACCGGTGAGATAACCTCGGTGAACGCTAATGGTAAAAGGGATAAACGTATTGTTCAGCGTCAAATATTTGTTTCAAATGCTCCGATTAAACGGCTAAATGGCTTACACGGTAATGCTTCTGTGGTGCATGTCTTGCCGAAACAAAAAAACCATATGATGATTCGCTTTATTGCGTTTGGTCGCACCAAAGATCGCAATATTTTACCTGAGCTGTATAGAATCAATATCACCAATGGTAAGGTTAAGCTAATTGCCAAAGCCCCCAGCCATCTAGCCGATTTCATTTTGTCTGAAAGCGGTGAGCCCTTATTCAGTATTGGGCACGATAAAAAGGCGCTCAAAGTAGAAAACGAATTAGTGGTTCACGAATATAAGGATAAAAAGTGGCATCAACTAAGTGTTGGGGGTCTAGAAGCCGGTTCATTCTCCGTGGTGGCCAATACAAAGAATCCCGATGAGGTCGTGGTTAGCGCCTCATTTAACGATAAGGCAGACCGCCTATACCGTTATAACTTAAGAACAGGGAAAAGAAAACTCATCTTTGCCCACCCTGATGTGAATTATCGTGATCTCGATATTGATCCTGTGACTAACCGTTTGCTTGCGGTACATTTTGATGCCGGTCACCCAGATATCCATCTTATTGAGCCCGACCACCCCAAAGCACGTTGGTATCCTTCGTTATTTAGTTTCTTCGAAGGGAGAAAAGTTAAAATAACCAGCGCAACTTCAGATTATAGTCAACTTGTTGTTCATGTCACTGGCGCTGATGAGCCCGGGCAGTTCCATTTGTTTAATACAAAAACCAAAAAAATGCGCTATCTATTTAACGCCGCTAGTTGGATCAAATCCGAAGAGCTTGCGAAAACTGAGCCTTATACCTTCCAGTCGCGAGATGACCTTAAAATTCACGGTTATCTCACTAAGCCGAAAAATACAAAAGGGCCTCACCCCATGGTGGTATTACCACATGGTGGGCCGCGCTTTAGAGATTGGTGGGAATATGATAGTGAAGTGCAATTCCTTGCATCACGAGGTTATGCGGTACTTCAGGTGAATTTTCGTGGTTCTTATGGTTATGGTTATGGCTTTCAATCCGCGGGTGATCGTAAGTGGGGGGCTGAGATTCAATACGATATTATTGATGCAACTAAATGGGCAGCTCAAAAGCCTGATATTGACGGCGATAAAATCTGCATTGTAGGAGCTTCGTTTGGGGGGTATTCAGCACTTATGAGTCCAATTTTAGAGCCTGATTTATACAAGTGTGCGGTTGGGGTTGTAGGCGTTTATGATTTAAATTTAATGTGGACAACGGCAGATATCGGAGACCGTCGGCACGGTCGAAACTATCTTCAAGAAGCTATTGGTAAAGATAAGGCCGAACTCGACAACTTTTCTCCGGTAAAACGGGTGAGTGAGTTAAAAGCACCAGTATTGCTTGTGCACGGAAAAAGGGATGGGCGTGTCGATGTTAAGCATTATTATAAAATGAAAAAAGCATTAGAAGAAAAAAATCATCCGCATGAAGGCTGGTTAGTACGCAAAGAAGGTCACAGTTTTGGCAGTGAGAAAAATCGTGCTGAGTATTTCCGTAAAGTAGAAGCATTTTTAGGGAAGTATATTAGCCCTGTTGAGATAGTGTTTGAAGGGGTAATGCTTGAAGGGGGGGAAGGCTAAAGTTAAGGCTAAGAGCTTGCAACCCAATGTTTGATTGGGTTGCAAAACTTTATAGTAGAGCTGTCAGCGTGAGCTGCTTTGATCAAGCTGGATTAAGCAAAGCGTGAGTCTAAGTATTTTATAATATCGTTCGACTCATACAACCAGCGAACGGCACCTTCCTCTTCTATGCGCAAGCAGGGAACCTTGATTCTGCCGCCTTCGAGCTCCAACTCTTCGCGGTGAGGGTTTTGTTGGGCATTGCGGTAGGTGATTGGCAGGTTCAGGCGGTGAATGGCGCGTCTGGTTTTAACACAGAACGGACAGGCGTAAAACTGGTAAAGCGATAGGCCTTTAGTAGCGATTTCAGCATGCTCTTGCTTGTCAGAGCTTCGCTGCATTGGTGACGGGCGTGTCAACCAGTTAATAAAAACGATTAGGCGGCCTAAGCCTTCGCGCAGTAATTTGAGTAACATAATTCTACCTTTAGATAACATACAAGTAATAACGCTTTTGGGTAACACATCCTGACGGCGTAGCGTCAATCAACCGTCGGCACCTAAGTTTGTTAGGGCTTATAAAAGCTACTATAACAAAGCTGCTGCGACTAAGGCGAGGCAAAAGTATACCGCTAGGTTCCATTGGTGCCCCGTAGCCACCGTTTGGCTGCAATATCGTGCTTAGTTATATGTTGTCGCTCTAAACTACTATACTTAGACAAGTGCTTAGATTCAGTGCTTAGACCTAGCCTTATGCCCACAACAGACTGTTACAGATGCGAATAAGTTTTAGTTTATGAGGAAACTTTACAAAATACATGCGACATGTCACATTATGGCCCTTGCTGTTCGCTTTGATCTGTGCCGCTCACTCCGCGCAGCCCACGAACTTAGATCATATTCGCTTCACCCACCTTACCGTTAATGATGGTTTGTCCCATCCATTCGTTGAGTCTGTCGTGCAGGATCACATGGGCTTTATGTGGTTTGGCACACTATATGGCCTCAATCGTTATGACGGCCATGATTTCAAGCACTTCCGCCATGAATCGAAAGTTGCTGATAGCCTTAGCGGCAATGACATTTGGAACCTATTGGTGGACTCTAAAGGTCGTCTTTGGGTCAGTATTTGGGGAGGTGGACTCAACTTATATCAACCCGAGACAGAATCTTTTATTCGCTACCAATATCGTGAAAACGACCCGACTAGCTTGCCAAGCGATGTCGTTTGGTCCGTTTATGAGGATTCCCAAGGGCGTTTGTGGGTTTGCTCGGAAGGCGGCCTAAGCCGTTTTGATGTTGAATCGCAGCAGTTTAAAACCTACACCCATATCCCCGGAGACGAGACAAGCATTAGTGCGGCGAGTGTGTCTGCTGTGGCCGAGACCGTAGATGGCATGCTCTATGTGACCACCTATGGTGGTGGCGTTGATTTTTTTGATCCACAAACTGGGAAGGTGGTTCGGCACGTTTCGCGCGAGCACTCTGAGCAGCTGAAGTACTGGGATGAAAAAGTTTCTGCCATGACCCAGGCGCGTTCAGGTTTACTATGGATCGGCACCAATTCTGGCGTTACCACCTACAACCCCAAACTTGACCGTTTTGAAGCGTTTAAACCTGAAGCTCTAAATAGCTATGTGGCGGATATTTTGGAGGATCAATCGGGCAATGTTTGGTTGTCGACGGTCGAAGGTTTATTTCTTTATGAGCCGAGTGTCGACCGTTTTCGGCACTTGTTGGCCGACCCTGATTACCCCAATATGACCGATGATATGTCGCACATATACGAAAGTACCGATGGTACTTTGTGGTTCTCTACCCGTGCCGGTGTCGCCTACCTCGATCCGCGAGCTAAGAAATTTAATCACTACTGGCAATCAGATTTAGATAACAGCCTTAACAGTAGTGAGGTTACAGCAGCCTACGAAGACGAAGATGGGATATTGTGGTTAGGAACAGTAGACGGTGGGTTGAACCGCTTCGATAGGGCTGCAAAGCAATTCAGTGCGTTTAAGGCGGATTCCGACGACCCCAGCAGCATTAATCATAACCGAGTGTTTGTCATTAAGCCGAGCCACCAGGGCGGTTTGTGGGTGGGAACCACTGCGGGCTTGAATCACTTTGATAAAGAGAGCGGTACTTTTACCTCTTACACCTCTAGCGCTGACGATCCAGGCGGAATCTCCGAAGGCGCAGTCAAAGACATCGTATATGGGAATGATGGGCGTTTGTGGATGGCTATTTACGGCTCTGCGCTGAATGCCTTTGACCCGATAGAAGAGCGTTTTTATCACTACGGTGTTGACGCTGCACAGGAAAACTCCGTTGTGCCTTACTGGATCAACGCTGTACTCTTCGATCGAAAAGGCACCTTATGGGTGGGTTCTGAAGGTGACGGTTTGGTAAGCTTTGACCCCGAATCTGCTACCTTCGAAGCGATTACCCTGGCGCAGGGTCTGAGCGATAACAACATTAATGATTTATTTGAAGACTCTACCGGTATGCTCTGGGCTGCGACGCAGGACGGGCTTAATCGGGTCGACCCGAGTAGTGGAGAGGTATCTGTTTTTCGCAGTGCCGAAGGTTTGCCTAGTAATCATATCAGTGCAATTGTTGAGGATTCGCAAGGCTACCTGTGGGTGACGAGTACTAAGGGTTTGTCCCGGTTAAATAAGTCTGGTGAAATCGAACGGAATTATGATCGTGAAGATGGGCTTCAGCACGATCAATTTTTGAATAACTCGGCGTATGTCACCCGCTCAGGCGAGCTTGTAGTCGGTGGTGTTAATGGATTTAATATATTTTATCCCAATAAAATTGAGGAAAACCCATTAGCGCCAAAGAGTGTGATTACTGAGCTATCGGTAAATCACCAGCGTTTAATCCCGGGTAAAGATCTATTACTGCCGAAAGCTATTTCACTTACCAGTCATTTGGTTTTAGGGCATAAACAGTCTGTTTTTAGCTTTGAATTTTCCGCACTAAGTTATACCGCTCAGTCGAAAAATAGCTTTTCTTACCGTTTGGAAAATTTCGATACGCATTGGAGCGACGCCGATAGCGACAGTCGTACGGCTACCTATACCAATTTGGATCCAGGTGATTATGTATTTCATGTTAAAGCGTCCAATAATGATGGCGTATGGCAAGCGCAAGCAACGACTTTAAATATTACCATTCTGCCGCCTTTTTGGCGTACTTGGTGGGCCTACACGGCTTACATCTTGATGTTTTTAGCCTTGGCTGCACGTTTTATTCACCAGCAACAGCAAAAAATTGTTTTTGAACGTGAAAAAACCCGCCAAGAGCATTTGCATGTTGATCGCTTGCGCCAGCTAGATAACCTTAAAGATGAATTCTTGGCAAATACCTCTCATGAGTTACGCACGCCTTTGCATGGCATGATCGGTTTAGCTGAATCTTTGATTGAAGGCGAAAACCAAAACGATTTATCTGAACTTGTTAAAAATAACCTGAAGATGATTGCCCTAAGTGGGAAGCGTTTAACTGGCTTGGTCAATGACATTCTTGATTTTTCCAAACTTAAAAACCACAGTTTAGAACTGGATTTTCAGCCAGTTGATATTTATGCCCAAGTGGAGGTGGTTTTGTCGCTTTCACGTCCTCTAGTGGCCGGTAAGGCCTTGGTCTTAAATAACGACGTTGACCGTGATATACCCGCGGTGAATGCGGACGAAAATCGCTTGCAGCAGGTGCTTTATAACTTGGTGGGCAATGCGATTAAATTCACCGAAGAGGGCGTCATATCGGTTTCTGCAAAAGTGCAGGGCAATGAGGTGTGTATTGAGGTAGAAGATAATGGTATTGGCATTCCTCCTGAAAAACTCGACACAATTTTCGTCTCCTTCGAGCAGGTATCTGGCGCAGAGAATCGTGTATACGGAGGCACAGGCCTTGGCTTGGCCTTAGCCAAGCAGTTGGTAGAGTTACACGGCGGTCGCGCTGAGGTACGCTCAACCCTTGGGAGTGGCTCCGTATTTAGCTTTACCTTACCGCTTTCTCAAGATCAGGAAAAACCCACTAGCGGCCAGTTGAGCCAGCTAAAGCAGGGTTTGAGCTCATTGGAGGTCGAGCATGAGTTGCCCTTGACTGCGGTAGCCGAGAGCTCTTGTGAATGGCCAGAGGGTAGCCTCAAAATATTGGTTGTGGATGACGAGCCTGTTAACTGTCAAGTGTTGCTAAATTATCTAAGCCGCGAGCATTATCAAGTCAGTGTAGTCGGCTCCGGTGCAGAGGCTTTGTCCTTAATGAATCAGACCGAGACAAAGCCGGCTTTTGATATGATTTTGCTGGATGTCATGATGCCCAAGCTTTCAGGCTATGAGGTTTGCGAGACTCTGCGTGAGAAATATTCGGCTCAGGAGTTGCCGATTATCTTCTTAACTGCAAAAAACCGAGTAAACGATTTGGTAGTAGGTTTTAAAGCTGGAGCTAACGATTTTATTACAAAGCCGGTATCGCGTGAAGAGTTGTTGGCCCGCGTCAATGTGCATTTGCAGTTGCTAGAGGTAACTCGTAATCTTGAGGATAAGGTGGTCGAGCGTACACAAGCGTTGCAGGATGAGCATGAGCTGCTGAAACATACTCAAAGCCAATTGGTGCACTCAGAAAAAATGGCGGGGCTTGCAACCTTGGTAGCAGGCATCGCTCACGAATTTAATAACCCCACTAATATCGCACATGTCGGCGTGGTGAATCAAAAAAGAGAGTTAGAGCGATTTAAAGACTTTTTGTTTGAGTTAACCAGTGATGAAGAAATACAAGAAAACTTCGAGGGGCGCTTTAATTTATTGTTTGGATTTATCACGACAATGCGCGCAGGCACGACGCGCTTAAAAGAGTTGGTGGAAGATTTACGTCTATTTTCGAGCTTAGGAGAGAGCGAGTATAAACCGGCCATCTTGGAGCGTAATTTGCGTGCTTGCATCCATTTGGTGCAAGCAAAGTATCGTGAGCATATCGATTTTATTATGCAGGTGGATAAAAACATAAAAGTACACTGCTTTCAGGCCGAACTAAATCAAGCAATTATGAATATTATGATGAACGCTTGTCAGGCAATCGTTGAAAAACGTGAGCAGCAATCGGTATCCACACGCGGCACCGTGTCGATAGGCGCAGAGATTAAAAAAATATCTGGGCAGGAGTATGTGGTTGTCTCTTTAGCCGATAATGGCTGCGGCATGTCGGTAGAGACGCGCGCACGTATGTTCGAACCATTTTTCACCACGCGTACAATCGGCGATGGTACTGGTTTGGGCTTGTCGATTACTTACGGTATTGTTGAGCAACACAAGGGGCAGATTAGCGTTGACTCAAGAGAGGGGGAGGGCACGGAAGTTCGCTTGTCATTACCACTTGAAGCTGTGAGCGAGTTGCTGAACTCTTAGTTTAACGGTATATAGACGGTGCAATCGAAAATTTGAGTGCAGTTTTTATAGTTTTATTCTTAATTCTTGTATTTTGAGGTCGGTTGTAAAGTTACTTTGTAAGTTTAAGTTATAGCTCCTGCCTGTAGTTTCAGTCCGCATTTCATTTTTTATTTTTATTCTAAATCATTCTTTTATATCACGCTTGAAGTGTTGTGCTTTTCTTTATGTCCCTACTTTTATCGCGTGAATATTTCGCAAAATAAGCATCTTCCTATTTGTTGTTGTCTATATTGTGATGTTAATTAATCGTTTTTTGTTGACACTATAGAGCTATTTTTTATTTTATTTTATAAAATGTCTTGCTACTGCCGATGTTTAATGATGATAATCGTTGCAAGCGAGACCCTTGTTTTTTGATCGTGGGTCCCTAGCTTCCGATCCTTAGTTGATAGTGCTTGGAATAATACTGTTTGAATCGGCGTAGTAAGTCGGTTGAATTTTTCAGTATGCAAGCGGTCTATCAAACTAAGGTTTTGTTGAAGTAAAACGTCCACACGGCTTTGAATAGATAGGAGTGTTATCATGAAACAGTTATATTATATTTCCCCTTCATTAGATAAAATCGAACAAACAGGCCAGTCACTAAAAAGCGCCGGGTTTAATGTAAATTCAATGCACGTATTAACGGACGAGATGGGCGAGGCGGATAAGCGTCAGCTTAACCCAGTATCTTCACTTAATCGCAATGATATTATTCGCTGGATCATTCGAGGGTTTCTAATCGGTTGTGCTTTTGTGGCTTTAGCTATTGTAGTTATGCTTGCCTTCGGCGGACCGCAAAGCCTTATTGGTTTGCCGCAAGATTTAGGCTGGTTAGTTATGGCAATGATGAGCGCTTTTGTGGTTGGGTTTTGCAGCTGGGAGGCGGGTTTGTTAGGTTTACACCGTCATAATCATAGATTTGCTACATTTGAAAAGCTAATCGCTAAAGGCCAACACGTTTTTTTTGTTGATGTTGACACCGTTAGTGAGTCTCAAGCGAAAGCAATTTGTGACGCGAACTCTGGTATACGTTTTGCCGGTTTTGCGCGTATGGTGATCAACCCCTTTGCTAGGGGTAGCAGTTCTTTTGTAGCGGCATAGCCGTTAACTAGACATAGTATCTTCTAATTGCAAACTCAAAACGATTAAATGTTGAGGTTAAGTGTTGAGTTTGCAATATCAAAGAATGGGCTGTTGTTTAAGTAGAAGGTATTTTACCTGGTAAACGTCTTTTCCTGTGCGCCAATCCCCGTCATTTTCATGCCCTTCCATTTCTTAGGTAACTTGCCGTCTAATTGTATAACGCCGTCTTGGGTAATATCCAAGCCGCCAAGTCCAAACATTACGGCTTGTAACATCCCACCTGCTCCAGTCGCAAAATAAGGGTTGTGACCCCCAGCGGTTTCCGCGAGTACATTAAATGGCGGCACCTCATTGGGCTCGTAGCTCTTTTTAAACGCACGATAGGCCGCTTCTTGCTGGCCAACCCTTGCGTAAAGGGCTGCGAGTATGGCGCCGCCCATGGCAGGGCCGTCGTGTGCGAGTAGGGGCTCGTAGTATTTAAGATCCTTTAGGATATCTTCTTTTTTGGTGACGATTTTTAAAGGGTAAGCTAATAAATTCGCATCGGCTTGTTTGATCACAGTGCCGCG
>NVXL01000064.1 GCA_002746115.1 Alteromonadaceae bacterium
CTGTTGGCGTTACTGTTGGCGTTACTGTTGGCGTTACTGTTGGCGTTACTGTTGGCGTTACTGTTGGTGTTGGAACGAGGCTACATCCGGTGCCGTCAACTGTTGCGCCTGCAGGCGTGTCGGGGCAAGCGTCCACGCCGTCGTTAACCCCATCGTTATCGCTATCAGTACTGCCTTGTGAAATCGCGCAGCCGCTCACATCAACAATAACGTCAGCTAGCGTTTCATCACACTTGTCGTCACTACCAGTGACACCATCGAGATCATAATCGGAAGTGAATGTGTACCAGTTAATGTTGAGTTCAAAATCGTGAAGCTCGATTCTAAAGCGATTCAAGCCTTTTGGAAGCGTCACATTATGCGTGCGAGTTTCCCATATTTGCCATCCACCGGTATTGCCTGCATCAGTAAAGGTGGCGTAAGTAGTTAAGCCATCCGCACTTTTGATACTAATGCTACCTAAGGAGCCTGCACCTGCGGTACGGTATTTAAATTGGTAATTACCGCTTTCAGGGAGTTCGTCTAAGTCGTAGACAAGGTAATCGCCGGGATCGGTGTAACCAATATTTTGACCTCCACCAGTATCCGATGTGTGCTCTAGCACTATACCGCTTTGATTAATGTATTCTTCGGCTTCCACTTTAGTATTGTCGTAAGGTAAGCGTAGTGAGCCGAAGATAATACTCAACTCTTCCGTTAGGCTTGAGGCTTGGCCGTTGTTGTAGGTCACCAAGGCATATACTCGATATCTGCCGTTGGTAGGCGGTTGCCAGTTATGCTCATAAGGTGACGTTGTGGTGCGAAGAATTTCAACGTCATTTGCTATCCAGATCACCTCGCTAATATTAGATAGAGTAGTGGATAAAGTGAGCGGAACGGTAACACCGGTTATCAAGTCACCATTATTTACTGAATTAATACTTAATGCGCTACCGACAGATGGCGCCGCAGGACTTAAGCCATCCAGCTGGTTTAGGTAAGCCGCTAAATTGGTGCGGTCTAATGCGGATAAGGTATCGGTTCCACCATGTGCGGCATTGTCTAAGACGTCTTCTAGTGTTTCGGCTGAGCCATCATGCAGATAAGGGGCACTACTCCATAAACCTAACAAGGTTGGGGTGTCGATGCCGTTGAGCTCGCCGCCGCCTAAACGCCCACCAGAGAATTCGCCTAGTGTGCCGACATCGTGACGCAAGCCTTGCGGACTATCGGTGTAGACGGCACCGCCATGACAGCTCGCACAACCAAGGGCTTGGAATGTGAGTTCTCCTGCCTGGGCGTCTGCGGTCAAAGAGCCATCAGCGTTGCGATGTGGGCTCACATCAAATGTTGTCAAAGAAGCCACATAAGCCGCAATTGCATCCAGCTCAACGGAGAGGCCTGCTTTGGGTTCGCCTAGCGGATCTGAGCGCAGATTAAAATCATCATCTTCCATTAAACCTGTGCCTGCGAATGGACCGCGAATATCGTGTTCGAAATCTTGAATCTCATCGAAATTTGCTGACCAATGCACGCGACCATGAGCGGTGCCGGCACGACCTAATAAGCTAATGGTGTTGCGAAGGCCTTCACCTCGGTCGGTAAAGTCCCAAACACGTTCGTCACTGCCGCCGTCAAGGTGGCAGGCAGCACAGCTGAAATAACCATCGCTTGAAATTCGAGCGTCCGATGCATCATAAAAGACCTGCTTGCCGAGTAATACAAACGGGCTAAGGTTTTCTGCTGCGACAGTGTCGATTTCGTCTGTTTTTGTAAACGCGCCGAGTGTATCGGAATCCCCAGAGAAAAGATCCAGCTTTATAAGTGATCGAGAGAGGAAGTTGTGTACATAAAGCTCGCCATTACTACCGTCATCAACCAGCGCTAAACCAATAGGTGCTTGGCCGACCTTGATGCGATCAATGACTTGGTGACTATTCGTCTCATAAGCCGAGACCATATGGTTGCCTTGGTGAGAGATGTAAGCAATTTCGCCGCCGGGGCTAAATTTAATAGCGCTGATCAATTCGGCATCATCGATATCGAACTTAGAGTCTGGCACCTCAACGTTGTCATTTAAGTCGATGAAAGAGACCATTGAGCGAACGGTGTTATGGAATATCGTCGCCTGGCCGTCCCGCGCTAACCCACGGAGAATATTATCTTTTTTAGAGCCTACCCAAGCCGTGCTGCCATCCGGTGCGATGGTTATAGCCATCAGGTAGTTTGCAATACCGCGACCAGTGCTGTTCGAGTCAGTGGTTTCACTATCAATAGCAATCGGAATGGTGGTGACTGAATTAAAAGCCGTAGTGTCAACACGGTAAACTTCTGCTCGGTCTTGCGCGGATAAAAAGCGTGTCGCTAACAGTGTATTACCGTCACTTGTCATAGCCAAAGCGCGAGGCGTTGGACCCACCGCGAGCTTATCGACGACCGCCCTCGTGTCCATATCAATACGATAGATTTGCCCTTCCCCCATGGCTGAAACATAAGCATAGCTGTTGCTCGGATCCAGAACGATGCCGAATGGCTGACTACCAGGGTGAGTATCGATGGTTGCGAGCAGTGCTCCATTTGTGCCAGAGAGCACACTCACGCTAGCATCATCATGGCTGGTGACCCAAATATCGCCATTATCGGCTAAGGCAAGCGTACGCGGATCTGCCGGTACCGGGACTTCAAAAATTTTATTGCCAGTTGCGGCATCGACGGCGGTGACGGAATTATTGTCTGGGTTAACGTTGAGTAAGCGATGTTCGGCTTTATCGTAGATAATTGAACTAGAAGCAATATGCTGCTCCATTGACACTTCTTCTACTAAGACGTTAACCATACTGTAGCTAATCTTTCCTGCCGAATCCTTTACTTGCACCTGAATATCGTAAACACCGGTATTTTTATACGCGTGCTGTAATACAGGCTCTCTTATCCAACCGTTAAGGGCACCGTCCCCCCATTCGACTAAGTAGTCAAGTGAGCTTGACTCTGGATCGCTGGCATTGATCGTGAGTAAAATGTTCTGATCTTGACTGGCGACTGCTGCACTTAACGCTAAACTCGAAATTATTGGTGGCGCGTTAAGGTCGATCGTATCGCCGGTAGAGAAGTTAAATTTAAAGTTTTGCGCCAAGCCGTTCCCTGCGACATCTTTAACGCCGTCTTTTGGCATGAAGAATTCGTAAGTCGTATTTTCTTCTAGCGGCTCTTTAGGCGTGATATTAATGGTGTCGTTATCCATCCAACTAATATCAACCTCTACAGCCGCGCCATTAACTGGGCGGATGATAAAGTTATCGCTATTAAGCGTGTTTAAATCTAGCGTTTCATGAATTAACACACCCACGCGGGATAATACGTGTAAGTCTATCGCGTTTGCGGGTGGGTTGTGATATTCAACCGTAGGTGCTCGGGTGTCCGGCATCGCTTCGTTACAGAATATTCGCGAAGTGTTGGTGCGGTTTTGACCGCCGGCAACCAGTATATTCCCCACGGGGAGCAAATACTCACCATAAGCGCCCTCATAGGTGGCGACTTGGGGGAAGTTTGAGTCGCTCATGTCGACTTTGGCTTCGCCTATGAACATAAACTCATCTTTAAATTGAGCGTAACGGATACTGCCTGAATAGTTTTTCCGGGTGACGTGTCTTAAATTGCTTGGATCACTGTAGTCGATAATATCTACGGCTCGAACCCCGCCGCCGGACCATCGAGTATCACCGTTTTGCGCCATGATGATGTATTTCCCCCACATGGGCATGGAGTCATAGGATTTACCTAAATCTAAACCGGAGTTCGTTTGGCGAATACTATCCAGTTTAATCGGATTTGCAGGGTTACTGATATCATAAGTAGCGACGCCATGTGGCGCTTCGTTATCACCGCGAACAATTAACAGGTTACCAATCATATTGACTCGGCCTTCAAAGCCGTTTTCGTCAAGTACATCGATAGAGCCTATAATAGGGTTGCCAGGGAGTCTTTGATCGTGAATTGTAATAGTGTTTTTTTGTACGTAGCCGTATGCATGAGGAACGTTGCCGAAACCGTAGGGGTAGTAACTAAGCTGTTCTCCGTCGGCTTGAATACCGAACTGAGGAACCATAAAGGCATCTGGTGTGAAATCAACTTTTGACCATTCGCCAAGTTGGGGGATATCATCCAGTTGAATTTGGTGATGTCCTGCAAAGTTCCAAGCCAAGGTTGTGCCAACGCCAATGTAGTTATGGTGGCCAGCCCAGCCCAGATTGATACTATTAACACGTTCAGGATTGGCTGGATCGGCTAAATCATAAATATTCGTCAGCCCGCTTTGCCAAACACTCTCAATAAGGTGACCATTATGGTAAGCAAAAGCAATTACGCGGCTATGGGAGTCTGGCAGGTTACCAATGTGTTGGTTTGGGGTGCAGGAATATACACCAAGGTCTAGTTCTGCATACGCCGAGCTAGCGGCAGCGCCTAGGCAAAGTGTTAGTGCTTTTAAGTAGTGTTTTGCATTTAGGCTATGTTTGGTATTTAATTTCGGGTTTTTATTTTTATTTATTTGGCTACTTTCAGCCTTGGAAATATTTTTATCTTTGGGTATAAAGTGTAATTTCATTTTTTAAAACTCTACTAGGGCATTATTATTTTTATAAGTGAAGTTGTTCCTGTAAACCTCAAAACTTTTCTAAGCCACCAAACTTTGCTTTAAACCACCAACATTTTAAAACCAAAAGCTAACTATCGCTTTGATGGGGATCAAATTGACTATTAACCTAACAAGGTTTCTATTGTTATCGTGTTCACAGATGTTTGGGTGTTTTTAAGTATGTGTGGTCGGCTTATAAAGTTACTTCTCTCCGAAGATATTTGAGAGTCCACTTAAATGGGTTAGAGTTTCGCGCTAAAGTGTTCCTTTTGCACGACGAGCAGCCAAACTTTAACCGGTCCCTTACACCTATGCAATACAGGAATATCGCTTTAGTTATACCGGTATTCGGAATCAGTCCTACAAACCATATTGAGAATGGATGAAGCTAATGGTTTATTTTTACACTCAAAGAAAGGGCTATGGGTAAAATGATTGATTTTGGGTGGACATGTACAAAAAACAGTCAAAACACCCATTAATCGCTCAACCTAGATTTAAACGCAATAGGGATAGCCGTTACTATTCGATATGGCGATAAGGACAGGGAAAGTTAAATTTTCAGATGCTTCATTTTTTTAGGATTTTGGTGTTTTATATTCCTATTTAGTCTATTAGAAAATGAAAAATATCCGCCCTGTCAGGCATAACTGTAAGTTATCGCCTACAGGAAAGTCAGGCTTACACCTTATCTTAGAAATGACTATAAGGGAGGGGCTCGACATATTCAGCTTCAACTTCTTATGCGACACTTTTACTCCTTTTGGTTCTTTCGCCAAATTAAAGCGCCTCTATTGGACGGCCCTCGTCATATGAGTACAGGCAAGCGACACAAACCAAATCAAACAACAAAGTAAACAACAAAGTACCCCGCAAGGCATACCCCTCCCAATAAGGTCAGCTTCGTTATGGCTACTCAAGGAATAGTTATCAGCGTTAACCGCAACAACTAGTATCGCCTAAAAGTGGTAGGCGCCTAATTCAATCACAACCGGCTTACCCAGCCCTAACAAACACAATTTAAAACTGAGATTTATCAACCAAAAAAAAATAAAAAACCATTCACCTATACTGAGTATTCTTAACTAAAAAACCATTAAGTAAAATCAACAAATCCCCCACTAAAAACCACACTATTACACCCCAAAATGTTACTTAATGTGACCTATCAGTTAAAACAATATCGCCAGATAACAATAACCCCGTATAAATATAATTTATTAATTTAAACAATTGACGCTAACATAAAAATAGCTTTTACTAATAGCGTCACTGATGACTTCCGCGCTTAAATAAAAGCCTATTTCCTACTACCTATGCATTACACTTATCGCACATGGACAAACATAAAAGCATAATCACAATAACTTTGCGCACTCAGTGAGTCGTCTTTAAAAACAGTCAAAACGTATATTGACTAACACAACGCTTGGAGAAAAAATGAAACCAATAACTAAGCTATGGCTTATAGGAACAAGCCTGATAACAACAGCATGCATATCCCCCTCAAACGAATTATCTGAAGGCTTTTGCACAGATACAAACTGGCTCAACCAAGGCGAACAAGTCGCACTAAAAGGTCAATCAGTAAGGGTAGTAAACAAATACAGAAAAACATGTAAAGGTGCCATCAGTGAAGACGATTTATACTCGTTTCAGGATGGCTATTTAAAAGGAATAATCCAATATTGCAGCGAAGTAAAAGGCTATGAGTTAGGCCGAAGAGGTGATGATTTTAATGATGTTTGCCCTGATGAATTGGCCAATAATTTTACCCGAGGCTACAACCACGGAAAAACGCTGTATAACCGGGAAATGACGAACCTTGAAAGAATGAAAAGGGATCAACTCCGCATAATCGAATCACAGCAATCCTCGTCAGACAGTACTTATGGACAACAAACACCGTAATAACAATACTCACCACAAGCACTCTCAGGGAACCCTATAACGTAATGAATACAGTAAAAGCGACTCAACGATACCTTGCGCTAATATCCGTAATTATTGGTTTATTGCCATTACCTGTAAACGCAGAATCAGCCCAGAACTTGGATCAGCTTATGTCGCGTTGGACACAAACTGAAAGGCAGCGCGGTCACTTAGTCAGTGAGTGGCTTGACCGTCAGCAACTTCTGGAACAACAGCTCACACTGTTATCTGCCGAAGAAGAGGCGCTCAATGCCATACTAGGGAAAAGCGATAACTTCCAGAAAAACGTTGATAAAGAACGCAACAAGCTCGCGAGTGAACTAACTCAATTTGAGCGTGAGCAATCCATTGCCAAAAATGCCATTGGCCGCGCTATCGCCAAGAYAAAAATACTACACCCCCAACTCCCCCCACCATTACACATACTTTGGGCTGATGAGCTGGCAATACTAGACGGTGCTGAACTAAGCAATAGTGAACGTTTGGAGAAATTACTTTCACTGTTAAATCAACTGGATAGCTTTGAAAATAGAGTTGCGCTAAACCAATCCCTGATGACCATNCCCNNCAGCCACCCTCCCCCAAACCATGCCAAAGGCCAATCAGCGGAGCAAATGAAGCACCTAACCAAGCAGGTATATTTAGGTCTCTCTCAAGCCTGGTATGTCAGTGAGGACGGCGCCTATTACGGCTATGGCAAACCAAGCTCAAATGGCTGGAAATGGTGGCACCAAAACGCCGCATCTGAATTACTCGGCCATCAGTTAAGTGGGAGCGATGTCAGTGCTGTCGTCAATATGATCGAGCATCCAGAACAAGCCACCTTTGTATCCTTACCTTTTAAACTCGACGCTAAATCCACACAAAACTTATCGCAGGCAAACTAATGCGCGCTCTTATCTCTCCTGCAAGGCATACTATTCGAGGCACAATCACGCTTGGCTTAAGTCTGTTGATTGCTTGCAGCACAGCCGGTACTCTCGCTCACGCTGAAAGTATTGCTAACGTTGCCGCCTCCATCACTAAAGATATTCAGACCTCAGAAAATCTCCTGAATAAAACACAAAGGCGCATTGCTAAAGAGCGCCGATCATTTGCCAAAAAAATCCTTGAAAAACAAAATAATGTCGCCGTTTTACGGAAGAGCACCGCTGCCGCTCGCCGACTCGTCGATGAGCAAAACTTAGGCATTAACGAGCTGGGGAAGAAAGTAAAACAATGGCGTTCACAAAGCATCTATCAGCAACATTTGCTTACGGGCTATGCCGAACAATTAGACGCTAGCGCTGCAGAACTCAAGCACCTCAATCTAGGTGCCAAGCAAAGTTTTGCCTATCTAGAAGAGATTGTAAATAAGGTAAACCAAGGTTTATACCCCCAATGGGAAACAAATAGTATTGTCACTAAAAATGGTCAGCTAGCTTCAGTTCAGACACTACAGCTCGGCCCCGTTAGCTGGTATTTAGACACCTTGTCAAATACCGGTGGTTTATTAAATGTCGACAATGCCACTCTCCCAAGCTCCGCCTATGCCTTTAATACTGACCAGAACAACGATATACAATTATTACACGCCAGTGGTCAAGGTAAAGCCGCCTTTGATCCATCACTGGGGCGAGCCATAAAAATTCATGGTAAAAAAGAGGGTGTCGTGCAGCATATCTCCAAAGGCGGAATCTGGGCTCTGCCGATACTATTTTTTGGTTTTATCTCATTAATTATTGCCATTTATAAATCGATACAATTGTTGCGTCTTCCTAAAATCGCACCGATGCTACCAGAGTACATTGAAAAGACCCTTAACTCCCGAGCTGAAGACCTCCGAGAAAAGGTTGATCGTATTTGCGCGAAAGCTAAGGGCGCGCAAAGGAGAATATTACAAATCACCGTTTCAGTTAAATCATTAGACAAGCGTGACGATCATCTTATTTCCTTTCTTATGACCAATAAGCACGAGCTTGAGAAGCTATTAGGTGTTATTACCATCACCGCAGCAATAGCGCCCTTGTTAGGTCTTCTGGGAACAGTTTCTGGGATGATTGAGACCTTCAAAATAATGACGCTGTTTGGCGCTGGCGACCCCGCCGCCGTCTCAGGGGGTATCTCTGAAGCATTGGTTACCACGGAGCTGGGCTTAATCGTCGCGATTCCGGCTTTGGTGATAAATTCATTATTATCGAAAAAAATTAAAAACTACAATCACCACTTAGAAACAATGGCCATTAAAATGAGCAAAATTGATACCGCTCCGTTAACGGGGCATTGAGATGGAGAAGAGTTTTTTGCAGATACTTATTCATCACGATGCACTGAGCAATATCATTGTTTTGATCATCATCGCTCTGGCCATTTTTTGTTATAGCATATTATTTGAGCTATGTTTTTTTTCAAGCAAGAATCGTCAGTGGTATGACCACTGCATGCACTGGTTAAACAGCCTTAGTAGTATGCTCGGCGCCCTGCCTTTACTGGGCTTATTAGGCACCATTAGTGGACTGTTACAAACATTTTTCCACATGTCCATTGATCATAATTTAAATGTATCTGAACTCATGAGCAGTGGCATTTCCGACGCTATGCTTACTACGCAAATTGGCCTATCGTTTGTGGTACCGGGTTGGTTAATGCACGCCCTGTTACGCCGCCGCACGAGTATGTGGTTTGTAGCCAATAATCAGCCAACCTTAAAGATCTCATATACAACAAAAACAGATACAACAAGCGAAGCGAGAGGCAATTATGCGAAGAACGCTTGAAGAACGACTGGAGCCTTTACAACAAACCGACATTGACCTAGCACCATTGCTGGATGTGGTGTTTATCCTGCTGATATTTTTTATTGTCACGACAGTATTTGTCAAAGAAACCGGTATTGATGTTGACAAGCCTAAAGCCGTGTCGACACAAAAACTGGAGCGAACAGTAGTGATGATTGCCATTAGTGCCGAACGGGAAGTGGTCTATGACGGCACTAATATCGGGGTAGCGGGTGTGCGCAGCACCATCAGTCAGGCGCTAAGACGACACATGCGCCCGGTCGTTATCCAAACAGATAAACGCGTACCCACTGAATTATTCGTTAAAGTACTGGATCAAGTAAAACTTGCTGGCGCCGAACAAGTTAGCATTGCAACCGTAGGAAGTGGCGAATGAGTGGCGCCCTTGTCAAAAAAAGCCTCTCCATAGACTCTCATGTAGAAAAGCATGCGTTTTTAACGCGGCGAATATTAAGCGCTTGTGTCGCATCAATTGTTGTACTGGTGTTATTTGCCTTTGTTGTGTTTATTTCTCAAAACACGTCGATGATTCAAGATACAACGACGGTGCGCGCCATTTCCATCGCTCAAGCACCGCCACCACCACCTCCACCGCCCAAAGAGGAGGCGATTGAGCAGGAGACGATGATTTCATCGGTAGATATCGTGTTAAACACCCAAGGTGCCGCGCTGGAATTTTCAGCCACACCGGTCTTAAAAAATATCAGCAAGAAAAAAGTGCAAAGTCCGGAATTTGATCTCGGCTCTATCGAGTGGAATAAAACCCTCGCTGTTGACTTCCCGGAAGTGGATATGGACAACCTTGACAATAAACCGAGACTTATCGCTAGCAAAAAATTAAGAATAGCGCGCGCCCTTAGAATACAAGGTATAAACAGGGTGCTAGTAAAGGTAAGGATATTAATCGATGAAGGCGGACGAGTGTACATTAAGAAGATAATAGAYTTAGTTTACCCRGAAATGGAGCCTGTGGTACGTAAATATATTAAACACGCTTTATTCAGCCGCCCAACTAAAAATGGGCAGCCCGTGCACGCAGACTATATTTGGAAAATCACCTTCATTGAACAACAGCCCATGGGACAGTAAACCATTACCCTTTAAACCATTGAAGTTAAAAAAGTGATCGGTAAAAAACAAATGAAAGAGTTAACCTTTATTAAATTCAGTATTCTGAGCCTACTAGCGATGCTGCAACTATCACAGCTGGCAACGGCTGAAACCTTGCAACAACCGAAATACACACTTAAGCTGGAAACAACGGAGTTTATATTACCAAAATTTACTGGCGAATTTAGAAAGCGAGAAGCCGCTATTAGCCCAAAAGAGTACGAAACCGCTGAAGTGCTACGTGAGCTACTTAATGAAAAGAAGTACGGGGAAGCGATAGCGACCTTAAGCGAGCTTTTCAGCATTGAACTCAGCCCCGCCATGCTACTGCTAAAAGCCCAAATTTATTTCCAAATGGAAGACTTTAAAAAAGCAGAGCGCACCTACCTGCAAATATTGACGCGTATGCCGCAACTAGTGCGTGCCCACAGCGATTTAGCGCAACTATATCTGTTACAAGAAAAAACAGGAAAAGCCAGATCGCACTTTGCCAAAGCCGTATCTTTTGGCTCTAACGACGCCACCATCCATGGCCAGCTAGGCTACCTGAATTTACACGAGCACAATGCATGGAGCGCAATTAGCGCCTATCAGACCGCAATGTCACTTGAACCCAATAACGCCCAGTGGAAGCAGGGCTTATTATCGGCCTTGCTCGAAGCCCATATGACCGAAAGCGCCATGGCGCTGGTGGATGAAATGGTTACCGACTACCCAGAAGAGAAAGAGTTGTGGCTTATACGTGCATCAATAGCCCTACAGGCAGAAAACACCTTAAAAGCACTAGCCAGTCTAGAAATCGCCATTCGCCTTGGCGACACTAGCAAGGAGAACCTGCAAGTCGCCGCCCAACTGCACATGCAGAATAAAAATTACGATCGCGCCTTGAATTTACTGGAACAAAACATGTCGCTAGGCTCGATAGATATGACAACTCTTGATAAAGCGCTTAGCTGGTTGCTGCATGAGCGCCAGTGGCTTCATGCAAAGAAATTACTCGACAAAGTTTCAGAGCGCTTAACTGAGTTGGACGATCAAAAGCTCAGCCGTTATTATTTACACCGAGCATTATTCGCAAGTAAAAACAAGGATCTTTCCGCCGCTAAGAAGCACTACACCCTTGCCCTCGAAAAAGACCCCACCAACGGTAAAGCACTCATTGAAGCCGCTGAATTTTACCG
The DNA here is from genome assembly GCA_002746115.1 of Alteromonadaceae bacterium. Classification (GTDB taxonomy): domain Bacteria; phylum Pseudomonadota; class Gammaproteobacteria; order Pseudomonadales; family Cellvibrionaceae. The sequence goes on from NVXL01000064.1 coordinate 11,613, forward strand.
TTTACAAGAAGCGTTTACCCAAGCGGAATTACTCTTTAGCCGCGCACAGGCACTGCGTGATTTTGAAATGCAGGCCTTACGCGGTAAAGCACGTGTATACATTGATATGCTGGACTATAAATCTGCGTTAATTACGTTACAGAAAGCATTTAGAAAAAACCCTGCCGAGAGCGACTTGAAAGACAATATTATTGTTTTGGAGAATATTTTGAAGGCGAATGAAGCGGCAAATATTTAATCGTTACTTAAATCTCTTCTCAGTGTAATTCCCCCAATGACTTAGCAGGGAAGCTTTGAGTTAAGCCGCCTCGGCTGGTGTCTTCCAACAGGAGCCAAGCAAAGGCAATTAATAGGCAGCTAAAGGCAGTAAACCATCTTCAGACAGATCAAAAAACATTAAGACTGTTCAACAAACAACCTATCGGGTATGATACGCACATCACAAAACGGCACCACAATCACGACGGATCGCGCAAAAGTATCATTAAGGAGCTCCAATGCTAGTCATCAAACAATACCTGCCACTGGCATTCATATTCTCATTACTACTGAGCACACAAGCGCAAGCCGTAGTCAAATGGGTAGACGATAAAGGCCAAACACACTTTAGCGATCAGCGGCCTAAAGCCAAAACCGACGTAAAGCAAAGCGTTGAGATTGTTGAAACCGCTGCTATTAACACTATTAAAAACGACAACCGGGACAGAAAATTCCAACCTACCCGACGCCGTAAGGCCGCTTGTGCGCAAAAAAAACAACTGACAGCCTCAAAAAGAAAAACCGAAGCCAAATGCCAGCGTGTATATGGTCTACCCTGTGAGCGGGTGAACAACTGGCAACAACACGCTTTGCAAACCTGCAAAGCAAAAGGCGGGGCAAGCAAATGCCAAAACGCCAAATACCTCGCAGTAAAATACCAACCCCGCACCCTAGCCGAACTACGCAAAGTGGCTAAAAACACCAAAAAACGCGGCAAGCGCCAAACCGCAGACGCCAGTAAAATCATTTACAAGCCCTGCAACACCGTGCGCGCCTTATGTGACAGGTAAATTTACCCGCAACTGCCGATATGACCACAGGCGGTGCAAAAATCACAGCCATCTTTTTTTATTACGGCTTTCACGCCACATTCAGGGCATTTTTTTCCGGCCATAATGCTAATATTTGACGATTTTTTTGTTACCGCACTTGGCGATGCAAAAACTCCCATATCGTGAACAGGGTAACCATCGGTATTGAAAAGACCGAGCATACAATAGCGGTGCCGAATTAGGCGCGCGAGATAGGCGACCGTAGAAGGTTGCGTCGCACTGCGCTCCTCCCCTGGAGCGCGAGCTAGAAAATCCCCTTGCGGCTCCGGAAATTGGCACAAACTACGTAATTTTTTAGCGATCCAAGCCGGGTCGACAATTCGCATGTCCAATGATAGAGATTTACACAAACCGTCAAGTGCATCAGGGTAGTCCCCCGACAACCATAATGAGTAAGGGCGATGCGAGCCGTCGGGCATGACTAGCTCTTTTAAAAACAATACAAAGTCATCGCCTGTTGAAGGATTGTAAACATCTACTGTCCAGCTCAATGTGCCGTCGGTGCCGGACTTTGGCTCTTTATTTGAGAACATCGCGTCTAATAATGGCGTTGCTTCCGTATGTTCAAAACTGCCTAATTGCTCACAACGATGAAGTATCAAGCGCGACAATGCCGACACTTCAGAGGCAACTACCACAGGCTCAGGCTCGCCGGGCCAATGCATTTCAAAGGCTTGACCACTAGTTTTAATTAAAGCCTCTAACTTTAATTTTAACCAGCCACGGTCTTGCGAGCGCATATCCATCGATAGGGACTTAGCTAGAGCCCCCAAGCATCGAGGTTGCTCCTCGCCATTGACCCAAACTTCAAAAGCATGTGAAGCGCCATTTTCCATGTGGCCAACAAATACCGCAAAAGGCGAGCTTGGATGCTCCACTAAATATGTAATAGCAGGGTTACCATCGCGACTTTCTGGGCGTTTAGGCCAGCGCAAACTGGCTAAAATAGGCTCAGGGATACTGTCGAGTTGAATTTTACGATCCGCGGAAGTATCTAAATCCGCAGGCTGCTTAGAGGTATCAGTGGTCTCAAGTACGGCACCGGTAATATCGTTGGGGCGGTAGGTAGTGACGCCTTTTAAACCTAGTTCATACGCTTGTAAGTAAATACTTTTAAAACTTTCAAAATCCATATTTTCYGGGCAATTAATRGTTTTTGAAATGGCRCTATCAATATGCTCAGCAAATACCGCGACCATGGCCARRTGRKYCTCTGGGCTGATCTCTAAGGCGTTAACAAARGATTCSGGTAARTTATCGGCATCGCCACCCTGCWGGCAATAATGYCGGTAGGCRTGRTCCATYACTTGRTAGGCTTGAGTGCTGCCATCWRCGCAGCGYTTATTACGGGTATASACCCAACTAAATGGCGGCTCGACGCCGTTACTSGCGTTRTCGGCAAAGGCKAGGCTAATGGTGCCGGTKGGSGCRATCGATAATAAATGTGAATTSCGAATGCCGTGCTCGGCAATATCCGCGCGAATATCCTCAGGTAAGCGTAGTGTAAATGCGGATTTTAAATATTTATCGGCATCAAATAAGGGGAAGGCGCCTTTCTCTTTGGCTAAATTAACAGAGGCGCGGTAGGATTCATCACGTAATACTTGGGCAATTCGCGCGGCCATGTCGCGGCCATCATCGGCGTCGTAACGGAAACCAAGTAAAGCCAACATGCTGCCAAGACCGGTAATTCCGAGGCCGATTCGGCGCTTCGCCATGGCCTCTTTTTGCTGCTCGTCTATCGGCCAATAGGTGACGTCTAACACGTTATCTAACATGCGCACGGCGCTATGTATAGAGTGTACAAACGCCTTCCAGTCAAATTTATCTTGCCCTTCATTCTCTTTCTTTGCGCCCTCTTTTTTAGTGCTCTCTTCTTTAGTGAGGTCTAAAATAAATTCACAGAGATTAAGCGAGCCTAAACAACAGCAACCGTAATCCGGCAAAAATTGCTCGCCGCAGGGGTTGCACGCTTCTATGCGTTCAGCGTAATAGAGGTTATTTTCTTGGTTAACACGATCAATAAAAATCACCCCAGGCTCGGCCTGCTGATAGGTGTTCTCCATAATCAGCGTCCAGATATCATTGGGATCGACCTTATCCTCATAAACCCATAAACCGTCTTCGCGCTGATAGGCGCCTTTTTCCATCACGACGGATGCGGGCTTAGCCTTGTGAACGAGCTGTACGGGCTCGTCATTTTTTAAGGCACGCATAAATTCGTCGGTGACGGCAACGCTTAGATTAAATTGAGTTAACGCACCTTGCTGTCTTTTTTCTCGGATAAACTCCCGAATATCCGGATGGTCTATACGTAGCACCCCCATTTGGGCGCCTCGACGCGCGCCTGCAGACTCGACGGTTTGACAGGAGCGGTCGAATACATGCATATAACTGACGGGGCCTGAGGCAACGGAGCCGGTGCCGTGTACCCAAGCCCCGCATGGGCGAATATGGCTAAAGTCGTAACCTTCGCCGCCACCGCGACGCATCGTCTCGGTGGCTTGATTTAGGGCGACATAAATACCGGGGCGACCGTTTTCATAACCGGAGGTAGTGTCGGCAACGGGTTGCACAAAGCAATTAATCAGTGTGGCTTCAAGCTCGGTGCCAGCGGATGCGTTCACCCGACCGGCCATGATGACGCCTGTTAGCTGTGCTTGGTAGAAGACTTGCTGCCAGTGTGTGGGGTCTTTTTCGTTCTTAGCGAGTGCGCGGGCAACGCGTTCTCGAATACGGGTCATTGCCTGTGGGCCTGTCAGCCCCTGCTCGGCGCCACGGGCATACTTTTCCAGCAGGACATCTTCGGATACGGTCTGTAGGGGCTTATCTATCATGGTTTACTCACTAATGAAGGTTTAGCGCAGCATAGCAAAGGCACTTTAAGAAAGTTTGACCCAAGACAAGCGGGTTGGGCTATTTAGCTAGGGGACGGCCTATTAGATGATATATTGCGCGATTGACTAGTTCAAAATCGCCTTGCGAGTTGATGACCAAGGGGGCGGTCTGATAAGTCACACCGCCATCAGTAGCGTCGCCGCCTCGCTTATAAAAACAAGCTATACTGCTACTATATCACTCCCTCCTGAGGAATGGTTTACCCCAAGGCAATGACTGTATCCCGAGAACAAATCGCTAGCAAGACCGCCCGGCTGCATTGGTACCACTGGTTAGTTATCGCGGGCTCTCTTGTGCTCACCTTTAGCGCATGGTTCATTGCATATGAACAAGCCAAAAAACAAACTGCAACGCAGTTCGAGTACCAAGCCGACCAAATTGTTGCCCTCGTTCGCGAGCGCATGAGCAAATACGAACAAGCACTTTGGGGCGGTGTTGCAGCAATAGATGCCATTCCTAGCAAAGTGAATGTCAACCACTGGCGCACTTTTAGCAAGAGCCTTTCGATCGAGACCCGCTACCCAGGCATTAACGGTATTGGCGTCATCCACTACGTTCCGCCAGAAACACTGCCCGATTACCTAAGCTGGCAACGCCAATTACGCCCAAATTACAATATTCATCCGCCACATCAAGAGAGTAGCTATTGGCCAATTGCCTATATAGAGCCGGAGAAAACCAACCTTAAATCGATTGGCCTAGATATGGCGCACGAGAATAACCGCTTCACCGCCGCAAAAGCATCCCGTGATAGCGCGACACCGCAAATTACGGGACCCATTGTATTGGCGCAAGACGCAAAGAAAACGCCGGGATTTTTATTTTTTGTGCCTTTTTATAGTCAAACCACGCCGCCAGCAACACTTGAACTTAGGCGCACACATTTTAAGGGTATTGTTTACGCGCCATTTACTATGGCGAACCTGATGAGCGGTACCCTGCAAAACCGCAACCGCCTTGTGAACTTTGCGCTTTACGATGAGAATGACGAACTATATAACGAGTTAAATACAAGTTCAGTCGATTATGACGCCAAGCCCTTACTAGCTGAAGAAATATTCGTTGAGGTTTATGGCCGCCAATGGCGCTTTGAAATTCAGTCGACTACATTGTTCCGGGCTCAGCAGTCTAATGCTCAACCCCTGATGATTTTAATTGGCGGAATTATTATTGATGCTATGCTGTTCTCCTTGTTTATTATACTCGCTGGTGCTAACCGCAAAGCCATTTCGTACTCAAATAAGGTCACCCTCGATTTAAAGATTAATGAAAACCGCTTAGAAACTACCCATAACCGTTTGAGTTGCGCCCTCGACAGCATGCTTGACGGTTTATTGGTGATAGACGAAAAAGGTATTATTCAGGAGGCTAATGGTGCGGCGATAAGGCTGTTCGCTTACCCGCGTGAGGAGCTTATTGGCAAAAACATCAAAATACTGATGCCTGAACAATACTCGAGCCAGCATGATGAGTTTTTGTCGTGTTATATCGCTACGGGAATTAAACATATTATAGGCGAGGAACGTCAATTAGAGGGTAAAAAATCCGACGGGACAGTATTTCCCTTACGCCTAAGTGTTGCCGAAGGCCATAGCCAGGAAGGGGTATTTTATACCGGTGTTGTGCATGATATGAGTTCACAAGCCGCGCGTGAGCGGAAACTTGCGGAAAAACAAGCCTTGCTCGATGTGGCTATGCACAGTGCCTCCACGCAATTTGTGCTGATTGATCGAAGCGGAGAAATTAGTGAGGTCAATGCCAGTTTATGCGATTGGCTCGGCTATGATAAAGATACGCTGGTTACCTTAAATTTTTTAGAAATTACCGCTCAAGAAGATAAGCAAAAACTCAAAAATCTACTCGATAATTTATTTACAGAGGCTCAAACATCTATCCGTCAGGAACAGCAGTTTTTACGCAGAGATGGTTCCTGTGTATGGGGGATGTTGACGGCAAGCTTAATCCAGCGAGAAAACGGCAGCTTGGTTTGCGTGGCCAACATCCTCGACATCAATCAAGAGAGAAACCTTAAAGACGAATTATTGCACCGTAATGTCGCGCTAGAAGAAAGCAACAAAGAACTAAATCAGTTCGCCTACATCGCCTCACACGACCTCAAAGAGCCCTTGCGCACATTACGTACATTTACGGGGTATTTACTAAGCGATATTGAAAAAAGTAATTGGCAGCGCGTTGCAGAAGATGTTCACTACGTTGAAGACGCAGCCAAACGCATGACGCAATTAGTCAATGACCTGTTACTTTTAAGCCGCGCAGCCAATACCGACCTAAAAAAAGAACCCGTCGATATCGAAGATTTGATCAAGCAAGTACACAGCCAGCTTATGGCATTAATTGATGAGCAGAAAGCACAAATCATTGTCGAAGGCGATGCCTGTCAGGTGTTAGGCGACCGAGGTCAACTCGGACAGTTACTTCAGAATTTAATCAGCAATGCGATTAAATTTCATCGAGAAGATACGCCTCCGGTGATTAATATTCGCTATAAAATGCTACCTAAAAATAATGTGAGCAATGACCTAGTACGCATTGAGGTGGAAGATAACGGCATTGGCATCGACAAAGAGTATTTGTCGCTTATCTTTCTGGCATTTARAAAGCTACACAGTAGTGATCAATATAGCGGCACAGGAATGGGTTTATCTATTGTTAAAAAGATTGTAGATCGGCACTACGGTAGAATTAGCGTCACCTCAACCGAGGGGAAAGGCAGCTGTTTTTGCATAGAATTACCGGTAGAAGGGTATGATCACAACGTGCCGTTTNACCAGGAAAATGYGCTAAGCGGTTAAACTGAAAAATAATTTAGTCACTCCATAATACACGTTATGCTTAACAGGAATATTTCATGTATAGACCACCACAAGGCCAGCGGCGAAAAGCGACGGTACTATTGGTAGAGGACAGCAGAGCGGATCAGATCACGGTGGAACGCGCGCTGGAAGACGGCCAGGTCAACTGTGACTTACTGATCGCTGATAACGGTAGTAATGCCTTGAAAATGCTCCGAGGCGAAGCGCCTTATTCAGACCGAGAACGCTACCCATCACCTGATCTAATTTTACTAGATATTAATATGCCGGTAATGGATGGCCGTGAGACCCTAAAAGCCATTCGTAAAGACGAGCAGCTGCATACCATTCCAGTCATTATGCTAACGACATCGAATAACGACCAAGATGTTGAGCAAAGTTATAATATGGGCGCCAATGCATTTGTCACCAAACCGGTTTGCCAACAAGATTTTGTGAAGGCCGTTGTGCAAATGGAGCAGTTTTGGTTTGAATTAGTCACGCTGCCTAAACATCATTAAGGCATAATACCCACTGATAGTTTGACTGATAGAGCAAGACAGATTCGATATATGTTTAGTGGATTATTGACTAGACGCGAACAATACGGTTTTTGATTTTTTGCTTAAATCCGACGAGATAGCCATTGCCCCCTCGCTTATAACAATAGTTTTACGCCATTTAGCGCTAAAATTTAATAATAGCCGCTTTCTCTGCTGAGTATCAGCTATGCTTATAGGCTATGATTGGCCGTAAAATGTTATAAACAAGTTAAAGGTTAACCCGTGGCCTAAAGCACTCATCGTCACAGATAAATTCACGGGGTATGCCTGTACTTTAGCTATTATTCCGCCTCTGGTCGCTTTAAATGCCGATAGAAATCCCTGGATACAAAATTCTCAAAAAACTTGGCCAAGGCGGCATGGCCACAGTGTACCTTGCTGAGCAGGAAATCTTCGAACGCCAAATCGCCCTCAAGGTGATGTCTAAATCATTAAGCGACGACCCAAGTTTTGGTAAACGCTTCTTTCGCGAAGCCAAGATCGTTAGTAACCTCGTCCACCCCAATATCATCACCGTACACAACGTTGGTCAGCACGAAGACTATTATTACCTCTCGATGGAGCATATTGACGGCTATGAGCTCAAAGCTGTCAAACATCAACTCAGCCTGCAAGAAAAGATACACGTTGTTCGCGACGTTGCTAGCGCTTTAGCTTACGCGGGTGATAGAGGTTTTGTACACCGAGATATCAAGCCTGAAAACATCATGTTACACCGCACCGACGGGCGGGTAATTCTGATGGACTTCGGTATCGCACGTGCGGCCAAAACCGACACCCAAATGACTCAAGAAGGGATGGCCATCGGCACACCACACTACATGAGCCCAGAGCAAGCTCAAGGGAAGGAAGTTGACACCCGCAGCGACATATATAGTTTGGGCGCTGTCTTTTTCCTACTGCTAACCGGTTATGTACCTTACGACGCTGACTCTGCCGTTGCGATTGGCATTAAACATATAACCGACCCGGTGCCGACCTTACCTGAAGGACTGGAACCGTTGCAGCCACTTATCGATGGCATGATGGCAAAAGCACTCGAAGAACGCTTCGAGACGGCTCACGCACTCATAGAGGAGCTCGATAATCTCGATTTTGACATCATCGAAGAAATTGAAGCTGCCGCTAAAGCGGCTTACATTCAGGTCGAAGATATCTCTAACGAAACACCAACCGTCGATATGAGCAAGTCCTCTGTTCCGCTTTTAGTTCGCCCAATATCTGGCGTGTCACGTAGTACATCCGCTGAGCGCTTTACTATTGCTGACGGCCAATTCGAAATGGAAGAGAAGGCAAGTTTATGGCCATGGCTAGTGGGGCTTTTGATATTGTTAAGCGTCGGTGGCGGTGTACTTTACCAACAACAACCTACATGGCTAACGGCTTATATTCCCGACCTAAAAACAAACTCACAACTACCTCCACCATTAAACGCTGGCACAAATAACGAACCGAAGACAGAGCAAACTTTAGTGCCAAGCTCTCTCCCGCCCCTACGAACAACACAAGATGATGATCGAACACATACGGATAAATTATCTGCAAGCGAGGAAAGCTCCGACACCACAAATAATTCACCCGCGATAGACACTGAGGCAACGGCAACAATAACAACGCCAAGTGCGGATACAACAGATACGCTACCCACCCAAGCGCCAACATCAGACATATCCCAAGCCGCCGTAACTCCCACCGCCGAACAAGCGTCAGCACTCGAACTAGAAAAACAACGCCAGTCGCTTTTGTCTCTGCGTGAGCAAACACCTGCGGATAAACAAGCATTAACCCTGCAAGTCCAGTCGTATCGGCAATACCTAGCCAAAGCGCCGGACGACACGGAGATCAACACGGCCTTTGAAACCCTGCAAAGTTCCCTGTTACAGAGGGTCTCCAAACAGATAGAAAACGGTGAGTTCACCAGCGCCACTACGCTGCTAGAACAATTAAAAAAACAATTTGACGATACACCCAAAGCAACCTTCGAGAGCTTATCAACCCGCTTAACGCAGCAGCAAAGACTGGCGACTTTGTACAAGCAAGCTCAAGAATACGCTAGCAACAGCGCATTGACCCGGCCAAGTGGAGGTAATGCCATAGAAGCTTTCAAGGAGGTATTAAGCCTTGCCCCCAAACACAAAGGGGCGAAGCAAGGTTTGAGCGATGTTTACAAGCGCCTAAACCAAATCGCAAAAAGAGCGATTCAGAACCACGAATTCAATAAGGCCAAGCGCTTACTCAATATTGTACTGTCAGACGACAAAAGTAACACGACGGCAAAGAGCTTAACTCGGCAAATCGCCACAATAAGGACTGAGAACATCGAAATAGAAACGCTAAGTGCTAAAGCTCAAGCACAGCAGTCCAATGGTTTTTTATTTGAACCGGACCGGAGCAGCGCGTTTGACTACTATCAGCAAATACTCGTGATACGCCCAAAACACTCGGCAACCCTCTCGGGCATCCGGCAACTCTCAAACGATTTCATTCAGGAAGTTAAGCTGCTCATCCAGAACGACAAGCTGGAAACCGCGAAATATGCGCTCAGCAAGGCCCAAGTAAAGCTGCCGAATAATACCGACTTCAAACAATTGTTGGGCGAAGTCGAAAATGCGATCCAAATCAGGCTTGAGGCCTCTCAACCCAGAATATCGAATTTGGCACTAAGTGCTACCGACTTTAACACCCTCGTCCCGGTGGTAGAAAATCTGCCCGTGCAAGCCCGCCACAGCTTGTTCATAGGCTTTGACTATATCAACCTACAATCTGATGCCACGCTTTTTCAAGTCCAGCTGTGGGATGGTGCGCGGTCTTTGCTAATATTAGAAGCATCAACAATTGTACAAGGCGTACAAGGCAGAGCAACACTGAGCCTTGATCGCCCCGTAAAGGGCTTCCCAGTAGGAACCTATGTAATGGATGTTTTGCTGGCAAATCAAGCGCTATCGTCTATTTTATTCCAAGTGGAGTAAACAATTCTTAACCGCGATTGCGGATCTCATTTTACGACTTAATAAGGAGTCAGGTATGCACAGTACTACCCTTTTACGTTCAGCTATTACCTTACTGGTTTTATACATGCTAAGTGCATGTGAAACCCCGGCAAATCAGGATGATTTAGTCAACCAAAACAACACTTTAAAAACTGAGTTGCAAAGCGCCAAACAGAAAATTGAAAGCCTAAGCGCCGAGAAGCGACAATTACAAGCGGACAACTCAGAGCTTGAGCGTGTTAAATCTGTCATTAGCACGGAAAAGGAATCTCGTTTTAACGAGTCGATAGAGCTACGCACAAGTGTACGCAAGTTCGTTCAACAGCGTATTGCAGCCTCAAAGGACTTTTTATTGCAGGGTAATCTTCTCGATTACATCGGTGGAGAACTACTCGATCGAGCCGAACTTGAGCCTCGCTTAGGAACATTAGTTGATCTCGCAAATCCAGTGCCAAGAAAAGGCATACTTGAAGGAGCAACCGGGTATTTTGTCAATCTGACGAGCCTTACAGTTAATGTACTACGCCCGATTAATGACGACTATTTAGTTGTTTGGAAAAGTCCATTACTGACAACTCAAAAAACTGGCAATTCGTTTTTACGCTTTCCAACTTCAGTCAATATTGAGGCGGGTGATGTGATTGCTTATACCTTTGATACCGGGGATGTGCTTAACTTCGATCGCGGTACAGGGAATACCCGCTTTAGCTCAAAGGACTTTTTACTCGGCGGCATAATTAAGACGTCATCACTAAAAGGCGCGAGCGAGAAGCGTGCTTACTCACTCGGTGTATACGCTATTTTGGACTAGTATTAATTTTTTTAAGTACTTTTTATATTCAAATTGTTTTTATGTAGATAGAAGGCTTTAAATATTACAAGGCTTCTATCTTCCTCGCATTTTTTACGCCTACATTTTCTATACTTTCTACACCCTCCGAATTATTTTGAATAATATTCCCCTACCGAGCCTCAGCGCCCAACTTTCGACGACACTTTCTATAGACAATACTTTTCGTTACATATCAAGGTCGGTGTAAACAGGTGTAATGTTTTTTGGCGTCTATTGCCCCTAAAATAACAATGACACTTTAGAGCTAAGTACATAACTTCACTTTTCGTTATATAGCTCACCCTAAGTACATTAGAGTTATCGGAGCGAAAGTGAATAAATTGCGAGTAATACGCCGTAGCGCGGACTTAAGCCTACATACCAGTCATTATGACCGCATACCTTTCACGGAAGCCAATCACGAACAGCAAGCATATTTCCATTTGCTTACAAAGCTACAGACGAGCCTAGAAATCGAGGTGCTCTTAGAAAGCTTCTTCGAATACCTCAACAAGAACTTTCTCGTGCGCGGTTTGAGCTTTTGTTATACCGATAGTTTAAACACCAGCAATGTTCAAGAGCAATATGCTGGCATGCTACACATGGATGACATTAAACACAGTATTACCGTCAAACTAAAAGGCGAGCCCCTAGGTAAGTTGGAATTAAGATTCACTACCAAACCGAGCCTAAACGAGCTGCGCTACATACAAAGCTTAAGCCAAACCTTAAGCTACCCCTTATCTCACGCACAGCAATACCATAAAGTTAAGCAACTGGCCACGCGTGATAGCCTCACCGCCTTACATAACCGTTTAGAGTTTGACCAGCACCTCGGTATGCGCGTCAATAACAAACTCTCCGACAACTCCCGTTTTAATTTACTGGTTCTCGATTTAGACGCATTTAAAGACGTCAATGACAACTACGGTCACCGTATTGGCGATACAGTCTTGATCGCATTTGCAAGAGCGCTATCAAATTGCATCAATACCGACGATCACGCTTTTCGTATTGGTGGCGACGAATTCGCCATATTGCAAACCGGCAGTCCGTCGACAGCGCAATTATTAATCGACACCATTCATCAAGCCATTAACAACGAAAAGACCTTGCGTCAATATGATATGTCTGCCAGCATTGGCTGCGCTAACGCCGAGCCCACAGACAGCATCGACAGTATTTTTGTGCGTGCAGACCGGGACTTATATCGCCACAAAAAACAAACATGAGCTGATTGCCGACAAGCATGATCCAACTAGACAAGGTTCACCTCCAGCGAGGCATTAAAGTACTATTCAACAACGCCGACCTTACCATCCACCCAGGTCAAAAATGGGGTCTCATTGGCGCTAACGGTACCGGAAAATCTAGCCTATTCAAACTCCTTACTGGCGAACTGCATGAAGATGCAGGCCACTGCAAAATCCCCAAATACTGGAAAATATCCCATATGGCGCAAGAGGTTGGCACCAGCCAACAAGACGCGCTTAATTATGTGATAGATGGCGACGCCGAATTACGAGAAGTCGAAAACGCCATTGAAAACAGCCAAGACGACGGCCAGCAACTCGCTAAATTTTACGGCCAAATGGAACACATCGATGGCTATACCGCAGCGTCACGGGCACAGCGCTTACTCGTTGGATTGGGGTTTTCCACGGAGGATGAAAGCCGCGCGATTAATGACTTTTCCGGCGGCTGGCGTATACGCTTAAACCTTGCCAAGGCCTTAATGTGTCGCTCCGACTTGCTCCTTCTCGATGAGCCTACAAACCACCTCGATTTAGATGCAACGCTTTGGCTGGAGCAATGGCTGCAAAGCTATGACGGCACATTGCTCATCATCTCTCACGACAGAGACTTTTTAGACAATGTTGTGCAGGCGATCGCCAGTCTTGAAAACACACTCATCTGCAGCTACGTCGGCAACTACTCAGCCTACGAGCGCCAACGCGCAGAAAGGCTCGCTCAACAAAGCGCCGCTCACAGTAAGCAGCAGGTGCGCATTGCCGAAATTGAAGACTTTGTGCGTCGTTTCCGCGCCAAAGCAACCAAGGCAAAACAGGCACAGAGCCGACTTAAAGAGCTGGAGCGTATGGAGAAAATCGCACCAGCCCACATTGATTCGCCTTTTAGCTTTCGCTTTCCTGAGCCGGAGAAAATCCCGCAAAACTTAATTCATCTGAGTGAAGCCACCATTGGCTATAAAACCGAAGATGGTGACGTTCCGCTCGCAAGTAAAATCAATCTCGGAATTCTGGACTCCACTCGTATTGGTTTACTCGGCCATAACGGTGCGGGCAAATCCACATTGATTAAAACCCTAGCCAATATGCAGCCACTACTCGCTGGCGACCGCACTGAGGGTACGCACCTTAATATTGGCTACTTTGCACAGCACCAACTAGAAGCTCTGGATCTCGAGGCCTCCTGTGCCTTGCACCTGCAAAGGTTAAATGAAAAAGCGAGCGAACAAGAGATACGCAACTTCCTTGGAGGTTTTGGCTTTCAAGGTGACCGCGCCTTTGAGGGTATCCGACATTTTTCTGGCGGTGAAAAAGCACGACTTGCCCTCGCAATTGTCGCCTGGCAAAAACCGAATTTATTAATCCTTGATGAGCCCACTAACCATCTAGATCTAGAAATGCGCCACGCGTTAACTTTAGCATTACAAGCATTTAACGGAGCCTTGGTGGTGGTATCTCATGATAGGCACTTGCTTAAAAATACTGTCGACAGTTTTGTACTGGTAGATGACGGCAAAGTCACCGCTTTTGACGGCACACTCGAAGATTATCAAAGCTGGCTTGCTGCCAAAGACCAACAAGTAACGCCAACGAGTAGCCAGCAAGCGTTAAACCCTAGCGCTTCCGACGACAGCCCCGCAGACAAAAACACCGACAAAAAAGCGCAACGCCAATCTGCCGCCGCGCAACGAGAAAAGTTAAAACCACTCACGAATGCACTTAAGAAGCTGGAAAAGCAGATCGACCAATTACAATCCAAGCTCAATCAAGTAGAGCAAGACTTAGCTGCGCCTAAACTTTACGAATCAGGCAATACAAAATTACCCGCACTTATCAAAGAGCAAAGCGAACTTAGGCAGTCAATCGAAGAAAA